>CAZIVL010000001.1:28317-489034 GCA_964543035.1 uncultured Gammaproteobacteria bacterium | reverse complement strand
GTTGACCATCGTCTCTTGGGTAGTGGAGTCATAAATTCAAAAAAGTGGATCCTTCGGCAAGCTCAGGATGACAACTAATTGTTAATAATCGTTGTCATTTTAACTTTTTTAACCAGAGACTGCAATACGGGGTAATTTGGGAGATCTGGATATAGTTTTTGGGCGTAATCCCTGGCCTTTGTAACTAGGTCCAAGTCACTGTAATCTGCGACTCTAAGCTGGGGTAGGCCGTGCTGGCTAGTGCCAAAGATATTGCCTGACCCTCGGATAGTCAGATCCAGCTCAGCAAGAGCATGACCTGAGGACTTTGATTCTAGATGTTTGAGACGAGGTGAGTCTTCTTGAGTGGAAAATAGTAAGCAATAAGACTGCGTGGCTGCCCTGCCTACGCGACCCCTGAGCTGATGTAGTTGAGCCAGGCCAAAGCGGTTGGCGGCCTCAATAACCATAATGGTAGCACCTGGGATGTCGATACCAACCTCGACGACCGGGGTGGTAACTAATATATCAGTCTCACCTGATTTGAATTTTTCTAGGACCTGGTCTTTTTCTGTCGATTTTAATTTTCCGTGTAACAGACCGAGCTTGTGATTTGGGAAAACTGACTTTAATTTATTGAATTCTGAAGTCACGGCTTTGACATCAGTTAGGGTCTCACTCGTACTATCCTCTATTAGAGGACAAACCCAAAAGACCTGTGATTTATAGTTTCCCAGTTGATCAATTATCCAGTTATACATTGAATCGCGCTTGGACTCGGGGACGACCCAGGTTTTTATGGGAAGTCTGTTTTTTGGTACCTCATCTAATGTTGAGAGAGAAAGATCTCCGTATAAGGTGAGTGCCATGCTACGTGGTATCGGAGTGGCGGTCATAGTCAGAATATGGGGTGACTTGCCAATTTTTGCGGCGGTGGCTCTCTGAGCTACGCCAAAGCGATGTTGTTCGTCTATGACTACAAGTCCAACTTTGTCTAACAAGTCTAAGTTTGAAAGAAGTGAGTGGGTGCCAATCAAAATGTTTAATGTTGAGTGTTTAATATTTAACTTTTTATTTGCCGTTATTAATCCGATTTGTAAATCTGGAAATAATTTTAAAATTGTTTCGTAGTGTTGCTGCGCGAGAATCTGAGTGGGGGCAAGAATTGCTGTCTGAAAGCCATTTAAATAGGAGATATATGCAGCAGTTGCAGCAACTACTGTTTTTCCTGAACCTACATCTCCTTCCAACAATCTGTTCATGGGAGTGGGTTTGGCCAGATCGGAAATAATTTCTCCTGTGGCCTTTATCTGTGAAGTGGTGAGTGTAAAAGGAAGCGTGTTTATGAATTGATTTATCTTGGAGCTATCGATATGAAAAGTGTGAGAAAGTTTGGTCTTTTGCCACACTGCTCGATTATTTTGGGCCTCGAGCTGGAGAATGAGGAGCTCGTCAAAAGCGAGGCGTTTTTTGTATGAAGTATTTTGTATCATGTATAAAGTATTTGGAAAATGGATATTGATTAGGGATTCTTTCCAGTGGGGTAGCTCGGGATAATTTGGATAGGGATCTGCCTCTGACAATGTTTGTAGTAACGGATAAATTTTTGATCTGAGCCATTTTGAAGAAAGACCACTGGTTTCGGAATAAATAGGAATAATGCGGCCAACATTTGTACTGGATCCTTCACTACGTGGAGCCTCATCGGTTCGCGCTTCGCGAGCAGGATGACTAATTAATTCATAGTCTGGTGAGATGAGGGCGGGAGTCCGACCCATGAAATCCATTTTTCCAAAAAATGCCAGAGTCATACCTTTCTTTAACATTCGGACTAAAAATGTCTGATTGAACCAGTAGACCGCGAGTTTGCCTGTGGCATCAGAGACACTGGCTACTTGTATGGGTTTGCCTTTTTTTGTCGTTACATTTGCAATAGACTCGATAGTCCCAATTACCGTAGCCGTATCCCCTACTCGTAGGTCGTGAATATTTTTTATTAAACTGCGATCTTCGTAACGAAATGGGATGTGATAAAGAAGATCAAAAACTGTGAAGATGCCCAGCTTGCCTAGTTTTGTGGCCATGATGGGCCCAATTCCTGATACCTTTGTAATCTCGTCTGAGAGTTGCATTCTAAAAAGATAGATATGGAAGAATGGATCCTGCGAGAAGTGCTAAGCCACTTACAATGACCACTATTGCGGTTAGTATCCGGTGTTTGCGATTGGATCTGCTCATGAAGTATGATTATATTCCATCATGATAAGGCTTTCCAGGCGAACTGCAAAGGCAAGACTGCTTTTGAGGCTCGCTTATATATCTTTTTTTGGAGCGATATTTGGAATCGTTTTTGTGCTGGTGGTATTTGCTTATTTTGCTCGCGATTTGCCAACGCCTGATCGAGTAGTCCGAAGAGATGGATTTGCTACCAAAATTTATGATCGAAATGGCAAACTGTTGTACGATGTATTTTCTGACCAGAGAAGAACACCAGTTGATCTATCTGTAATTCCGATTGTACTGCGACAGGCGACGGTGGCCATCGAGGATAAGGATTTTTATAAACACGGTGGCTTTGACCCTCTGACCCCATTTAGGATCGTATACAACTATGTATTTAGAAACGGGCGGGTAGTGGGAGGGTCGACTCTGACGCAACAGTTGGTAAAAAATACCCTTTTGGACAATCGCAGGACTCCGATTCGAAAACTTAAGGAGTTTATACTTGCTATCCAAGTCGAGAGGAAATACAGCAAGGACACCATACTCCAAATGTATCTAAATGAGAATCCTTATGGAGGGACTGCGTGGGGAGTAGAAGCGGCGTCTGAAATGTATTTTGGAAAACCAATCTCTGAAGTCAATTTGCCAGAAGCTGCGATACTAGCAGGACTACCACAGTCCCCGACTCGTTACTCCCCTTATGTGGGAGATCTGTATGTAGGAAGAGCGCAGGAGGTGCTGCGACGCATGCGAGAAGACGGATATATTACAAAAGATCAGGAAGCAGAAGCTCGGGAGCAGGTGGGAAAAATAGAGATAGCCACTCAGTCGGGGCTACTTAAGGCTCCACATTTTGTATTCTATGTCAGACAAAAGCTAATTGAGAGCTATGGGGAGAAGGTAGTGGAGACGGGAGGACTGCGAGTAACTACAACGCTCGATTTGGATTTGCATGAGCTGGCCCAAAAAACGGTGACAGAAGAGATAAACAAGGTTAAGTATCTGAAAATTACCAACGGAGCAGTAGTTGTAATTGATCCGAAAACAGGAGAGATACTATCGATGGTGGGGTCTCGGGGATGGGAAGACCCTGACTATGATGGGAAATACAATGTGGCGACTGCACTTCGCCAACCTGGATCGACTATTAAACCGGTTACATATCTGGCTGGTCTTAGAAAAGGATATACGGCTGCCACCATGCTTATGGATACGAAAACGGTGTTTCCAGGCGGTGACAAGCCTGAGTATGTGCCGGAAAATTATGATCTAAAGTTTCGTGGGCCAGTTACAGTCCGAGATGCATTGGGAAATTCTTTGAATATTCCAGCTGTAAAGATGCTGTCTCTGGTGGGGATAAAGAACATGTTGCAGACGGCATATGATATGGGTCTTAGTACTCTGGAACCTACTGATGCTTTGATGAAACGGGTGGGGCTGTCTGTGACATTGGGAGGTGGAGAAGTGAGACTAGTGGAACTCTCTTCTGCCTATTCGGCATTTGCCAATGGAGGCAAAAAAGTAGAACCTATATCGATACTTAAAGTCACTGACTCGGAGGGCAATGTATTGGAAGAACATAAGCCATCTCTTGGAAGACAAGTATTGACTCCTCAGGAGGCCTTTATTATTTCTTCGATTCTTTCCGATCAATCGGCCAGAAGTATCACTTTTGGTCCATTGGCTTCGATAAATATTACTGACCGTCAAGTGGCGGTAAAGACTGGAACGACCAATGACAAAAGAGATAACTGGACAATCGGGTGGACACCCTCGGTTTTGGTGGGTGTGTGGGTGGGAAATAATGACAATTCGATTATGACTGGAGTGGCCTCTGGTATTACAGGTGCCGCTCCAATTTGGAAAAAAGTGATACAAGCGGCATATAAAGATGATCCCAAAGAAGAATTTGTAAAGCCAGATGGTATGGTGGAAATGGATGTGGACAAATACTCTGGATATCCGGCCCATGATGGTTATGAAAGTAGGAAGGAGTATTTTGCCGCTGGCACTGAGCCCGTGGGAGATGATCCAATTCACAAAAAAATCAAAGTGTGTAAGGGGGAGGGAAAGCTCGCGACCGTGGCGGATGTGGCAAGTAATAATTATGAAGAGAAAGAAGCCTGGTATTTTTCTGAAAATGATCCATTTTTGGCCCAGCACAACGGAGTGAATAAGTGGCAAGAAGGAATAAACGCTTGGCTTTCTGAACAGGCAGATCCAAAATATCATCCACCAACCGAGTTTTGTGGGAGTACAAACTCAGTTTGGATTACTATTCAGTCCCCCAGTGACAGATCACGAATAAATGGAAGTGACGTGTATGTAAAAGTGGATGTAACAGATGTCAGCAAGATTACTAAGGTGGAAATCTATCTCGATGGAACTCTAAAACAGACTTTTTCTGATAAGCCCTGGGAGATCACATTTACTGGGGTGACAGATGGCAAGCATAAAATAGATGTGAAGGCTTATAACGAAAAAGGACAAGATGGGTCTAGATATGTAGAGTTTTCAGTCAACCAGGACTTCTAGTTTTGCGCGGATTGGGGCGATATCTTCTTTGGAAAGCTGCCTTTTTTCATCATGATATGTGATACGAAGAGTTAATCTATTTTCGTATTTATCGATCAGATCAATCTGTTTTATCAGAGGACTGGTTTTGTAAATCTTTTTTATCAAGTCATCGTAACTGGAAGACAAAGTAACATTGAGATCCTCAATGACCGATTGATAAGGTGAGATAGGAGTGAATTTTTTGATACTTGTGGCTTTCGTCAACAAATCTGAAAGATCTGTTTCATATACGAGTGTGGAATTGAGAAATGAAATCTGGATGTCTGTCGGGGAAAGACCAAGTAAATCTTGTAACAAGCTAGTTACGATCCCCTTTAGACGAGATACATCTGTATTTGTAGTACAAAGAATTAGATGAAGGTTTTCTTTTGGCAGTCCGTTTTTAACAGGACTGTATACATTGGCGATCTCAAATAAGTTGAGCTCGGGTACGCGACCTCTATTTTCGGAAATAATTTTTTGATGAGAATCTGCGAGGTTGGTACGCAGATAAGCCCATTCTGATGAGAGAGGGTTTTTTAGCTTGAGACCATTTAGGTCATTCTCTACTAGAGAGCATGTATAGGTTTCAGTGAAGCCCCAATACTTGAGAGCTTGCTTGATCTTGCCCACCCAATAAAATTCTGAATCGTTGGGTCTGTTGGTAGGCAAAGCGCCAGTCATAAGCTGAGATGGTAGATTGTGATACCCATAAATGCGAGCAACCTCCTCTACGAGATCTTCTGGGATCTGGATATCGTTTTTTCTCCACCAGGGAACATGATTTTTGTGGAAACCTAGACTATATAGAATCCCGGTAATCTCAGAAAGGCTGAGAGAAATCCCCAAGTGAGAAGAAATCAGACTTTCGGAAAGAGTCACCTTTTCGGTGTGGGGTAGCTCGGAATAGATATCGAGGGCCAACTTTTCTGGCGTACCACCTGTAAGCTCTTTGAATAATTGAAGTGCCTTTTCCATAGTGGGTAATACACTTTCGACATACAACCCTTTTTCAAAAAGAACTGCAGCACTAGTCCTGTGAGAGAGACCCATGGAAGTTTTTCGAATGTGGACGGGCTCATATGTCTGGACAAAGAGCAAGACATTTTTGGTCTGGTCATCAACTGCTGAATCTAGGCCTCCCATGATGCCGCAAAGATCGATCAATCTTTTGCTGCTATCAGCAATGACTATGTCGTGGCCCGAAAGAGTATGTTTTTTGCCATCCAATGTAGTTACTGACTCCCCGGCTTTGCTTTCGCGAAGAGTCATGGTGTGTCCTTGGACCTTGTCGTAATCAAAAGTGTGAACAGGTTGACCCAATTCGTGCATCAGAAGATTGCTAATGTCGACTACATTGTTTAGGCCGCGCATGCCGACTGCTTCTAGCTTTTTTATGACCCAGTCTGGGGAAGGACCGAGTCTTACATTTTTTATCAAAATAGCGCTAAATCTGGGACAGAGAGCAGGATCTACTACCGCCTTTAGATAATCGACCGTGGGACTGGTTTTGAACGAAATTTTGGTCTCAAAAGGGTCACACAATAATTTGGCTGTGTGGCCAAAGTGGGGCAAGATGGCGGCTGCTTCGCGGGCGATGCCATAAATGGACATGCAATCTACCCGGTTGGTCGTAACTTCTATGTCATATATATAATCTCCATTGGATTCATGGAGCCTCTCAATAGATGGACCACAGAGAGATAAGGCTTTTTGGATATCATGAGGAGTAGCATCTGTCTCCAGATACTCTCTCAACCATGAGTCAGGAATAAGTATTTGCATATTTTTTAAAATTGATTTAAAAATCTAATATCATTGGAATATAAAAGCCTAAGATCTGGGATTTTGAGACCCGATTTCATCATGTAAGTCCTCTCGACCCCCCAGCCGAAGGCAAAGCCAGTGAATTTTTCGGAATCGATTTTACCTGCTTTCAGAACATTGGGATGCACCATGCCGGCGCCACCTAGCTCGAGCCAGCCTTCTTTGCAGAGCTTGCAACCTTTACCTAAACAGATATCGCAAGTGACGTCCACTTCAAATGATGGCTCGGTGAACTGAAAATGATATGGACGTAATCTGGACTTTCTGTCTGACCCAAAAAATTGCTTCACGAAGTAATCAATCGTGCCTTTGAGGTGAGTAATATTTATATCTTTGTCAACGACTAGTCCTTCGAACTGGTGGAACATGACAGTGTGTGAGACGTCTGACTGGCGCCTGTAACATTTGGCAATGTTTATCATCCTAATGGGTGGACCACCTAGTCTTTCCATCTCGCGAACTTGGCCGTTTGAGGTATGAGGAGTCAAAACTATTTTGCCCATTTTTTTGTCCTCTGGAGCGTCCACAAAAAAAGTTTCCCAATCATCACGAGCGGGGTGACTTTTTGGCATATTGAGACTCTCAAATGCATACCAATCCCAGTCGACCTCAGGGTATCTCACTCTCACAAAGCCAATCTTTTCGAAAATACCGCTGATCTCCTCAATGGCAGTTGTCACTGGGTGCAGATGGCCTAAGGTGGGCTTGGTGCCTGGTAAAGTATGGTCATAGTTGTCAGTTGAGGGTTGTCTGTTGTTTGTAGAACGGGAGAGAGCCTCTGAGATAGAGGTTTTGACGTCGTTGAATAATGGGCCGATGTCTTGTTTGTCTTCGGCTGATAATTTGGGTAATTCTTTGGCGATTTCAGTAATTGCCCCTTTTTTTCCAAGATACTGAACCCTAATATCTTCTAGTTCTTGGGCTGATGTGGCGGACATAATCTGCCCCAGGGCTTGGTTTTTTAGATTGTTTAATTTGTCACGCATGTTTATTCTTTGTGTTTGGTGGGAAATAATTTATTGATAATGGGTCGGGCTAGGTACAGTAACATAAGTCCAGTTACAATCATGGCAGTTCCGACTTTGAGCATGTCGATGAATTCATTTGGATTAGGGTTTTCGGTGATGCTCATGGATTTATTTTATATCAAACGCAATAAAAAAACTCCCTTTGTGGGGAGTTTTGGATAATGACCACTCCCCTATTACTTGGAAGTGGTAAAGCCTGCGGTCTCGACGACTGCTTTGAAGGCTTTTGAGTTGCGAACGGCGAGTTCAGCTAAAATCTTTCTGTCGATCTCAATCTTGGCATTTTTTAGAGCGGGAATGAACTTTGAGTATGTAACTCCAAGCTCTCGAAGAGCTGCGTTCATGCGAACGATCCAAGTGGCTCTCAGATCACGCCTCTTGAGGTGACGGCCGGCAAAAGCGTATTGGCCGGCGTGAATGACTGCTTCACGAGCTACTTTGTATAGCCTGTTTCGAGTCATCCTGTAACCTTTTGCAAGATTTAGGATTTTGTTGTGTCTTTGGCGACGAGATGATTTTACTCTCATGAGATTGCAAGTAGGCGTCTAACTCTTCTGGCTACGCGACCGGTAAGGATGGCTGATTTTCGGTATCTGCGCTTTTGGACTGCAGACTTACTAGCTCTGATGTGGCGGCCGAACGAGACTCTGCGAATCACTTTTCCGGTGCCAGAAATCTTGAAGCGCTTAGCTACTGATTTGCGAGTTTTCTGTTTGTTGCTCATTTTGTTTTTCAACTTTTGCTGATTTTTTAACTGGTGTCAGGGTTGCTATGTACTGCTTGCCAAACCATTTGGCTGGCTGATCGACAGTACTGATATCTTCCAAAGCCGCGAAAGCTCTATTCATGACTACGTCTCCGAAGTTCTTTTTGCCAAGCTGGCGGCCCACAAATTTGATGGCGATTCTTAGCTTGTTGCCTTCGGTGAGAAACTCTCTGCCCCGACCAATTCTGGTCGCAAAATCGTTTTCGGCCATAAACGGCGTCAAACGGACTTCTTTAAGATCGACCTTTTTGGCGGAGGCTTTGGCAGCCTGCTCCTTTTTGGCCATCTGGTACAAGAGCTTCTTGTAGTCGATAAGTTTGACGACCGGCGGGACGGCCATGGGGGCTATCTCGACTGCGTCTACTTTTTCGGTTTTGGCTTGGGAAAGTGCTTCATCGCGAGTGACGACGCCTATTTGGGAGCCATCGGCTCGAAGAAGGCGGACCTCCTTGGCCTGAATTTGATGGTTGATCCTAAAATGCGGGTTACTCACTAGACCTAGTAATTATAGCATTCTTAACTTCAGATGTGAACTTAGCCAGGCTCGAGACGATTGAATTTTGCTGACCACGCTTTCTAATTGAAACCGAGCCAGACTCGACTTCTTTGTCGCCGACTACGACTATATAGGGGACTTTTTGGTTTCCAGCATCACGGATTCTGGCGTTTAGAGGCTCGTTTTTGTCATTGAGCTCCACTCTGATCTTGGCGGCTTTTAGCTCAGTTGCAACTTTTTGAGCGTAATCTAGCTGTTTGTCAGATATGGGCAATACTACTACCTGGACCGGGGAAAGCCACGTGGGGAATGCACCTGAATACTTTTCGATCAAAAAGGCAATAATGCGCTCTATACAGCCGATTGAGCTACGATGGATGACAAGAGGTTCTTGCTCTTCGCCTTTCTCGTTTATGTAACTTAGTTTAAAACGTTTTGGCATAACAAAGTCATATTGGACAGTAAAAGCTGTTTCTTCTTTGCCGTTTGCGTTTCTCATCTGAATATCGATCTTCGGTCCATAGAAGGCAGCCTCGCCAGCTGCCTCGACAAAGTGTGAGTTTCTTGACCTGAGTACATCTCTTAATATATTTTCTGCATGGTCCCAAGCCGCATCGTCTTTATAGTACTTTTCGGTATTGGATCTATCGCCGAGTGATAGTCGGTACCAATAATCTTTTTGAGGTTCTAGGCCCAAAGTGTGAACCATTTTCTCAATCAAATCCAGAACTCGGTTAAACTCCGAGTTCATGTGTTCCTGATTTGTAATGATATGGGCGTCGGCCAAGCAAAATGATCTAACTCTTTGGAGCCCCATTAGTTCACCTGATTGTTCGTAGCGGTAGAGCTTTGCAAGTTCTGCATATCTGATCGGTAATTCTTTGTAGCTATGGGGACGAGATAAATATAATTCGAAGTGGTGTGGACAAGTCATGGGACGTAACATAAATTTTTCGTCATCGATTTCAATCGGGGCGTACATGGAGTCTTTGTAATAAGGGTAATGACCTGACTTCTCGAATAGATCTAATTTGGCTATATCTGGTGTATAGACGTGTAGATAGCCATCTTTTATTTCTTCGTCGACGACCCAACGCTCTAATTCGCGCCTAATGATCGATCCTTTTGGTGTCCACAATGGCAAACCCTTGCCGACAGTGTCGGAAAAGGTGAAGAGGTCTAGCTCTTTGCCTAATATTTTGTGATCGTTGTCATTCATGTGTTTGAAAATAAAAAAGCCCCCGCTTCGCTAGTCCCAGGGTTCCAACTAGCTACTTGGTGGCTCAATTTAGATCTTTGGTCTTTGTGCAGGTTGGTGAGGCCTACGACCAAAATAGATTAGATTAATTATCTACCAATGATTTGAGGGTGTCAATGTCCTCTTTTCGAGGTCCTGCTCCACTGCCCGGAACTTCTATAATTATTGGGATATTTTTGAGTCTGGAGTCGGCCAGAAATTTGCGTAGGGGCTCAATACCAATCTTGCCTTCGCCTAGATTTTCGTGACGGTCCAAGTGAGAACCAAAATCAGATTTGGAATCGTTGAGATGAATGACTGACAGGTGTTTGATGCCCACTATCTGATCAAATTGATCCAAGAGTGTTTCAATCTTGATTCCGCCTGCAAATGCGTGCTGAGTATCCAAACAGACGCCAATTTTTGACTTGTCCCCTACTCTTCCTATAATCTGGGCTAATTCTTTGAGACTTCCTATAGTCCCATTTTGGCCGGCTGCGTTTTCTAAAATTAGTCTAATTCCTTTGGGTGAGCTGTCCAGGATATAGTTTACCGAAGCGATAATCTGACTCAAAACTTTTTCAAAGCCTACACCTTTGTGACTTCCTATGTGCAAGATGGTTCCGACCCCGCCGATTTCACCTGCTAATCTTTGGTAAAAAATAAGGGAGTCCATACTGATTTTGAGGTGTGATTTGCTCTCGGCGGCTAGGTTTGCTAAATAGACTCCGTGGAAAAAGTGGGGGCCGATATTCGCGCTTTTTTTCTTTGCGAGATAGCTGGCTATAGTTTTGGGGTCTATGTCCTTGTACTGAAGAGACCGGGGGGAGGAAGCAAAAGTCATGAGACAATTGCCACCCATTTCTACAATGCGATCGATACATTTATCGAAACCTCCGGCTATTGATGTATGTGCTCCAATATTCATTTTGTTGTGGACCCGACAGGATTCGAACCTGTGGCCTTGGCAATGTCAATGCCACGCTCTAACCAACTGAGCTACGAGTCCAGGGTGATACAATTATAAGGCTATATGATCTCAAAGTATATTCCGGATAAATCTAGGTTAGATATGTATCCTGTGCCCAACGAGGAGCATAAAAAGTTGAGAGAAATCTTTTTGGCAAAAAAACCGGGAGCTGTGTATGTCCTGACATATGACAGAACCGAAAATAAATTGATTATTGTGCCCTCTTGGCATCCATTGAACCAAGAAGTAAGAGAAAACCCTGCCCATGACTATGCACAACTAATATTCGAGGGCATGAGCATCAACCCAGTCTCTGAGAACGGGAAGCTCTCCGGAGCAAATATGATCTTGTATCCTGAAAGATTTGCCAGATTGCAAAAAAGTGCGGAAACTGTGGGACTCGAACTGCCTGTTTTGGCCTCTGAATTGGATGAGGCGATAAAAACTTGGCTATCGGTCTTGGGTGAAAGTATCTTGAGATCTAAAAATGGAGAACTGTCCCGAGCTTATATCAGACCTGTGGTATCGGGAAGCTGGGAACAGTCATATGGAGTGGGAGGCGAAAGTGGAGTGAAATCTGATCTGACGGCTCTTTCTTGGAACTGGCCAAAATATATTCCCGATAGACCAGGTGGATTGGAGGTTGCATTGTTTTTGGATACGGTGCGGGAACACCCAGTCGTCGCCAAAGAGGCAAGAAATTATGCTCATGGACGAAAGCTACGGAGTCGGGCCGATAAACTAAAGAAAGAGTTGGGAATTGAGATCGACGAGATACTCTGTCCTGGACCATACAGGCTCTCGGATGACATTGGTGGAGTGGTGCCGGCGGATGGGATTGGTGAAGACCTGTTTTTGATATCTGAGACCGGAGAAATCAGAGTACAACCTAAAGACACCTATATATTGGCAGGTACTACTAGACAATTTGGAGTTGAGTACATGTTTCCTAAGATGGGATTTGCGGTATCGGAAAAGGTGTTTTCGATCTCTGATTTGCAGAGTGGAAAATGGTCGATGCTGTTTGCTGGAAACGCAGTAGGTATGACTGCAATTGGTAAGATCCGAGTGTTTGACACCCAAGACAAGCTGGCCTCGGAGATCAGCTTGCCTGTAAATACTAATGCCCAGGCGATTCAAGAGAGGTACGCGGATGAAGTGACAGGAAAAATTAGTCCTTCTTCTCCTTCTCTTTTGACTCCTGTGGATCTGGAGCAGGGACGGGTTGATCGGGTTTTGCTGGATCAGGTTTTTCAGAAGTGGTTGAAACTTTGATTTCGACAATCTTTCCTTGACGTATTTGTACTTGCCTTATCCAATCTGCTACAACTCTTTCACACATACACTTTTACACCTCCCTTCGATTTTGAACACTCCGACAGTGAGAAATAATTACTGAATATAGTTTTTTTACAAACGTATTGTCCAAGTTTGAGTAACTTTGGACTTTTTTTATGACCAACTGTTCACGGGTGGAATCAAGTATGGGTAATTTGAGATGTTTTTTATGTTGCCTACTTCTTTGCAAATACTGAGTCTTTTTGAAATCAATTTGATGATTTGTTTGTCAATTGAATCAATTTGGGTGCGATATTGAGAAAGTTCGGGTCGACTTATGATATAGAAGTGCGTAGTGTTGCTAGATTGGTCTTCGATGTTTGGTGCCAGGACTTTTAAGCTATAGATTTTGGCTGCTGATTTGCTACAAATGACTGCTAGTGATGGGTCTTTTTGATCACTGACGTATTTGGCTGCTGATGCAGTATCGGCATATGAAATTTGGTCGACTTCAGGGTATTTGCTGAGATATCTTTTGCACTGGGAAAGAGCCTGGGGATGGGAGTAGATTTTTTTTGTCTCACCCTGCAATGCATAAGAAACACTGGCCAGACAATGATGAATGGGAAGATCCAATTCCCCCACTACGGCTAGGGTGGAGGCTCGTATAAGCTGGTAATTGTCAGCAATAGGCCCTGTCAGACTGTTTGATACCGGGATGACTCCATGGGACACTGTGCCCTCTTTTATCTTGGAAATGATCTCATCAAATGATAAGCACGATAGAACCACGGCTTTTTTGCCAAAATATCTGAGGGTGGCCTGATGACTGTACGAGCCAGGTAGGCCTAAATGGGCAATTATTTTTTCCATGGAACTTTTAAAGCCTTGCGATTGATAACTCTCAGGGTTCGATCAGCCTCTGCCTGATTTTTTTGAACCAAATAAGCGAGCCATACTGAGATGGTTTTTTCGAGCTGGGACTCTGGTTTTGGTTGAGGTATATCTTTCATAGTTTTTCCAAAAGAAAAACCCCGCTTGGTGCGGGGCTATTGCCGTCTGGGGTAATTTTTTTTAAATCACCCAAACCGCCCCGCATGCGGGGTAAAGAAAAAAGCAAAATTTAAAGTCTTTGACATATGTTTATCCAGTTGATGTTACCATATATCGCTCAGAAGAGAGCATGAAGGATGTACCGCTCTTTTTTACACCTGACCAGTAAGCACCACGTTTGCCAGCTCTGGCGTTGGTCGTGGCTAGCCAATGCTTGGAATCCTGAACTTGCTGACGCAAGGTCTTGATAAGAGAGCTGAGGTGGGCAAAAAAGTTCTTGTGATAGATGCCAGGATTGACCACGGCCTGACTGGCTGCAATCTCGAACTCTTTTCCGAGCTCTTTGGTGGATTGGGCCAGAAGCTTGATTTCTGCCTGAATAGACGTGATTTGCTGTCTGGTCTGATTTTCGATAGCAAGAAGACGTCTGCGCTCGTCCTCTTGCATCTGGCGCAATTGAACGTTGAACTCAGATTTGGCCTCAGTGTAACCTTTGTTTTCGGCTTTTTTGAGATCGGCTACAGACAGAGATTCGCCTTGTTTGAGGGTGCCTGCCGGAGCCATGCCGATGGCCTGGGGAATATCGTCGGTGACGACTTTTTTTATCTGGACTTTGGCTTCAGAAAGCGTGCTTTCCCCTAGATCTTTTAGAGCCTCGAAGAAGTTAGTAGGAGGGCTCTTCACTTTATTTCCTATAGGCTGTGACATATATATCTATTATACCACTGAGAGCAAGTGGTCAAGGGTTTCTTTGCGATCCTTCTTTTTGTATAGATCTTGGACAGTTTGGAGGATAAATTCGACTTCGAGATCGGCTTTGGCTTGGATGGCGGTACTAGCTTTGAGATCTTCGGCAGTCAGTTTTTTTGAAGACAGATAATTGTCCATGGACATGCCTAATTTGGTGACGTTTTCGGCCAGAGCCGTGAGTCTGTGATTGGACTCTTCTTCTACTAAGACATCGGGAATTTTGGGGGCATATTTTTTGAGCTCACCTATAATTTTTTCTAGCTTGTCCTCACGAGACAAATCGGAAGCCAACTTGGTCAATTTTAAGTCCTCTGGTAGATTTACTACAGGGGGTTCGCAGGTGGTGGCTATAAACTTCCAGTCTTCATTTTGCTTTCCTGATACAAGTCGCAAGTGTGGATAGACGATGGGTTTGATGCCTGCTTCTTTGATGGCTTTGGCGTAAACTGCAGGTAAAAGGTGCTGGATGGCGTGGGTGACTAGATCGTTTTGGTCTAGACGGGCTGCTACGAGCTCTCTGGGAGCTTTACCAGGCCTAAAACCCTCGATCTTGGCTTTGGCCACTGCATCGTCTATCTGATGATCAAACTCTTTTTGGACATCTGCCCATGGCAAGGTAATCGGGATTTCGATGTTACCATTGGGAAGATGAGTGATGTCTGACATATGCGATTATTTGGAGAGAACGGTGGTTTCTATGATCTTATCGCCGACTGCGAGGGCATTTACCACATCCATGCCGGAGATAACTTTTCCAAAATAGGTATAGTCACCGTTTAGAAAAGTAGAATCTGATTTGACGATAAAGAACTGGCTGTCATTTGACACATCCTTGGGGACGGCTCGCCTGGCTACTCCTAGACTGCCAGCGGTGAATGATTCGGAAGAAGTCTCTGTGGGAAGGCTGGACTCTCCACCCGTGCCATCGCCTTTGGGATCACAACCTTGGACTACCCAGTCCTCTACTCTGTGGAAAGTGCGGCCATTGCACGAACCATCGGACCACTTACCAAGATAATTGGCAACTGTCTTGGGGGCCACGTCTGGGCGAAGCTCCAAAACGATCTTGCCTTTGGATGTCGCAATCTCCACTTGAGGCTTGCCTGTGATGGGCTCGTCGGTGACTGATTTTGTGTTGTCCATACTGTTTTCTTCTTGGAGTTTACCTGATGGGAGGAGTTTTGAGGAGAGGGATTTGTAATTTAGAAGAATCAATCCGCCCACAATGATGACGGCTGCTATGAGAAGATTGCGGCTGTTCATTGAGTGGGATGATATCACATTTGAGGTCGAAATTTGTAGCCGTAGACTATGATGCCCTTATCTCCATCTTCACGTAATTTGCGTGTGACCATCTCGACTGGAGTGCCGATCTCTACCTTGCCATTGTCGACATCGGTGAGCTGGGCGGTGACTAGCGGACCTTCCTCTAATCTTATAAGTGCGACTGTGTATGGAGTTAGGCCTTCGTATCCTTCGGGCGCGTCATATATAGTGGTAAATGAGTAGACCTCGCCTTTGCCGGAAAATTGGTAAGGATTTTTTGCGTCACCGCTGCAGTTTGGACAGACATCTCTGGGGGGAAAGATTTTTTCGTCACAATGGGGACAGATTTCTCCTACTAGTCCGTAACGTTGTTGTTGTAATCGCCAATGTCTGGATATTTCCATTTGATCATTAGACGAAGTTGATACGCAAAACCCACGTTTTGATATCTTGCATCTTCGGGTCTTATTTGGTACAAATACTTTGTGGACCGTGTTGATGTATTAGCAAAGTTTTCTTATGGTCGGACTTGGCCAGAAAAATTTTGGTGGCACGGGCGGGAATACGACGTGGCGACTATTAATCTGATTTTTCAAAGAAAAGATGGTGGAAGAAAATATACATGTTTTGCAATCAGCACTGTTGGATTGGAAGCTGAGCTGCAGCTAGACCGGGAGGATCTAGTATGGACGATCCAAACATGAGAAAGACTATTTTGCATGTGGATATGAATTCTTACTTTGCTACGGTGGAGCAGCAGGCAAATCCCAGACTGCGAGGAAAACCGGTGGGAATACTGAAGGCGCCTGGGCGAGGATGTGTGATTGCGGCGTCTATCGAGGCCAAAAAATATGGAGTGAAAACGGGGATGGGTGTATGGGATGCGCAGAAACTGTGTCCACAGATAATCCTGGTGCCATCGGACATGGATAAATATTTTGCGGTGACGACAGGACTTATAAAAATAATTTCTGATTACTCCCCTTTTGTCGAAGTTTTTTCTATAGACGAAGCGTTTATTGATGTGACGGATACATTAGGGCTTTATGCCGGAGGTGCTTTGGAAATCGCTTTGGATATCAAAAGACGAATCAAGGAAGAGCTGGGAGATTGGCTCAAGTGCTCGGTGGGAATATCGCATACGAGACTATTGGCCAAATTGGGGTCGGAAATGCAAAAACCAGATGGACTAACTTGGCTGACGCCTGAGAACTACCTGTCTGCCACAGAACATTTGGCAGTCGAAGAAGTGTGTGGGATTGGGTTTGCCAGAACCAAATATCTGCATAATAAGGGCTTGTACACCCTGGGTCAGGCCAGAGCGGTGTCTGGACTCCTGCCAGAAGTAGAAGACCTGGTCTATTTGAGGCTCAATGAAGATTTGAGCCTGACTTCTGAGCTGGATCCGGCCAAAAGCGTAAGTCGGTCATACACGACTTACAAAGCTCTAAATTCTAAATCCGAAATCCTAAATCTGGTGAGAAATCTTTTGGAAGAAGCGTGTGGTAAGCTGCGAGAAATGAAAATGGTGGGGAGGACTTTTTGTCTATCACTCTCTGGTGAAGAAGGATTTTGGGCGAGAAAGACAGTTGTGACTCCTACAGATGATCCCCTGATTATTTATGACTTGCTCTCCAAAGAATATTTGAAGAAACCAGTTTTGGGTGTCCGAAAAGCGGGAGTGTGGATTACTAACTTGGTCTTTAGTTGTCAGCTGTCAGTCTTTGGTAGGAGGGAAGAAATGCTGAAGGCTACAGATGTGGTCAATAAAAAATATGGTTTGTTTACTCTGTATCCCGCGTCACTTTTGGGAGGAGAGCTGCTACGCCCAGAAGTAACTGGATATCTGGGAGATAAATATTATAGATTTGGAAGTGATCAACAATTTGCTAGTTGACATGGTTTGATGTGGATGGTACTATACACAAGCTCTCGCAAGAGAGTCAGTCGCAAGACTGTGAAGAACCCCGGTCGCAAGATTGGGGTTTTTCTTTTGTTTAATGAATAGGGTTTCGGTATTTGTCGATCACAAGTAATACTCTCTAATTATATAAAGGTAATTTTCTAACCCGTACTCGATTATGGTTTCTGATTCAAGTTCATCGGGGTCAATAAATGTAGGAGCGTTTACTAAGCGTTCGTAAAAATCAAATTCGTATTCAGCAATGTGCTAAAGTACATGTTCGGGTCGAACTGTCATTGGTGGGCCGGAGAGGACTTGAACCTCCACCTCTTGCGAGACAGGTTCCTAAAACCTGCGTGTATACCAATTTCACCACCGGCCCAACTGGTGTGATTTTACAATATGGGGAGGGATTCTTCGACTTCGCTCAGAATGACAATGTCATACAACTAAAAAAGCCCTGGCTCCTGCCCGATGCCAAGGCTTTTATAATTCCACCGCCAGATATTTCTACCTAGCCGCGGAACGTACAACTAGTGTACTATGGGGTTATAGGATTGTCAAGTCTCTTGGCCAATATGAATATACTTGGCCCAAAGTATAGGGAAGAAAGTGTTTTTTGGAATACAGACTCTAGGGTGAGAAGAAGCTTTTTTGGAATATATCTTTTGAAAAAAACGAATCTAAAATTTGAAACACTTAGAATTTCAACAGGCTCAAAATTGTGAGACCGAAGAGCTTTGAGGACTGTTTCCGGATGATGATTTACAAAAGGAATAGTCTGCTTTCTGATATTGGAATTGCTCCTGCGCTCAATGGGGGAAGGAAGGATGGACTGGCCCGTCCAGAGGCTGTGAAGCCTGGATTTGAAGTTTAGAGAATTGGCAAATTCCAGAACCAAATATCCCCCTGGTTTTATAATCCGGTTGAGCTCGAGAAAAGCTTTTTTTGGGTCGGGTAGATGGTGCATGACGCGAACGACTAAGGCTAGGTCTAGACTTCCTTCTGTAAGTCCTGTGCGCTCGATACTGCCCGGAAGAACTGCAATCTTGGTGTGTTTGGCTAGATGATTTGCAGTAAGCAATCGCTGTTTTTTTGAGGGCTCTATGAGGAGAGTTTTTTGAGAATATTGGGCCAGGAGGCTCGTTAGACGACCGAATCCCCCACCGATGTCTGCGCTGATTTTGAAGCTTTTTCTGTCCAAAAATTTTTGGATAGCAGTGACTTCGCTGTCATGCTCATAACGTCTGTCGGTCCAGTACTTTTCGTATGAGTAGCTGGGATCGTCGTAGTGTGCGGCCATACGTAGGGGGATTTTACTCCATTTCCGATAAAAATTGACTGACACCCCTGGCCCAGGGACCGCCCAGCTCTAAAGAAGGAGGTGTGTATTTGGCCATAATTTTTTCTGGAGTATCCAGTCCCTGATCAATATAATTTTTTTTCAAAGTTTTTGCTATTATTTCGAAGGCTTGGGAATAGTTGTCAAAACGGGTAACTTTGTCACCATAGATTCCGAACCCCCAACAGTTAAAAGAATTTTCGGGAATTTTTTTACAGAGATTGGATTCTTGTTGGGCAATGGCCACCAGAAGCCTATAATCAAGGTCATATTCGTCTGATACTGCAACAATCTCATCTGAATAAGGTTCTAAAACGGAGCCGTATTTTTTTAGATAATTTTTGACAAGTGCAGGTCTCGAATCAGCACTGGTATAGGTGTGATTGAGCTTGATTTCTGGAAGTGTATTTAGCACAGATGATGTCTGTGATGCACCCAGCACTTTGGGGGAAGGGTTGATTAGTTCTGGGTTGCTGTTGATCTGAATAAGAAGCAATATGGATAGGGTCATTGTGGCTGGAACGGCCAAAAGAAAAGTACTGATGACGCCGATATGGGCAAGAGATTTCATTTGGAGCGGCTAACGGGAATCGAACCCGTATCTCATCCTTGGCAAGGACGTGTTCTACCACTGAACCATAGCCGCAACCTCTGGTCGCGCCTACCTCTTGTTTGCTGATGCAAACTAGCTGTAGCTGCTGTACTAGCAGTATTTTATCAAATCTTATTAGATTGGGCATGTTTAGCGTGAGTGTTTATGTGTTCTTGAAATCTCTGTGTTGTAAGGGCTGCAGTAATTATTCCGAATATACCCATGGGGATATCTAGTATATCTGGAGTACTTAGTTCGCTTAATGGAAGTATTCGTGTTGTTTCTGCGTCCACTATCCATATTCCTATTGCCAACATGGTTAATATTTGTAATTTGTTTAAAAGTCGTTGCACTTTTTGATTTTCTTTTTTTAAATCAACTGTACTTGAAATAAGAGTTAGCATCAGATTTGGTATCAGTACGCCGAAAAAGCCGTTGGATACGTCACCTAAATGGTTTAAAAGGAAAAGTATGTTTTCGGAGGGGGGAGGTGTTCCGTCTAGATAGTTTTGAACAATAACAGGTTGGATCGTGTTTTCTACGACTATTCCCACTGTTGTTATTTCTAAATATCGCCTTGTTAGCCAGTTTTTTGTTTCAGCTAGTCTTTGTTGTTGCACCCTTTAATTATACTACAGGATTGATTTGTGCCGAGTTAAGGAGTCGAACCTTAATATGACGCTCTTCAGGCGCCCGCCTTGACCACCTTGGCTAACTCGGCGAAAAGATACCTCCCATATTATATAATATGATTACTTTGGGCGAGTGGTGAAACTGGTAGACGCGCTAGCTTCAGGTGCTAGTGACCTTAATCGGTCGTGGAGGTTCGAGTCCTCTCTCGCCCACTAAAGCTATACAGTAGCCCATGTAGATTGTGGCTTTCGCCACAATGTCGTGGAGCTCGTCGCTGTCGCGACGCGCTACGCGTGCGAGTCCTCTCTCGCCCACTAGGCTATAATTGGCTTATGCCGGGATGGCGAAACTGGTAGACGCACTACCTTGAGGTGGTAGCGCCGCAAGGCATGGAGGTTCGAGTCCTCTTTCCGGCACACTGGTCGCTTAGCTCAGTTGGTAGAGCGTCTCATTTACACTGAGAAAGTCAGGGGTTCGAGTCCCTTAGCGACCACAACATGCCGAGGTGGCGGAATGGTAGACGCAGGGGCCTTAAGAGCCCCCAGCTTTAAACGGCTGTAAGGGTTCGAGTCCCTTCCTCGGCACATGATGCAACATTTTGTCCTCGGTAAAGATCCAATAATTCTAATAATTTCTGGCATGCATGGGGATGAATATGAGACTGCAAAAGTGTTGGAAGAGGTGATGAAGAGTAAATCACACAAGCTCTCAGATGTTGTGTATATCCCGGTTGTGAGTAAGTCTGCAGTGCAGGCTGGGACCAGGACAAATGTGAATGGGTTGGATCTAAATAGGAACTTTGTGGATGGAGCGACTGACCCAGAAATCATGGAAGCGATGCAAATTTTTAGGAATTACAGTTTTGAACTGATGATCGATTTTCATGAAGATACGGATCTGACTGACGAATTTTATTTATACGATGATAATGTACAGTTGTCCCCTACTATTTGGAAAAAAATTGAGTTAGCCGTGGATGACTGTGGTCTAAAAATGTTTAATGGTTTGGACGATGTGGCTCTGGGCCATCAAGTAAAAGGCGGGCGAATAATGTCAACTGTGGATGACAAACAAGGAACGAGAGGGTTTGTGAGCACGTGGTTGATTAGAAAAAAAATCGCCAAAGGTTGTCTGACTATTGAGGTGCCGGGACGGGCAAAAGTGACGACTAAGAGAAAGTTGGTGAGTAAATTGGTAGAATTACTCACGTCCGGGGTGTAGTTCATCGGTATGAAATATAGTGCGCTATATTTCATATCCCTTGCTTCACTTGCTCGCTCATGCACGGCATTCGCGAGTCGTGAAGGGCGTGATAGAACGCTCTTTTCGCTATAATAGCAATATCGGGGTGTAGTTCATCGGTAGAACGCTCGCTTTGGGAGCGAGAAGTACAGGGTTCAATTCCCTGCACCCCGACTTAATTAGTCATCTTCGTCGTCGATATCTGAACCTCCTGAGGTATCAGCAGCCCCACCATTGATGATAAGAGCTGGTTTGTTTGAAGTCTCTTTTGAGTCAATACTGAGGCCGTCTCTGCAATCTGCGCAGTTTTCGATGGCCAAAGACAAGCGAGTTTGACCAGAAGTAATGGTATCGATGGGTAATGTTATTTCGTACCATGTATTTGTACTGGTTGGTCCGAATGTAGTAAGGGTGCGACCCAAAGCTGGAGCGTTGTTGTAATTGATGCCTGATTCGGTCCAATCATTTCTGTCGACAAGTCTGATAGATTGAATGTTTTTGGAAGCTGAATCCCCACCTCGGACTCTAAATCGAAGCTTTAGATTGGCGACATTGGCTTTTAGAGAAGAGACATCAAACATGAGATATGCCCTGGACATTTCGCGGTAAAAGCCGTTGGGAATACTATTGATTCGTAAATCTAGGTTGTTGCCAAAGTTTTGGGAGGGCTTGGTATCAATAACTTTGGCATCAGCAATAGGATTTAGAAATATTCTAGTTCCGGAATTTTGATCTCCTGGTGGAGGAGTGGCTGTGGGAGACGCAGAGATTAATGTGGGAGTGGGATCAATGGTGGTTCCGGGGGGAGTTTGGGTGGGTGTGGCTGTGGGTTCAACTTCGCAGTTTTCGCCAAATCCTGTGGGGGTGCAGCCCATGTTTTGGGTAAGAATGACTTTGTCTACTTTGACTCCGTCATCGCGGCCGATGAGAGTCACTGTCTGATTCGGTTCTCTCATCTCGACTGTTTGACCTGCTGAAATCCAGATCCAACCACCAGAATTGTCTGAATTGGTGATTTGCGTACAGGTATTGTCAGCCCTTACATAAAAATTGTTTGCTAATCCTGAAGTTTGAACTCGAGCCCAGATTTTGTAGACCCCTGTGGGAAGATTGGTATTCATGACGACTTGACCCGTGTTTGTGGGACCACAGGGAACCACCGTGGGGATTATGGTGGCTGCGGGGGGAGGAGTTGGAGCAACTGTTGGGTTTGGAGTAATGCCTGCTGCGCCAACACATTGGCCGCTGCCTGAATCTATGACGTTGCCCAAATCGTCGATGAATGAAAAATCATAGCTGGTGGGATGTAAAATCAATTTTAGGATTCCTCCTGTTCCTGTTCTTCGAAACTGGCTGGTTGCAAGTGGAGGATTATTGAAGCCGTAGAAACTGCGACCGCCTGTACCTACTACAAATTCTCTAATGCCTCGGGTGGTATCCAAGCCGCCAGTTGCGTTTTGAAGATTGAATCTCTCGTAATTGTGTTCGTGTCCGTTAAGTACTACGTCCACACCCCTGGCGTACAAAGCTTCCCAGAAGGGTGCAACAGTATTATCGCTACCGTGATTGTTCCCTGAACTAAATCTTGGTCTGTGATAATAAGCTAAGGTACAGGCTGTGGGATTTGCTGCTAAATCTGAATTGAGCCAAGCAACTTGTTCACTGATGGCTATTTCTGAGTTGAGAGCTATCATGTGCCAGTCCCCAGCATTCCAGCTGTAATACCCCTTGCCATTTACACCAGTGGCTTGAGTGCCAAAATAATTGTAGTATCCGGCCGCTCCAGTGGTGTGATACTCGTGATTCCCTGGAATTGGTTTCATTTTGGATTTGTGAATACCCCAGTCTGAGTCAAAGATGTTCGTAAAATTTGTGTATTCTCCGTTTACATATTGAAGATCTCCAAGGGGTAACACATATTGGGGATTGATGATCGATGTCTGGTTTGAAAGCCTTCTCGACATCTGGCGACATGAGGTGCTGGTGTCGGAAAACTCGCAGACCATATCTCCAATCCCGACTATGGTGACGTCGGCAGCAAGTGCTTTGGGCACGAAAAGAAAGGACACAAGTAGACTGAGGGTAACGATTGCAAATTTATCTTTGATATTGTTGAACATTTGAGTAGGCTCCAGCGACACCGTCACGATTTACGGCTCGCACACGATAATAGTATAGAGTGCCTGATTGAGTTGTGCTATCGGTCCAGGGAACTTGGCCATCGTGGGCTACTGTTCCTATTTGGGTCCAGGTAGTGCCGTTGGTGGATCTTTCGATCCTGTAACCATCAGCTGCTGGGACACCACGCCAGGAAATCTGATTACTGTTTATTGTGTGAAGAACTGGGCTTGCTGTGACGCGGCTGGCGGGAACTGATTGTCCTCTGAGTCTGTAAGCGTGGGTTCTAAAGTCAGCTGTCTTTTGACGAGTGTCTGCTGACTCTCCAGGGTAATGAAGAGTAAAGGCAGAATTACCGGCAAGATATCCGCGGACGTCGGCGTGACCAAAGAATTGCCAGAAAAGACTACCTGAGACTTTGTTGTTGCCTTCAACTATTCCGTACATGGTGGTTAGGGCTCCGGCTCCAGTGCCATCGACGATGCCATTTTCTCCTTCGATAAAGGCTTTGCCATTGTTTGCCGCCAGATTGGCGTGGGAAATCATATTGGCAGTGCTTAGTGGGTAATGATGGGTTTGGAATATGTCGACTGTACCGATGCTCAAGTAACTTTGGTCATTACAATTTGTGGGTGAATCTTTGAAAAAGTCATTGCCATCAAGAACTAGATGTCTTGAATCTTTGGACTTGATAAAAGCTGACGCTTCGCGAGTCCAACTACAAGGAGCAGAGCGCATCTCGTTGCCTGTCTCCCAGGCTAGTATCCAAGGGTTGTCCCAGTTGGGTGTGCCGGTAAATTGGTTGACATGGTCGATAATTAGAGAGACATAATCTTTGTAATTTTGGATGACAGCGTCATTGGTATAAAAAGCGTCGGTACTGACTCCTTCCCAACTGGCAAAGATACGATTTCCTCCACTGTAGTATCCTCCGCCGCCGGCTTGGTCTGAGAATGGGATGATGAGATATATACCCAATTCCCCTGCTCTCTTGATGGCGTAATCAATGCTGCGGAAAGCTTGGTTGTTGATCTGATTTTTGCTTGGTTTGATACAACGGGAACAACCGACGGATACGCCCAAAGTATGAGACCTAATCACTTTGATGCCCATTTCGACGGCTGTGTTTAAGGCATCATCAATTTCTGCGTCTGTGGTGTATCCTCCATCCGTGCGCATAGCAAGCCATGACATATTTGCCCCTGCAAATTTAAACTCTTGACCGTTTACCATAAGTCTTCCTGGTTGTTTGGTCACGAAGCCTGCGGCTGGAGGAGGAGCTGGAGTGGCTGTGGGACCGCTGGTCGGAATAATCGTCGTGCCAGGCGTAACGGTGGGAAGCGGTGTGGATCCTGAGGGGCGTAGTACTATGGCAATAGTGTGATCGTTGCCATCCTTGGACGAGTTTTCAAGATAGGCCGTTTTTGCGCCTGTCTGACCTGAAGAGGGTCTCAACTGATACGATGTCTCGTGAGAATCGTCGAAACCATAATTGGGGTCGACTGGGATTTGAAAATAGCTGATTTCGGTAAGACCTGTATTGTTGGTTGTGACATTGATCCTGGGTGGATCGTCGTGGGAAAAGAAACAAACAAGCATGCCGGCTGCTGGCGAATTGACTGAGGGACATGTTTGTTCAAATTGACCTGAGGATTCTGGGTTTGCAGCCCAGGCGAATATAGGATTGACTGTGTCTACTCCTCTGAAAATTGAAATAGTTCCTCCGGCAATGGCAATAGTTTGAGCATTGAAAATTGGCCAAGTGTAACTGCTGGGTTCAGAATTGGTAGCCACTTTCCAATAAGCTCTGGTAGATAGATCACTATTTTGGCCATCCGTGTCGTTGTTGACTAAATTCCATCCGGTAGGAATTGAACCAGCACTTTCTCTGGGCATTTCACCATAATCAGATTGCATGGTGGCCAGTAAAATATCACCAGCCTGGATACCGGCTGGTCGGGATACCGTAATTGAGGTAACACCTTTGGCTGATTTGGCATTTGTGGAGGCGATGTGGCGGATACCTGTAATGGGAGCGGGAGTATTTGTGGGTGAGGTGGGTGAACCAAACTCTATATATGAACCCCCTGAGGCTGTGGTATCCGATCTTTGGGTGATGCTTCGAATTCGAGTTCCCAATTCTGTCTCCAAAGAGGCGATGGTAGAGTCGGCCTGACTATTTAGATTGACGCGCTTGACCAAAAGTTGAATCCCAAAAAAAGCTGACACCAAAATGAGAATTGTGGCGAGAAGCGATATGGCAGTATGCTTGTTCATTTTGGAAATTTATTGTTGTATAACTAATACTATCATGAAAACATTATCGTCATTTTTAATAGTAGCAGCATTGCTGCCTGTTGTCATATTTGGAGCGACTCTGAAGGAAAGAATGTTTATATCTGCTTCTGCTGACGCGAACCCTATTCTTAGAATTTGGTTTGAGCCGGCATCAGTCATTCTCTCTCCTGGGCAATCGGTGAGTGTAAAAGTGATGGTGGAATCTGAAGCTCTGAAAAAATTGGTGGGGAATGTGGATATCCCGTTTGTGGTATCGGGACAAATAGAGACGGACAAGGCTGGTGTGAATTTTGCCCAAGCTTTTTTGGGGAGGACTGAAGTGGGAAGATTTCGGGTGACTTCTTTGGGTGGTGCAGGTACGGTCACAATAGACACAGATAGCACACAGATTTTGCCACCGGAGTTTGTATTGCAGACTGCGAGCCTGGAAGTGGCTTTGAAGTAGTATCTTTATGAAAAATCGAACTGCCCTGACGATCGTTGAAATGATTTTGGTGCTAGCACTTTTGGCCATTTTTTTGGTGCCAACGGTTTTGGGAATTACTGCTTATAGGCAAAAACAGGCTTTGAACGCTAGTGCTGACATCTTGTCATCTATTTTGACGAGGACTCATATCTACTCCCGCGAAGCAAAAGATCAAAAAATATGGGGGGTCAGACAAAAAGACGCTGTAAGTTATGAGATGGTCTCTCGAGACGCAAGAGGAACTGATGTGGAGGCTGAGTTCAGCCTAGCCTCCCCCACTCGATTTGGGCAACCAGGCTTTGACGTCTGGTTTTTTGTGGACACGGGAGAAGCGGACGCTTTTGAGGCAATTAGGCTTACTGCTCCTCGGGGGAACATAGTTGAAGTAGTTGTTAACAAATCTGGAACAGTAGAAATAAGATGAAAAAAAGATTGGGATTTTCAGTAGTTGAGGTCATTATTGCAATAGCCGTAATCTCTATTATCTCTGCGACACTTTTGCCTACTATTGGATGGCTGGTTACAAAATCACATGCTAACAAGACAAATCAGTTGGCCGGAAATCTGCTCATGGAAGGAGTAGAAATTGCCTATAATGTATTGCAGTCTAATTGGGATGTGACGCCTGGAATCTATCATCCGGCCGTGGGTGTGGACATAAGTGGAAGGCCTATATGGGAATTAGTTTCTGGGACTGAGGTAGGCTTGGAGGCGAAGTTTGGGAGATCTATTAGAGTCTCGGATGTGTGTCGAGATACGGGAACTGGAGCAGAATTGCCTTGCGGATCTTCTTCTGAAATTGATTTATTTAGTAAGAGAGTGACGACTGAGATATCTTGGTTAGAATCAGGGGTAGAAAAGAAGCTTGAGACTTCGCTGTTAGTTACAAGCCTGTCACAATGAGAAGAGGAACAACTCTAATTGAAATCTTGGTGTCTTTGGGGCTGGCCTCGATTGTTTTTTTGATAGTGAGCTCACTTATGGTGACTTTTTATACTTCGGATACCAGATCCAAGCAACTAGAAATGTTTGAGAGGACAAAAAATGACACCATATTGCTATTGTCTAATGCTGTTCGGTGGGCCACCAGCGTAGAAAGAGATGGTGGAAATCTAATAATTGACGAAAGTGTATATTCTTTGCGCGCAGATGGAAGACTGTATAAAAATGAAGACCCTTTTACGTCCGAGGGAGTAAAAGTAACTAAGTTTGAGATCCAAGATTTCTCAGCAAATGTGGATTATCCGTCATTACAAATCGATGTGAGCTTGGAAGATGCCAACAACGCTTTGAGAACCGATACTATAAAAATAGTTACTTCGGTTCGCAAGACTACATCACTTATTGCACCATGAAAAAAGGAATTGCTACTCTAATAACTGTATTTTTGGTATCAATGGTAGGTGTGTTTGTGGTGACTGCATGGCAAGCGAGATTGCTTTTGGGGATACAGAGATCAACGGCTCTAGTAGATGTATTGAAAGCCGGTTACACAGCCGAAAGCAGAATAAATGATTTGTTGGCCAAATTTTTGGGGGCTTATCCTAATGCTTTTGTCTTTCCATTTGCGATCCAAGAGACGCTGGCTGATGGTACAGTATTGGACACTACGGGAGTGCAAGAGGGAAACAGATACACGATGGATGTGGTAGCACAAAGGCAGTTTGCGACTACTAGCCTGAGATTGGTAAGGGAAGCTCAAGTGTCTTCTCAGGCACTGTATGACCAAGTGGATATGGTAATGAACATCGACTGTACGGGGAGCATGAATACGAGGGCAGATGCAAATTGTAGTGGAACTAGTTGTACGACCAGGCTTCATGAGGCTCGGGTGGCGGCCCTGGCTTTTGTGGATGAGGTGGCAAACTTTAACTCGGGTGGTGAGCTGCCACTTTTGAGATTGGGTTTGGCTACCTTTGGTATTACTAACAAATGGATCATGCAGCCGACTCAAGATATGACGGCTCTTCGAACTGTCATTACCACCCAGTTTGCAGATAGGCAAGAAAATAGTCCGGCATGTGCTGCACCTTTGAACTCTGGTGGAACCAATGTAGGAGGAGGACTTGAGTTTATGCATAACTATTTTGCAAATAACTACCCTGTTCCTAATGATCGACTAAAAAAGATTGAAATAATAATTACTGATGGAGAGCCAAATACTAACAATCCCACATCGAGCGGAATCGCAATGAATTATTGTGGAGCGATTGCGGGATGCAACTTCAATAATCCTTGTGAGAGCAGTGCAAACGATTTTGCGGCTTGTAATTTGGGTAGGACAAACGTGCTAGTCTCTGAGATAAACAAACTAGGGCTTCGGAATCCTGAGGTAGATGCATATGCGGTTACAATTTCTGTCCAGGTCCCCCAGACTACAAAAGAGATGTTGGAAAAATATGCGACCAATTTTTATGACGCTGTGGATGCTACCCAACTATCTGACATCCTTCAAACTTTGTTTGAGGATATTTTGAGTGATTATTCATCATTTACTTTTGGGAGATTGAGACCCACACCTTAGAACTAATTGTTGGTTGTCAGTTGTGGATAGATGATTTAGAATACTCGTCTGTGGATAAGCGCATAGTTATAGGAATAATAGTGGCCTGTGTGGTATTGCTTGGAGGGGGGATATTTTTGGCGAGTAGAAATAATCCGACAAGTTCCGGAGAAGAAAATACAAAATTGTTAGAGGTCACAAATCAGGATATGGTCAAGGGAAGTAAAGATGCTCAAGTAACTTTGGTCGAATACTCTGACTTTCAGTGTCCTTCTTGTGCGGCTTACTACCCAATAATCGAGCAGCTAGTGAAAGACTACCCCACACAATTGAGGCTGGTGTATAGGCATTTTCCCCTGACTTCGATCCATGCTAACGCGTGGTCTGCGTCTACATTTTCTCAAGCAGCCGCAAATCAAGGCAAGTTTTGGGAAGTGTATGCCAAGTTGTTTGAAAACCAAAAAGCTTGGAGTGACGCCAAAAATACAGATGCAGAATTTTCAAAATATGCCAAAGAAGTGGGTCTGGATTGGGAGAAAGCCAAGACAGATATGTACTCTGAGTCAGTTATAAATCTGGTGCGAGCGCAGCAAAAGTCAGGAGAAGATCTGGGGGTCAATGCTACTCCCACCTTTTATGTAAATGGTGAAAATATAGTGCTACCGGGAGGACTAGACCAGTTTAAAAAAATAATCGAAGGGGAGATGGCAAAGACACAGACTAGTGACAAGATTCACATTC
Organism: uncultured Gammaproteobacteria bacterium; assembly: GCA_964543035.1. GTDB lineage: Bacteria > Patescibacteriota > Microgenomatia > CAZETR01 > Amesbacteraceae > CAYHIN01. The sequence continues at coordinate 459,767 of CAZIVL010000001.1, read as the reverse complement.
ATGCTGACTTGGCTGTTTTTTCTGACGATGGAAAGATGTTGGATTACTCCAATGAGAGGTTTATGGAAAAGCATGTGGATATCCATTTTCATGATGGAAATGGCAAAATAATTCATATACATAAAAAGGGAGCAACGTTGGGACAGCTATTTACTTCTTTGGGTGAAAGCATCCCCACTCAACTAGAATGGGCGGTCAATGGTAAGAGGATGACCACAAGACCAGAAGAATATGTAGTGGCGGATCTAGACCAAATCGTGATTGGGACAAACAAATTGTCAGATGCTCAAATAAAACAAGTAGAAGACAAAGCCTGTATATACTCTGAGACTTGTCCTGAGCGGGGTAAGCCCCCGACTGAAAATTGTGTAGGAGGTCTGGGAACTGATTGCATCGATGAAGATAAATAAACTGACTGAAGAAGAAAAACGAGTCATTGAAGACAAGGGTACCGAGGTGCCATTTTCGGGAGAGTATGAGGATTTTTGGGAAACGGGTACGTATGTGTGCAAAAGGTGTGACAGTCCCCTATTTTGTTCTCAAGACAAGTTCAATGCTTATTGCGGATGGCCCAGCTTTGATGATGAAATAGAGGGATCCATAAAAAGAAGTGTGGATACGGATGGAAGTAGAACCGAAATCACTTGTGCAAAATGTGGCGCCCATCTGGGACACGTGTTTGCAGGCGAGGGCATGACGGCCAAAAACTTGAGACACTGCGTAAACTCTATTAGTATGAAGTTTGTCCCTGCCAAATGACTGAAACTATATATCTGGGGGCTGGGTGCTTTTGGTGCACCGAGGCAGTATTTGCTTCTTTAAAAGGTGTGACTTCTGTCGTGCCGGGGTACATGGGAGGGAGGGTGCCATCGCCTACTTATGAGCAAGTGTGTACAGGGCAGACTGGACATGTTGAGGTGGCAAAAATTGGATTTGATCCTGAAATCATAAGCGTGGAAAAAATACTGGAAGTATTTTTTGTAGTACATGATCCAACTAGTTTAAATAAACAAGGGGCAGATGAGGGGACACAATACAAGTCAGTAATCTTTTTTACAAATGAAGAACAACAAGACGAAGCGATAAAGATGGTCGAACAATTAAGGAGTGAAGGAATAAGCGTGGTCACAACTGTAGAACCAGCTACAGAATTTTTTGAAGCTGAAGACTATCACAAGAAATATTACGAGTCACACAAGGATGCTATGTATTGCCAGGCGGTCATTGAACCAAAATTAGTTGAGCTTAGGCAGAAGTTCGCTCCGCTACTCTCGCTCTGACGACCTTTTTGAGTAAATCGAAAGGAATAGAGTCTGAATGTTGGAACTGGATGGTACCCTTGCTGGTTTTGTAGAGAGCAAGCTCTTTTGTTAGAGCTTCTATAGTAGATGGGAATGGATATATACCAATGTGGTTTTTGAATCCGGCGAAGTGGACCAAGTTTTTGCCACCCAGCTTAAAGGTGGGCATTTGGTAACTGATGGCTTCGGTGGCGTTAGGAGCAGTGTCGTGAATGGTCTCGCGTATCTTTTGGAGACGAGACTGGATATCTTTGGGGAAAGTGGCTATGTATTGATCAATGTCTTTGAAACTAGTCTTTTGCATCTGGAGCGGGTAAGGGGAATCGGACCCCTGTAGCCAGTTTGGAAAACTGGTGCTCTACCATTGAGCTATACCCGCGAGCTACTGCGAGCGGGTAACGCTGAAAGCGTATAACCGCTGGTCTATTTTACCAAAATCACTTAAGAAACTCTCTAATCTCGTCCCAGTGATCCCCAGTGTTGTATCCATAATGACCTTCGTTGATGCTCAGCAAGCTAACTGCCTTTATTTGTGCTAGAAATACTTTTGTATTGTCTAGAGGTAATACTTTGTCTTTTTTTCCCCAGACGACCATGGCTGGAAGCGTTTGACTCGTGAATTCTGTAGGACCTAATGATGAAATGATTCTCCAGATGTGAACTAGATCTAGTGGACGAAGAAAATTGTCTATGAGTCCATATTTCCAAATATTTTCAATTGGACTTTTGACCGATGATACATAATCAGTCGAGACTCTGATGGCCGTCTGAATAAAACTACTGTTGATTGGTGTAAGAAGTGGTGAAAACAACAATAGTTTGTCTATGTGATCTGTGTGCGTTTCACTGAGGTCCCAAGCTACTCTTCCTCCTAGAGAATGTCCAGTCAAAACGAACTTTCCAAATTTGTCGTGTACATGATTCAAAAAGTCACTAACTGGATCTTTGAGATCGTTGTAAGTAGACTTTCGATTAAGAGCAAACGATTTTCCGTGTCCTGGTAGGCATGGAGACAAAATTTGATACTCGCATTCGAGCTCGTTACTAAGATTTTCGGTTGAATCTACCCCTCCAAATCCTCCGTGAATGTAAACGACTGTTTTTTGAGCTGGCTTGGTCGCGTGGTATGACAAGACACCAAGACGAGATTCAAATTTGTTCCAGGACATTTAGTAGTTTGTAGAGATGAAGTCGGCGAAGGCCTGGCCGTTGGGGCGGATGGAGCCATCGGTATTGAAAAGTGACTTAGCTCCGGCAAAGCCTGAGACATCGTGACTAAACCAGACTGCCACAGGAATGCCTAAGTCTTTGACCTTTTGCATGACGGTCGTGACTTGGGTAGGACTCTCGTTGTTTTGCTGACCAATCTCATTGGTGATAGGTTGGAGTCCGGTAATGCGGCGCAAATAAGCCAGTGTCTCTTCTAGAGCTTTGGTATCTGCGACATACCAGTGAAAATTGATGTAGTCGGCACCTGCGGCTTTGTAACCGGCTATTAGCTGCTGGCCACGAGTGACTTGGGTCTGAAATGCACTGGTGGCTCGGAGCTGCTCGTAAGTGGCTGGTACGCCATCACGGCCGGCCAACGTCCTCTGGAAATAGCTTTCGGCTTCTGATCTTTTGCCTGCATTGTAATAGTCTTCCAGGACCAAGGCAGCTGTCATACTGCTTACGAGTCCCCCGTTGGTGCATTTGTAACCTTTTTGGTGAGCAATGGTACATGCCGTCCTGAGCTGCTCGTGATATTGGGTGGGAGTACCTGAATAAAATAGCGCCATAGAATTTTCTTCGTTTTCGATGACCAGAAGAGCGGGTTTGTATGTATCCAACACTTTTGCAATATTTGCCTTGTATAGATTGTAGTCTGAAGGAGGCGTGCTGGGATTCCCTGCTCCCCCGCCATTTCTGGTAGTAAGAACTAGTTTGAAACCTGCTGCTGTGAGTTTTGCGCAATCTGCGCAATTGACCGTGTTGGTGTGAACTTTTACATCTGCGGGTCTGTAATATGAAGCACCTAAGGAATTTGCCATACCTATCTTGGTATCAATCGACAGCTGAACTGAAGGAAACATTACACCAAACGGATTGTCCGAGGATGGGAGGGGGGTGCCTGATGGAGACCCTGATGGTCTGAGGCGATCACGAATAAGACCAGATATCTTTCTGATTGGCTGAGGTCGGTTTGCTTTGGCGGTGGGGTCGGTATCTACTTGGTTGAAAACGAATGTCAAAGCACCGGCGGCAAGAACAATTGCGATCAGCGCCTTCATAAAACTCATGTTAGCAGTTATTATATAGACTTGTCTATATGGATACAAACTTCGTATGTCCACACTGTGGTAAATCGGTCGAGATATCAGAGGCTGTAATGCACCAGGTTCGTGAGAGCGTCAAAGAGACAGAGGTGCAGAGGTTTAAGGATGAATATGAAAAAAGAATAAAAGACTCGAATGATCAAGTGGCAGAGATGATAAAGCAGATGAGAGATATGAAAAAGAGAGAATCGGAGATGGAGATAGACATGCAAAAGAAACTGATGGCTGAGGAAGAAAAGATCCGAGTTGAGGCAATAAAAAAGGCTGAAGAGTCAACTCATCTAAAAACTTTGGAAATGCAAAAGCAACTCTCAGATGCTCTAAAAGTAAACGAAGATCTCAAACATAAATTGCAACAAGGCTCGCAACAAAATCAGGGAGAAGTAATGGAGCTGGAACTAGAAAATCAACTAAAGTCTGAGTTTCCCAATGACAAGATAGAGCCGGTGGCAAAGGGAATAAGAGGGGCGGACCTCGTTCAAGAAGTGTGGGATAGTCGGGGGACCAAGTGTGGAGTGATACTGTGGGAAATAAAAAACGCTAAGTGGAGTGAGGGGTGGATTGCCAAGCTCAAAGATGACCAAAGACAATTAAAGGCGGAGCTGTCAGTAGTAGTCTCAGAAAACTTGCCTTCCAACATCAAAACAGCGGCTTTTGTGGACCAGGTTTGGGTATGTGGAAGGGCGTTTGCGGTAGGACTGGCAATGGCCTTGCGAGCTAATCTAATCCAAGCACACTACATCCGTAAGTCGGCCGTAGGTAAAAATGAAAAAATGGAGATTCTCTATAACTACTTGTCTGGGATTGAGTTTAAACAGCGAGTGGAGACGATCGTGGATGCGTTTGAGGTGATGCGAGAGGAAATAGAAAAGGAGAGAAAGTGGTTTTCGGCCAAGTGGAGTAGACAAGAAAAATCACTTAGATCTGTAATTGACCACACTCATGGCATGCATGGAGACCTGGCGGGAATAATGGGAGCCTCGTTGCCGGAGATAAAGAGTTTGGGAGAAGGGTAAGTTTGTGCGCCCGGCAAGAATCGAACTTGCAACCTGCAGTTCCGAAGACTGTCGCTCTAATCCGTTGAGCTACGGGCGCTTAGAGTATATTTTAGCCCTTTTGCGCCAGGATGGCCATGAAGAGAGGAAATTCTGCCCTAGCCCGGTTTTCCATGCGAGCGGCACGGCCTACACTGGTTTTGTCTCCCGACCACTCCTCGATACTTGTGACCTTTAGTCCTGCTTCTTTAAGCCAGTGGATGTAATCGCTTATGGGGTGATGGAATGTCCAGGTTACATTTGAGTCTGGCTGGCCAGGATGGGTGGTAATCGGTATTTTGATAGGAGACAGATACCGATCAATACGGCGATATTCTGTCTTGTTTTGGGGATCTATTTGCCAACTTGTTTGTCTGGGGATTCGAAATGTTGGATGATTGAGGACAATTGCCAGTGTCCCTCCTGGCTTGAGGTGACGAGAAGCTTCTAAAATAGCCTGACTCCCCTGCTCTATATTCTGCAGAGAAAGAATAAAGATGGCGTGGGTGAAATCGGTGTAGTGGAATGGGTATGGACGAGTGACGTCGTGAATAAAAAACTGATGATTTTTATTTTTTGAATTTTGTTTGGCTAGATTTACTAAAGACGCTGCCGAATCGAGGCCAAAATAAGTGGTATTTTTTGGGAGATGATTTGCCAAAACTCCGTTGCCACAGCCCAGATCTAGGACTTTTGAACCTGAACTAATCTCCAAAAGAGGGAGAAGTTTGGGGAAAATCACTTCCTGATGATAATGATGGCCAGAGTCCCCCACGATCTTGCCATACCAGTCCCCGGCTTTGTGCCATGAAGTGCTCATGGGGTGATTTTAACAGTTAGTGCCTGTCATCGTGATAAAATTAGTGTTGCGCATGGTGGTCGTATGAGCCGAGCTCATCGTCCATTAACATGGTGGTCGTAGCGTAATGGTTAACGCACCAGATTGTGGATCTGGGGATTGCGGGTTCAAATCCCGTCGACCACCCCAATGTCAAACGAAGTGTTTCCACTGACGAGAAGTTTAATAGAATCTGTCTTGGAGTCACTGCCTTGGCAAAGAAGTGGTGATATGAAGTTATTTTTGATTTCGGGAGTTGCGGCTCCATTTTTGCTTGTTTTCACTCTTTGGGGAGATGTTTTGAACAAAGGTCAACCGATTGAATTGTTTAAATTTCATAAAAAGTAAGTTTGGTAGCTACGTTATCTAGTTGGTAGTCCTTGACCTAACAGTTTGAAATCGTGAATGTCTTGCTCTCTCATCGGCTTGCCGTGTCTAAAATCATAAGTTTTTTGATCTAGAACTCTCAGAGGATTTTCTATTCTAAATTCTACCCCTTGAAACTCGACAGTTCTGGTCTCGTCCCATTTTTTGCCGGTATCTACATACTCTCCATTTTGATTAAAAACTAATACGCCATCTGTGAGTCTAAATGGCCAGAGGTCTACCACGGCACTACCCGATTTGTTACGCACTTTAAATGTTTCTGGAAAGGGGCTATCTTCGATTCTAATTGGATTCAGATCATGTTTCTTGAGCCACGCGAGCCACCAATCTAAATCAGCCAGCTCGGGATGAAAGTCTATGTCGTGATGATTGCGAGTAATGTTGCCTACAGATAGATCAATCGCTATTCCCCCGCCCATATGGTACCTTTTGCCTGATTCTTTGGCTGCAATTGCAATTTCTTTGGCCAGAGAAAATATACCAAGCGTTTCTTCGTCTATCTCTGCTTGTTCTGAAAATCTCTCGTAGTTGTCCATATATTGAAATTATATACCGATCTTGTATTTTAGCCCGATTTGTTGGATTTCTAGGTTGAGAAGCTCGGTGGCTAGGGTGTAGTCGTGAGTGTCTAGTCGGTCTTTGTCTAAACAACCTAGAGCTAAACACCTGGCTGCTATTTGGCCCCAGATATTTTCTAAACCCACGTCTTTGTTAATTGCGACCAATCTGTCTATGACCGCTTTGGACCCTGGAAAAAGATTTTGGGCAGCTCTTGACCTGTCAAATAGTCCACCTGGCAATTCTTGGTCATACAATAAACTTCGGGCAAGTGATCGACCTGCTTGGCTATAAAGCATGTCATTGTTGCCTTCAAAAATAGTAAACGGCCATATATCGTTTACTAGGCTCAATTTTGAACCAGCAGTATATGAGTCTCCCCCGCCAAGCTTTGCTGCAGTGAGGGCGGCAAGTAACGCGTATTCGGTTGAGAGCGCTTTGATCAAACTGCCTTCGGGAGCAAGCCTAAGTGTGTCAGGATGTAAATTTAAATAGTCGATACTGTGCTCATATATTGCTTGTACTACCATTCGCCTGGCCATGATTGATTCCAGTTCACTTTTAGGAATTGCCATATCTTTTTGGAGTGAGGCACCGATCAGTCTGTTTTCTGAATACTGCTTTGCGATTCTCTCCAAGAGTTCTAATTGACCCAAAGACATGCCAGGAAATCCCAACCTGCTTTCTGTGAAAATTTGTTGAATTACCCCTAAGTCTTTTCGGGTGTGGAGTAAAGCAATTTGATGCACGATATCCATTGGTACGTGACCTGAGTTGAAAGCATAAGGAATGCCCCCGAGTCCTTCTGTTTGGATAAATTCGGTGGTGATATATTGTTTTTCAACTAAAAACAGACCGAGTAAGTACGGATTATCTGTCGATTGGGCAAAGACTAAAAGATCGTGACCGGAGATGCCTTGAAATCTTTTTGAAAAAGTTAGATAACCATTCTCGGTGAAGCGGGAATTCATTTGTATGGAGCTGCCAGATATCTTTCTTTCTGTAAAGGCGAGTCCGCACAACCGACCATCTCTTATCTTGTCAAAATACTCGTTTCTTAAACCATCTGGGGCAAATTTGTAAATATTGTCTATGACGAGGGCTGTCATGATGCCGTACATAAGACCAAGTTGGGGATCTGTGCTGGAAGTGTCTCGTATAACTGCCATTTTCTCTCTTCGATAGTTTTTGGGATCCCGATCATGGAGTGCAGCGGCTAAAATTCCACCTTGGACCAAACTATTCCAGGCTGCTTGGGAAACGTAACCCGTCGATGGATCTAGGTAGTCAGGAGACTCCACAACTTGTTTTACGACTCTGTTTACTTGAGCTATATACTCTGTACTAGACACCTCTGTTTTTGACATCGGGTTTTTCTATCTGTATTTTTCTAGATCGATTTCCACTGTTACTTTTATCTTATCAACAAAATCAGCTAAGTGGCTGACGAAGATGATGGGACCTTTGTAATTGTTGATAGCGCTAGCTATGACTGGAATATGGCGGAAGTTGATGTGATTGGTGGGCTCGTCCAAAATCAGGATGCCGGGAACTTGGAGCATGAACCGGGCGTAACAAAGTAACCCCTTTTGACCTTCGGACATAGACTCTACCTTGTTGGCCAAGATTTCACTACTGAGTAAGAACCTGCCTCCGGCTTCATAAATATCCTGGACTCTTTTGGTCTGGGATACTGAATATAGGGACTCATAGCCCGTCTGGTCAAAGTCCAGCTCGGAAAAATCCTGACTGTAGTAACCAATCCGGACTTCGGAATTAATCTGGGCTGACTCCCCTTTCAGAATAGACTTGAGGAGAGTACTTTTGCCAATACCATTTGGCCCTTTGATAAGAACCCGGGTGCCTTTGTTTAACCCCAGCTCGACAGGCTGTGTAAGTCTTCCGATTTGACCCACGTACTCTTGGTCTCTGATTGTGAAATCTGGAATAGTCTTATCTTCCCTTCGCATGTCGACCATCTCCTCCCTATCCTCCTCGATATCTTCTCTTATCCTCCTGGCCAGCTGACTCATGGCGATACTTTTGCCACCTAGCTTATTTATCTTTTCAAAGCGATCCTTAATACTTTTTTCTAACCTAGAATTTAGGAGTCGGTCTCTTTCGAGCTTGGCGGCCATTTCTGACAAGACGTCATAATAGTTGCCCTCGAATTGCTCCGTTTTTTTCGTAGCCACATCCAGATTTATGACTCCGTCAGTAAAGCAGTTGAGAAAATCGGCGTCGTGAGAAATGACGAGACAAGTTTTTTTGTATTCAATCAGAAATGTGGTCAGGTGCTCGATGCCGGTACTATCGAGATTGTTGGTGGGCTCATCTAGGAGTAATACATCGGGCTCAGAAATGAGGGCGTAGGCCAGAAGTAGTCTGGCTTTTTGGCCCCCTGAAAGACTCTTTACAATCCTAGTTAGAGGAATATCTAGGTTTACGACTTTGAGGATTTTTACAATATCGCCTTCGATACCATATTCTTTGTCTGGAAGAGCCGTCTTGAAATAAGCGACAATGTCGAGCTCCTGCATGTCTACTGGTATCATCTGCTTGGCAATACCCACGGTAGTTCCTAGCTCCATATTTATTTTTCCTGACTGAGGAGTGAGCTCTCCTAAAAGAAGCTTGAAGATGGTGCTTTTGCCAGCGCCATTTTGACCCATGATGGTCATGATGGTGTTTCTGCGCACTGAAAAATTGGCTTCGTCCAGAATGACTTTTTTGTCACTGTACTTGAAAGAAACCTCGTTAAAGCGAATGACGACGTCGTTTTGAGCCATAGTGAGGATTATTTTAACAGCTGAGATGAAGTTTTAGGGCATCGATGCTTTCGGGATCATATATAGAACAGGTGAGGACTTCGTGGCCAAACTTTTGAAGTTCATTTACGCTTGATTCAATTTGGTGTTGAGTGACCAAATCAGTCTTGGTAAGAATTATGATTCTGGGCTTGGTCTCAAGACCGGACCCAAACTCTGTCAACTCTCGAGTAATAGTCTCATAATCAGCTGAAATATTTTCACTGTCTGCGGCTATGCAGTGATAGAGAGTAGAAACTTTTTCGATGTGCTTTAGGAACTTGATACCCAGTCCTCTCCCTTCGGATGCTCCTTCGATAAGACCTGGAATATCGGCAATGATTTTGCCGCCGATTACTCCTAGATTTGGCTCGAGAGTGGTGAAGGGATATGCTCCTACGGGAGCGTTGGCATTGGTCAACTCGTTTAGGAGACTGCTTTTGCCGGCATTTGGTAGTCCCACAAAGCCGTAGTCGGCAATAAGCTTGAGAATCAATTTGGCATGAATCTGGACTCCGGCTCTCCCCGGCTGAGCTCGATAGTTGCCACCCCGGCCACCGATGCCGCCTTTGCATAGAAGAAGCGTGGTATTGGGTGTACCTGCTTCGATTATTTTTCCAGTCTTAGTATCCACGATAGAAGTCCCCACGGGGATTTGGATGGTGATATCTGAGCCATTTTTTCCGGACGAGCCGTTCATGCCGCCCTTTTCTCCATCCTCGGCTTTGATCTCGGGGACACCGGCAAGTCGATTGAGCACCATGAGGTCTGTAGTAACTGTCGCATAGATATCTCCCCCACGGCCGCCGTCGCCACCAACTGGTCTAAAAGTGGGTGTTTTTACGGGAGCTAGCTTGCCTGGACCGCCGTGACCAGCCGTCAAAACAATATCGATTTCGTCTACGAGCATGAGATCAGTATACAGCGAGGATTGAGACGAAGCTTATGACCAAACAAAACTCAATGACTTTGAAGATTTGGTCGGCGCAGCCATTTGGCTCTGATTTTGCATCTCCGATCGTTTCTTCTGACATATATCTATTATATCTTTTTGTGCAAGCTATATTTGGGGGTTGCGAGCGTGGGAAATGTAGGATATTATTTCTTGCATCATGGCAGCGAGAAGAAAAGTCCAAAAAGAAGTCGAAGAAGACGTAGTGGCATTTGATACTCCGGTTATGAGTGCACCTGTGGCTAATAGGAGTGGTGGGATGAGAGTGTATTTTGGTTTAGCAGTAATAGTTGCTGGTTTAGTCTTCTTTTGGTATCGCACTAAAACTTGGCCTGTGGTAGCCCTGGTCAACAACATGCCAATCTTTCGGTATCAGGTAGACCAAGCATTGTTTGCTCAGGGAGGACTAGCAATGGTAGATTCTCTGGTTACACAGAAGCTGGCTGAGGCAGAACTGGACAAACTAGGTATCAAGATCCCAGACAGTGAAGTAGATGCCAAGATCGAAGAAATCAAAGGAACCTTGGGAGAAGGAACTGATTTGGAAACATTGCTAGCCGAAAGAGGAATGACAATTAACGATCTGAAAAAAGATCTGATCCTCAAAATGAGAGTGGAAAAAGCGGTGGAGAAAGAAGCGTCTGTCTCTGCTGAAGAAGTAGATGCCTATCTGAAAGAAAATGAGAAACTGTTGGCATCACTGAAACCAGAAGAGAGGAAAGCTGAAGCGGAAGCCGCTCTTAAGCAGCAAAAACTATCAACTGCGATCACTGATTGGATTGAGAAATTGAAGACGACTGGGAAGGTTTGGAGACTTAGTATTTAGTGCTTGATTGGTAATTGTAACTGTGTGATATTCTGGTGGTATGTTGACGAATCAAGATCTAAAAAAGATAGGAGAGCTAATCGATGGACGATTAGATGCGAAATTAGGTCCAGGACTTGAGAAAATTGATGAAAAATTGGTCCCAATTCACAAAAAATTAGACAGGATTGATAAAAAATTGACTGTGTTTGTAGATGAGATGGACAGAAGATCGATTGATCATGAGAAGAGATTGGACAGAATTGATACTCATCTGAAGTTACCAGGACTTCCTCGAGCCAAACCTTCAAAGAAGATGATGGATTTGCTAGGCCAACTGGCCAACTGACTATTTTTTTAGAGCGTATCTTTGTCTGGAGGATTCGATGACTTTGTCGCGGTTCATATTTGTGGATTTGAATGGTGGAAGAGTGTAGGCCGAGAAGGGTTGGGAAAGAGAGTTATCAATCGTCATTTTGAGAGCTATCTGATGCTTGGTGAGGGAAACCAGAGCTTCTTTGGTAAAGATCTTGCCAAATTCGGCTTCCATAACCCGGGCGTCCTCGGCACCCACGACAAATGAGATGACAGTGCCGGCATTGCCAAAGATGGCTTTTTGGATCTCTTCGGGAATCTGGGAAATATATTGATTGGCGAGTACTAGGCCGAGCCTAAATTTGCGAGCCTCGGAGAGGATCTTGGTAAAGGAATTGGTGGCAAAGTTTTGAAACTCGTCCACATATAGGAAAAACTCTTTGCGGTCTTCTTTGGGCATGTCCACCCGCTTCATGGCAGATAGCTGCAATTTGGTAATGAGCATGGCTCCCAGAAGTGTCGCATTGTCCTCACCCAATTTTCCTTGAGACAGATTGGCAATCAGGATCTTGCCTTCGTCTAGGACTTTTTCAAGATTGATAGTCGACTTGGGGTGAGAGATGAGATCGTGAATGAGAGGCGAGTTTACAAACTGGCCGACTTTGTTGAGAATGGAGCTGATCTGCTCGGCTCGGGTCTTTTCTTCTAAGACGTCAAACTCGTTTTGCCAGAAGCTTAGTAACTGCTCGTTTTTCATCTGCTTGTAGATCTTCTGGCGAAAATCTTTTTGCGTCAGCATTTTGATGACGTCGGGCAAGGTGCTGCCGGGGATCTGAGTAAGTGTGAGGAGGGTATTTCGCAGGATATACTCGAGCCTGGGACCCCAAGACCTGCCATACAGCTTGTAGAAGATGGAGACTATACCAGAGGCCACCAGCTCGGCTTGATCGGGATTGTCGACTTCTAAAATATTTAGACTGACGGGGTGCTCGCGGTCGGCGGGGTTGAAGTAGATGGTGTCGTTGATGCGATTTTTGGGAATGTAATTCAAAAGATTGTCACAGGCGTCTCCATGAGGATCGATGAAAGCGACTCCCCTGCCCTTTTTAAAATCGTCGACCGCCATGTTTTCGAGCAATGTCGATTTACCAGTTCCGGACTTGCCCAGGATATATGTGTGTCTGAGACGGTCTTCGAGCTTGATGCCAAAGATGACGTCTTGGTTTCTAAATTGGGTTTTGGCAAAAAAGTTAATGTCATTATTAATGTCATTTCGACCAAGCGAAGCGCGCGGAGAAATCTCTTGGGGAGTTGAAAGGGATCCCTCGACGTTGCTCGGGATGACATCGTTAGAATATATGGGTAAATTTTCAGGGGGTTCGGTGACTGAGGCGGCGAGAGCTGACCAAGCCACATTGGGTAGCTTGGTGTAGATCCCTGGTAAGTGCCAAAGAGATGATAGCTCCATGACATTTAATACTGATGGCTGAATGGTTAGATTGCTAAATGGTTTGCGATTAATAATACATTGCCAAAGTGCACGCTTTTCCCAAGGCATAGGTTTGCGGGAAATGAGGCTGTTGCCATCTGGTCTGTTGAGTACGGACATGGAGCCGGCAATATCCGGAATCAGAAATGGATTTGAGGTAGCCAGATGAATAGAGACTCCGACTAAGGGCTGAGATAGCTTGTCATCGATCAGTTTCTTGCCTTCTGGAGTGGGAGCTTTTTCGACAGTTTGAGGATGCAGATATCTATAAGCATTTTTTTGCACAGATGAGGGAGCAGGGGTCAAGACAAACTGCAGTAAGACTTTGTCCCCTTCGGCGGCTTTTGATAGTACTCCCAAAACAGGAAGCATAGGGTCGACCTCTTTGTAGTCGGCGTAATCTCTTAGTGGAAAGAATTGGGCGTACTGTTGACGGACAACCGTAGTTGACCAGTTGGTCAGTTTCTCAGTTGACCAGTCTTTCAGATAATCTTCGATAATTTCTATGACGACGTCGGGATAAGTGGCGAGCATTTGAGAGCGGACAAAAGACTCTAGTGATTTGGGGGTGACGATAATAAAAGTAATGAGACCATTTAGAACTGTGACCTCCAGACTAAGGTGCAAATTTTTGCCACCCAGAAGACCTGCTTTTGAAGTAGCGCGCGACAGTGAGGCCAGGAGCTGGGCCGTCTGCTCGGGAGTGTTTTCCGAAGTCTTGGGGACACGAAGAGTGAGAACTACTGGTTCCATATATAAATCATAGCATCCAAGGCTTGCCAATACCTCACCCTCAATCCCGCTCCTTCTCAAGGAGAGGGAAGAATGAGTATCTGATATGTATTTGCCCTTGACAAACTATGGGATTAATGGTATCCTATAGTCGTAGTTAGGAAGCCTGGAAATAGCTTTCAGACTAATCCTGTAACTACTTAATAACGCTAGCACGTTAAAAAGAGAGGTTTTAGAGTTAGTTTAAAGGAAGTGCATCTTGTGAGACGCATTGGGAATCTAGTGATTTGGTAAGGGATTAGTTGTTGGTTAAAGTCAATTTTTGTTGAACCGACAGGTACTGATCATACTAATGTTATTTGGGTTTCCACTGCGTTTCACACCTCGCATCTTCCTCTATTACCCCCTATTATTTCCCCGTTCGTAAACCCTGCATAAATCCACATTTTGTCAGCACCTCAAGCTGAAGGATTTATAGTGACGTATGTCGCAACCAGACTTATTCATGTAATGGACAAAAAAATGTCTAGACATGTAATACGCTGAAGAGACTTTAGGGAAAAGTCTATCACCTGTTCGTTCACCATCGTGTACTTTTTTGAAAAATAAGAGCCAAGGAGGTTCTTATGGCTGACAAATTTACTTTGTCTATTGAAGCCCGCAAGGTTAAGAAAGAAAGACCCAGGAGGGTTAATCGTTCTCAACCCAGACGAATCAAGCAAGGCGTACATCAGCACGTAATCACCCTGAAAGGATTGATTGCAAAATGAACAAGTTCCGTAAGCCTACGTTTTGGGTTTTGGTTTTAAGCCTTTTGGCATCCGCCATTGGTTCTTATCCGACACGGACAGTGAAAGCTGATTCCGAAGCCACTCCGACGGCCGCGATTTCCGCGACGCCCGAGATGACGAGCACGCCTAAGCCCTGCGAAGACTGGAATCTGGAATATGCTTCCGGTGGCGGCGAAGGTTCTTCTTCTGTTGTGATCCATAATAAGGGTCAGAGTGTCTGTGATGTCGAACTCGACGCATTTGACGCTACCGTCTTTCACGGTCAGATTCATTTGGCCGGGACGGGTCAGAAGTGGGTTCAACCTGGAGGCGACATTGAGTTGTCTCTCGATTTGAATATCGAAGGTTGTATCAAAGTTCAGTTTGACGTTCATCGCGGAGGTTGGGTTTGGATCAACGGGGTGCCCGTGTTCGACTATCTGGTTCACCATTGGACGACCTTTATCGGCCGCTCATGCAACGTGACTCAGACAGCCACATGGACCAGCACTCCAACTGAAACAAATACCAATATTCCCCCGACAGCTACGAACACTAACACGCCAACTTTCACGGCGACCCCCACGGAGACTCACACGAGTACTCCGACGAACACTTTCACATCCACCCCGACGAATACGCCTACTAACACCCAGACGCCGACTGGAACTCAGCCGACGCCAACCGTACAACCCCCTTCGCAATGTGATTTGCTGGAGGTTTCGTACTCCCATGGTGATAATGTAATTTTTCTTACCGTGTGGGGTAATGGTGAATGGGTTGAAGTTTTTCGACTCGATACATGGGAATTGGTCTCTAGTGGCAGAATGGGTACTAACAATACCTATTATGGTGTCGATTACGACCTGACACCTGGTTCGCGGACCTACTTGGCATTTGTGGATGGTAATTCTTCACCGGATTGCAAGGGATTTATCGAAATTTCTTCCCCTACGCCAACTCCGAGTGAGACACCGAGTTCCACGCCTACGCCCAGTAATACTCCGACTGCGACGCCCACGGCCAGCCCGACGCCCACAGATACTCCTACTCAGGAAGCTACCCCCGTGGTGACTATCCCTGAGCCGGGTTTTTGTGTGTCAGTCGAGCATGTCATCTTTGTTGTCGCAGACGACAAAGAGAACACATCTGAGATTTACCGATTGGTAAATCCTATTAGTTCAACTATTGAATTGATCACTTGGGACGCCCGTCTTGATGGCGCATGGATGTTGAACCCGTCAATTAGCCCCGATGGCTGCAAGATTGTGTTTTCGGCTCAAATGCCTGAAGCACAGAATGCGGACCTATGGGTTGTTGGCGTTGATGGTACTGGCCTTCGACAGATTACTTTCACAGATAATGTGAATGAGATCCAGCCAGAATGGTCGCGTGATTGGACGATTCCTTATGTGATTGATGGCGAACTTTATGTCACTGATCAATGGAACACGTTCGTTCGTGACCTG
This sequence comes from uncultured Gammaproteobacteria bacterium, assembly GCA_964543035.1. Taxonomy (GTDB): domain Bacteria; phylum Patescibacteriota; class Microgenomatia; order CAZETR01; family Amesbacteraceae; genus CAYHIN01. The sequence continues at coordinate 443,995 of CAZIVL010000001.1, read as the reverse complement.
AAAATCAAAGGTGTTCGGCCAGACACAAGCCCAGATGGGAATTGGATTGCTTTTCGCAACCCTGTCGACGTTTTGTGCGTGGTTAACATTCATGGTAGTCAGTACGGATTTGGATGCTCCAATCAAAAAACGACGAACTTGTCGTTTGATGCTTTTGGGGATGTCCAAACTTCCAAGTCGAATCAAGGATTGATGTCGTTCTCCAATGTGAGCAATTCGCCGAAGTTGGTGGATCGCATTGCGAATGATGTCGCCGTAGATTTGGATGGTAGTACCCGTGCAGCTTTTGTTATTGCGAACCAATTATGGTATCGCGATGGAGCTGGACACTTGACGCAAGTCAATGTCACACAACCCGGGGAACGAGTTCTTCAACCAGACTGGTGGGACCTTGTCCACGCGCCGTACTCACTTGAGTCGGTGAACTCCATTCTGAATTAGTACTAGACCGATCAGCTGGTTCTATGTAATGGGATAACCCCGTGAATCAACCGAGTGGTTGAACATAGAACCGGCTGGCGGATAACTAACTCTTTCTCTTCTGTGCCAATGACTTTTGTCTTTGACCGCAAGTCAATCCTAATTGTGGATTGCAGAAGATTGAAACCTCTCGGGTTTTGGATACCTAGCTTTTTTGCTCGTTAGACGTTGCGTCTAATTCAGCGACATTGCTGGAGAAACAAAACTTGAGGGTAGGTGCATTTGCATCTTGTATAAGTTGGCTTTCGTTTGGGATTAACCCAGATGACGGACAACAAGCGTGTAAAACGATTCAGAGCAATTTGAATCGTTGAAGACTCTGCTACGAGCAGAAATTAACACACACTAAACAAGACACAAGCACCTACCCCACACACGAAAATAACAATTATTTATTGCGACGCGAAATATCTATCAAGATATGCAGCGTCATAGTTCGGACGAAGTCCGACAGCAAAAATACTTCGACCGTAAGGTCGTAAGTAATTTAAGACCCTTAAAAATTTGGTCCATATGCATTACTCCGCTGAGCGGGGCTGATGAGGTCTCCTACGCACAAAGCGTGCTTCGGTAGACCGAAAATGCAGAAGTCTAGTACATTAAAAATCGAGATTCGAGAATTACTAAAGGGTTTTCATTGGTCTGTTGGACGCAATGGGGACACAAATTATTGTCACCTTTTGGTGACACTAGTGATAGTGCAAGGGAGTGCTAGCCCGAGCCTTATCTTGTGTCTCCGCTGCGTTCAATACGCCTGTGAAATCAACCCTATTTTCTTTTTTGGTTTACCTTAGATGCTTGCATCTGAGTGTAAACACCTGGCCTTTAAGGAGGTCCAGTAGAAATGGCTAAGAAAATCTTCTTCGCCCTGTTTGGTCTGTTACTGGTTATCGTCGTTGGAACTTTCGTTCCTACGGCCTATGCGGACTGTGGCCAGCCCGTGGTTCACCCCGAAGGCAAGGATTGCCCATTGTACTTTGTGCAGGTCCTTGTTCAGGACGAGAATGCTCAGCCCGTGTACAACACACTGGTTGAACTTCATTTGTCCAATGGCGATATCCAATATGGGGTGACGGATCGCGGCGGCATCTTTGTTTTTGGCATTCCCGAAGTTTGGGGTGTCGACAGCCTCGCGCTGGCCGATGGTCAACCCTACAACGGGTGGTCGCAATTCAAAGTAAGTGGCACCAATTGCGATTGGTTCAACGTTTCTCTGAAAGCTTTTTTCATTGAAGAGCCGCTGAACAATGCGACTCCCGTACTGACTACCCCCGTGGGTAACGTCAGCAATAGCAACATCGTTTCGAACGTCGTGTCAGGTCCGAATTCTGCTGGTTTTAACTACAGCAACGGGAATTGGACCAACACCGGCCAGATCGTGTACGACAATTCGATGAACATCACGAATACCGTGTATGTTTCAGTCACGCATGTGACCATCGAGGAGACGAAGCCCGAAGTTTTGAAGAAGATGGAGCCGCGTGCCCCGATTTCCACTCCGCCGGCGCCGAAGCCCAAGCCCAGCACGCCCCGGGACGATTCCGATCAACACTCAAGGCACACACCCGTGCTTGAGACTCACCCCGCCGGCTCGAACTATAGCCTCATCCGCCTGATCCAGCAGATTCAAGAGGAAGTTGAAAACTTCTTGCTGGGTTTGGCGATCGTGGCGGCCGTTGTGATTGTAGTTGTGCTTATCGTGTTTTTCGGATAAGTAATTGGGGTGTCAAAAGTTTGTTCCAGAAGCGGAGCAAAGCATGAATGGATGGGCCAATTGGCTTGTCTTGTTTCATGGACACCCCTGTAAGTAATTTTCACGATCTCGTCGAAATTTCGATCGAGTGAACACTCTTTTTTCAAAGCAATTGCGCTTTGGATAACGAGCATGCTCGAGAAAGATTTTGGGGGTCGGACTCTTATATTTTGCATTGCTAATTTGGGATTACCCCAGATTGGACAATGAGAGCTGTGGATCTGGTTACAAATGTTGTAATCAGTAAAGGACTTGCGATAAGCAAGAAACCTACCACACTCAAAAAATATAAACTCCGACCCCACACACCAAAAATTAATGTTATTTAAGATAAAATTGGTCCATGGAAGAAGCAACTACCAGCACCAAATTGCTAATCGAAGCGGCATCCGCACGAACTCCAGCCGAGTGTGTTGCCTCATGGGCAAGATACTTTGAGCATTTTGTCGATCAGTCCGCAAATATTATTGAATCTTCGGATCAGGCCAGAAGGGCTATTGGAGAGCTAAACTCCTGGATGAAACCTGATGAGGTGAAACCCTTGGTCGATACGGGAAAAGTAGAAGAATTTTTTGTTAAAGCAAGAGCCTATCGAGATGAGCTCGAAAAAATTAAAGGACCTGGATATCAAATTATTGGTAACAATCTTGAAAAAATGGAGAAAATGGCCGTGGCCAAAGTTGGAAAAAACTAGGCTTGGATGGAGCCAAAAACTATTTTTTCGAGTTTTTCTATGCGATCTGTGCGATTTGGAATTTGGCTTGAGAGTATTGTCTGTTCTTGATCAAATTTTTGCACATCTGCTGAAAAACTCGTAACAGTGTCAGAAAGATTGCTTACTTTTTTACTTAGTTTTTTCAGATCTTCCTTGACCACAGATACATCAGAACTAATAGTGTGGAGTTTTGCATTTACTCCTGTTAGTTCTGACACGATTACTTTTCTGATTACGTCTTCAATTATTTTTTGTGTTAGGGGCATTGGTTTATTCTACACCTTTGTTGGAGCGGATAAGGGTGCTTCTTTTTGAAGCAAATATTTGATCAATATATCTAGTTTTCTGTGAATATCGCGAAGTTCGGTTTTGATGATTTTTGTCTCATCCTCGATATCTTTTTGGCCGGAATTGCGCGAGTAAAACAAACTGTCCTTGAATTCGTGGAGCTCTTGGCGAAGTAGCTTGAGTTGGTCATTTGTTGATTGCATATCTTGATAGTACCACCGGCCTTTGTAAAATCGTCAATCACATCTTTTGTGCTCGTTTCGGTGACTATTTGTGTCAAGTGGGCCCGGTGGGATTCGAACCCACGACCGCATCCTTAAGAGGGATTTGCTCTACCAGCTGAGCTACGGACCCAAGATAAGCCTAATTATACCTGTGTCCCCGGCTAGAATCGAACTAGCATCTTCTCCTTAGAAGGGAGTTGCTCTATCCATTGAGCTACGGGGACTTGGTCAAATTTTACCACTGGTATAGCCTTATTGGCAGATATGGCTGTAAAATGCATTCAGACAAGCTTAATGCTTGCGTTGCGGGATCGTCTAAAGGTAGGACAACGGGTTTTGGCCCCGTTTATCTTGGTTCGACTCCAGGTCCCGCAGCAATAAACTAAAAACCCGCTTTTGAGGCGGGTTTTTTAGTGACCGAAAGCCTTTAGTTTGACTGCTTGATGGCAATCTTTTTGGGCTGAGACTGAGGTGACTTTTTGAAAGTCACGGTCATCACGCCGTTTTTGTACCTGGCTTCGGGTTCGGAATTTTGGTCCAGATCACCCGGGACTGCAATCTGGTAACTAAAGTTGGAAGAAGATTGACGATAGTATTTGCGCTTTTTGTCTTCTTCTTTTTCTTCTACCTGACCTTTTACCCAGAGAGTGCCCTTGTCAAAAGTGATCTCGATATCTTTTTCGTCTACGCCGGGAAGAGCGGCTGAGACATAAACCTTCTGGTCGTCCTCGGAAACGGAGATTCCCGACGATGGACTAGATGAGAAGGAAAAAAGATCGTCTGAGTCGTCCCAAAATGTGCGTGGGATTAAGCTAAGATTCATTGATCGTTCTCACCTCCTTTCATTTTTGCTACTGTGGTCCTCAACTAGCACTAACTTAACATGAGTGCTAAATAGTTGTCAACCCCTGTGTTTGACTACTTTTTTGTAATTGTGTAGGTCTCTGGGTAGTAGAGGAAGACGGCGGGAGATTCGTCCAATAAGAATCTTTGAAAATCGGAGTAGATCTTCTTGCGCTCGGCTAACTCTAAGGTTTTTCTGCCGTCCTCGAGCAATTTGTCGATACGAGGATTGTTGAACCTACTTAAGTTGGTGGCGCCTTGAGTGGAATGCCAAAAGTTGTATTGGTCAGGATCGACGGGAATGACTTGAGCGACTAAAAGAACCTGGTATTCGTCTGGGATGTCTTGGACTATCTTGATATTTACCTTGAGGCCCATGGCCTCCCAATCGGATTTGATCTGGAGAGCAGTCTGCTCGTATACGGGCAGAGTGGTAATGTCTATTTGGTCAGGTTTTTTTTCTACTTTGGATAACAATTCTTTGGCTTTTTTTAGATCAAAGTCGTATTTGCGAATAGAATCGTTGTAGGCCCAAGAGTTGAGACCCAGAGGACCAATACTTCTATCTCGGAATTTGGACTTGTCGATGGCGTAGTTGAGAGCCAGTCTCAAGTTTTTTCCTGAAGCTCCGGCGAACATATCGCCTGCTGTATCAAAGAATAGAACTACGTGACGGTCGGTAGACACATGTGTCTCCACCTCAAGATTGGGCCAGTTGGCCAGATCTTCAACTTCATTCACACCCTGAACAACTGTCACTAGTCCTAGCTTGAAGGCAGTTCTGGCTTGAGATTGCGAGGAATAAAAATTGTACTTGAGAAGTGGAAGCTTGGAACCGACTTCGACTGGAGTCAAGGTAATGGACTCGATAAAGGCCCCGTTTCGTCTGATAGTCTTGAGCTTGTAGGAACCCACGCCAATCAGTCGAGAATTTTTGGAAGTCTTAAAAAGAGGTCTTGTGACAATACTTGCCAGGGGAGCAAACGGATTTTTTAGTTTGATAATCAGATGCGAATCGTCTGGAGTCTGAATTTCTGCATCTTTGAAGATGAGACTAATATCTGTGCTTTTTACCGGTGTGCCGTCGTGCCAGCGCAGCTGATCTGAAATAGTAAATATATATACTTTGCCGGAATCGGTGGCCTGCCAACTACTAGCCAGTCCTGGAGTGGGAATGCCTGATTCACCTACTGTAGTTAGACCAATTGAGATTTTTTGTAGCACTGATAATGGGAGATCTTTTTCGGTAAAGCGGCCGACTTGGGCAATGGTCACGGTGGGGCGAATGTAGGGCAACCTGGAAAGTAGCGGAGGGAGACCGATGAAACTAGCAATGCCTAAAACCAGACCCAAAATTATGGCTAGATAATATTTTGTAAACAGGGCGGTGGTGAGCCTGACCCCAAAGCGCAGTTTTTTGTACATGTTCTATACGAAATGTCCAAAGAGTGACAGGCAGACAAATACGACAGCCAGAACGATAGTCGATTTGAAAACTAGATTTTCCACTCCTCTTCTGGAATGAAAAGAGGTGGATTTGAAGGATCTACCCAGACCCGTGCCTTTGGCCTGAAGAAGGACAAGACCAGCAAGAGCAATACTCACAATTATTTGTGCGATATCGATAGCTTCTTTCACGAGGTTTATTATATCAGTTTCTGATATTTAGTCTTGCAAAAGCCAGTATATGAAGTGGAAGGTGAGAGTCAGAACCAGAGTAGTGACGAGAAAAGCACCAAAGGCGGTGAAGTGGATGCTCGGAATTATGAGATATTTGAGATTGAGGCCGGGGAAGGTAAAGGCATGGACCTGGAGATTGGGGATGAGCCAGGTGACTATATAAAGAGTGGCTAAATTGGCTACCCAGCGAAAGACTCCGAGGGTGACAAGATGGATGGGAAGCAGAAGAAGATTGATGAGGGGCTTGACTATCAGATTGACCCCTGCGATGGCTACTGAGGCCAAAAGGAGGGTCTGAACACCTCCTATATAAGTAACTACTCCAGAAAGAATTTGAATGGTTACGTATACACAAGCAAGATTAATCGCAATTGAACGAAGCAGGATTCTAAGCATACTAATACTTTACACTAAATGTCATCCCGAGCGTAGTCGAGGGATCCCTCCACGCGCTACCGCTTGGTCGGGATGACAGATGAACGTTGATGTTTGTGGTGCAACCGCCTACTAAATCTGTGGGCTTCGTCGCGAAGACGAATAAGAAGTCTCAGGCCTGGATGGTCCTTGGGGAGCTTGATTTCCTGCTTGTCCAGAGTGTAGATAATCTCGTCTCTTTTTGCTAAAGCGATTACAGGTATTTTGTATTTTGTATCTAGTATCTTGTATGACGATAGTTGCGGTAAACCGCCGTCTAATACTATTAGATCTGGATGTGGCCAGTCAGTGCGCTTAAGTCTTCTGGTCAAAACTTCATTCATTATGTCGACGTCGCTATTTGATTTGCTGGTACGGATCGTAAAATGCCGGTAGTTTCTAGGAGTGATCTCCCCATCTATGGCCACTACCATGGCTGAAGTGGGACTAGTTCCTGCGAGATGGGCATTGTCGTAGAGTTCAATTCTATTTAGGCTGAGTGGTGAGTGGTGAGTGGTGAGATATGGTGTGAGGATAAGGGTAAGCGAGTTTAGTGATTCTGCTCTGGAGTCTTGAATGAGATTGGGGTTGGAAATATATTCTTCGGGCAAGATGTGAGCAGAGGTAAGTTGTTCGAGGGCGAGCAGCTGGTCGCGTAGTAAACCTGCTTGCTCGTAATCTTGGACTTTGGAGGCACCCTGCATTTTCTTGGTCAAATCGGACCTGACTCTGGAAAAGTTTCCTCCTAACAAATATTTGAGTCTTCTGATGTTATTGCTATATGGTTGGATGGTTATATGGCTTGTGCCCGGACAGGGGTTGCAGAGATTGAGATGAGAATAAAAACAAGGTTTTCTTACTGGTCTGGGTGCCACACAGTAAGGGGCGATCCTGCGAAAAAGCTTGAGAATACGTGCTGGCACCAATCTGTTTAAAAATGGACCAGCGATGGCTAAATGGCTAGTATGGTTGATTGTTGGCTTTGGATACTGTTCTCGCGTGATGTGAATGTAGTATGGCGACTTGTCATCTTTGGCGGCGATGTTGAAAAAAGGCTTGAATTTCTTTATGAGGCTCGACTCCAAAAGCAGTGCCTCAACTTCGGAGCCGACTTCAATAAATTCGAGAGAGGTGATATTTTCGACCAGCTGAGCGGTCTTTGGACCTAGCTTCGTGGGAGGCTGAAAATAGCTTTTTACCCGATCACGCAAATTCTTGGCTTTGCCAACGTAGATGATCTTATTTTTTTCGTTTTTGTAGATGTAGACTCCCGGCACGGTGGGCAGCGTGACCACCGTAGACCAGAGCGGATGTGACGACCCCGATAAAGATGACATACCATGAAATAAACAGGTAACTGGGGATATTATAGGCGATTTGCTCTTTTCCGACCCAAAGAGTCAAAGTTTTAGGCAACATCTGCGGGACAAAAAACCGCTGTAAGGGAATATCCAAAGTCAGCTTTTGGTCGGGATAAAGAGATGGAACTGAAATGACTTCATTTCTGAGGGGCAAATTAGTAGATGTAAGCTGGATATCCTGGGCGTCGACGGCAAAATGGTTTGGGTTTGTGATTTCTAGTTGAAACTTGGTAATCAGAGGTGGAAAAATCTGGATGGGATACTTGATTTCAATTCCTGGTGGAAGAGCTGCAAAACCGAAAGTGGCAAGACCGGTGTTTGATCTGAGGTCGGAAGAATTGTACTGGACATGGACAAAGCCTGGGTGGGAGGTGGCATCGGTATTTGTGGGGGAGGGGTGAGAGGTGATAAGAGGGCCAAAGCTGTTGGGTACAAGCAAGTGAAACTTGTAGCTATCGTTGGGGTCGATATTGCCCACTTGAGGAAGATGGATCTCCCAGAGACTGGATACTTCGGTGACTGACGGGATCTCGTAGTAGACATCAAATGTATAGCTCTTACCTCTCCCCACAACAGGCCGATTGAATATAAACTCTATGACGGTCTGATCTGGAGTCTGGGCCATAATCTGGTATTTGAGAAGGCCACCTGTGTCGCGGGCAGTAATGTTCGTGGGGGTTTCTCCCGTAATTTCTAATTGGTAAGAAGTCGGATGAAGCTGGGAAAAACGGTTGGTCAAAGTGACCTTCTGATGGACCTTCGTCGGGTGATCGGCGGAATAAGTGTAGGTGATGTCGTATTTTGCCGGGAAGTCAAAAGATGCGCGAGAGGGAGTTACAAAAAATAACATTATCACGAAGACCGTCACTCTGAGCCACAGGCGAAGAGTCCAGAAAGTACTGGATCCTTCACTGCGTTCAGGATGACATACGTTTTTATGCACTACTTTGATCTTACAATGAAGTACTCTTCTTTGGGGAGGATGCTGTCGCGAAGAAGAATCTTGTTTCCATCACTCGACTGGGATTTGTGAGCTTGGATGGCCTTCTTCTTTTGATCCCAGACTGATCTCGTATCCACGACCTCATGGGCATCTTTTTTTGCCAAACCATCTGGCATATAGACAAAGTAGCCTGGCATGAGACGGCGCTCGATGTCGCGCATGGCAAAGTACATGACTTTTTTTAGGTACTTTAGTTTGGGGAATAAAAAGTTTACGACAGAGGTGACAACAAGATGGTCAATGTGGCCTGAGACACCATTGGGGTGAAAAGTGATAATGGTCTCGGGTCTTAGAATATCCAGCTGTTTTTTGAGAGCATCTGCGATCTTGTGATAATTGCTGTTGGACAAAGACCCGTCGACAAAATCCAGAAAAACGACTTTTTTTACACCCAAAATCTGGGCTGACTTGGATAGCTCTTTGTCACGGATATTTTTGAGCCCCTTGTCCTGATGATCACCATCAGTTACACAGATGAGGTGAACTTCATTTTCTTGAGCTAGTTTGGCGATGGTACCGGCAGGTCCCATAGCCTCGTCATCTGGATGAGCAAACACGCCTACTATTGTTGACATCCGGCAATTATAGCTAAATATCTGCCGGTTGACACAAGATGTGTAAGTTTTAAAATTTAACTATGAGCGTTGTCTATGAAAGAGGATTGCCGGATGGGTATAACCGCATGAGCAATTTTTCTCATGAACACCCAGATCCATATAGTGAGACTAGCTTTGCCTTACTTCCAGGTAACCGAGCACTTGTGGTAGTTAAGACTGTAACACCTGCTGGTGAATGGGTAACATCTGAGGAAGACGGACCAGATGGGCCCATAAGACGTTACGAACTCAGACCGTAAGGAGGTAGCCGCGACTGAGAGTGAATTCACTGAAGAACAGCATCGTGACTGTCTCTAGGATTGGGATTTTGAATTATTGTCCTAAACCATGTTACCTCAGCTTCAAGATCTTCAGAGGTTGGGCCGCTGACAAGGGTGCCAAACTGCCGTTCTAAATCTCTTACGGTATTTAAATCTACTAAAGTTCTCCCAAAATCTATACCTAGTTTTAGATTCACTACATCTCCAGCCTTGTGTACTGCTTCAGCGTTGTGTTCTGGACAAAAATTACACATAAGTTGAGTATTTTACTCTCAACTTAGAGTAGTCACAAGAATCATGATGATATGATTTGTAGATAATGAAGTGGATTGGGGTTGCAATCATTTTGATAGTAGCTGGGGTGTGGTACTGGAGAGGCACACTTAAACTGCCTACTAAAGTCAGTCCGGTGGAGACGGTCCAAGAGCAAATGACAACGGGGGAAATGAAGATCGAAGAAGTGGCGAGAGGATTGTCTGTGCCGTGGGCGATAGTATTTGCTGGAGAAAACCGACTGCTGGTGACGGAAAGGCCTGGGAAGATCACGGAAATAAAAAATGGGGTGGTGAATAAGACTCCACTGATAGTCTTTCCTGAAGTCGTCGAAAAAAGTGAAGATGGCCTGATGGGACTGACTTCGGATGGTCAATACCTGTACGCTTGCCTGGCTTACCAAAAAGGTTCAGGGCTTGTGAACAAGATCGTCAGACTGAGAGATGAGAAAACAAAGATAGAAGTAGATGAAGTGATTGTGGATGACCTGCCGTCGGCTGCTAATCATGCAGGGTGCAGGATCAAGTTAGGTCCTGATAAGAGACTGTACATCACTGTGGGAGATGCGACCAAGAAAAACCTGGCGCAAGACCAAAACTCATATGCAGGCAAGATGATACGTGTAAACACTGATGGGTCAAACCTAGAAATATACTCATCTGGACATCGCAACTCTCAGGGATTTGATTGGCATCCAAAAACAGGTGAAATATGGGCGACGGAGCATGGACCCAGTGGATTTGATGGACCGGGAGGTGGGGATGAAATAAATATCCTCAAACAGGGTGGAAACTATGGTTGGCCCCTTTTGCACCATGTAGACAAAAAAGCAGGCTTTGAATCCCCTATTGCCGTGTTTACGCCTGCAGTTGCACCAGCAGGAGCAGCATTTTGGAATGGAGAATTTTACTTTGCAGGACTCAAGGGCGAAGGGATATGGAAAGTAAATCCTGACGGGACATCAGTAAAATTGCCTAATATAAATTATGGCCGGATCAGAGAGCTGATCGTGGGACCGGACAGCGCCTTGTATTTTTCCACTTCAAACACCGATGGGCGCGGAAAGCCAAAAGAGGGTGATGACAAGATCTACAGACTGACGTGGTGATATTTGACCAAGTGCTGTTTGTTTGTTTCATCGATCGCATCAACAATATCGTTGGACGCGGCACTGAGATATTGATTTTGTCTCGCTTCCATCTCTTCTAAATCTTTCTTGGTTGCTAGATTTGTCAAATCTTCTTTGGTTGCAAACCGCTCCATATCTTTGTTTAAAGACATGCGAAAGTCGGCTAGAGCTTCGGTGAGTTGATCGAGAGTTACCGCTTTTGAGGTCATGAATATATGATACATGATTTGACAACTATTTTAGAAAATGGCCGGTGGGGGAATTTTTTACTTTTGCTAGTTGATCTGGCGTACAGGTGGCTACTATATAGCCTCCTTTGTCTCCCCCTTCGGGACCGAGCTCAATTACCCAATCAGAGTTCTTGATGACATCGAGATTGTGCTCGATGACTATCACTGTGTTCCCTGCATCGGTGAGTCGTCTGAGTACATGCAACAATTTTTCTAGATCGGCAAAATGCAGACCGGTCGTAGGTTCGTCTAGGATATACATGGTCTTGCCGGTAGCCCTTTTACTGAGCTCGGACGCCAGCTTGATCCTCTGGGCCTCACCTCCGGACAAAGTCGGGGCGGGCTGACCCAAGCGAATATAATCCAGTCCCACGTCCACTAATGTCTGGAGCTTTTCTCTTGCTGCTGGAATGGGCGAGAAGAAATCTAAGGCTTGTTCGACTGTGAGACCCAAGACTTCGGCGATATTTTTGCCTTTGTACTGTACTTCGAGAGTCTCTGAGTTGTACCGTGTACCCTTACACACTTCGCAGGAAACGTAGACATCGGGGAGAAACTGCATCTCGATCTTTTTTTGGCCTTCGCCTTCGCAAGCCTCACAACGACCCCCTTTGACATTGAAACTAAAGCGACCTGGACCAAAGCCTCTGATTTTGGCATCTGGTACCAGAGCAAATAGTTCACGAATGGGTGTAAAGAGACCGGTATAAGTAGCCGGATTGGATCTGGGAGTGCGGCCAATGGGAGACTGATCGATCATGATGACTTTGTCCAAGGACTTGTAAACATCTGTACTGGATCCTTCACTTCCGTTCAGGATGACAATCTCTTTAAACTTTCCTGGCTTGTCTTTGTGATCGGGATTAAATTTGCGAGCGAGAGCGTGATAAAGGACATCAACTAGCAGAGTGGATTTACCAGAGCCTGACACTCCGGCAATGGTGATGAACTTGCCCAGTGGGAACTCGACATCGAGATTTTTGAGATTGTGCTCGGTGACGCCTTTTATCAATAGTTTTGCAGTATCCCAGTTATTCAGTTTCTCAGTTGGAGATGTGACATGGATAGATTTTTTGCCGGAGAGATATTGACCTGTCAAAGATTTGGGATTGGCCACAACTTCAGCGGGCGTGCCTTCGGCAACGATCTTGCCACCGTGCTCACCGGCTTTGGGACCAAAATCGACCAGATAATCGGACTGAAGCATCATCTCGGAGTCGTGCTCGACTACAACCACTGAGTTGCCCAAGTCACGCAGATGATGCAGGGTGTCGATCAGACGCTGATTGTCGCGCTGGTGAAGGCCTATTGACGGCTCGTCCAAGACATAGAGGACTCCTGATAGGCCGGAACCAATCTGAGAGGCCAGACGAATACGCTGGGACTCGCCTCCGGCCAGAGTCGTGGCGGTGCGATCGAGGGTGAGATAGTCGAGGCCCACTGAGACCAAAAAGCCCAAGCGCTCTTTGATCTCCTTGAGAATGGGTTTGCCGATGATACTTTCGGAACCTATGAGACCATCAAGATCCCGGGCAAAAGTGAGAGCTCCCAAAATCGATTTGGTAGTGACATCGACTATGGACAGATCATTGATCGTAATACCCAAGGCTTCGGGCTTGAGGCGCTGACCAGAACACGTGGGACAAACTTCTTTGCGCATATATTTTTCGATCTCGGTTCTTATATATTCTGACTCGGTCTGGCGGTACCGACGCTCCAGATTTGGGATCACGCCCTCAAAATACTCATTGCCATACAAAAGATCTTTGAGATCCTCTTTGGGCAAATCTTTAATGGGCTTTCGCAAATCTATGAACTTGCCGACTTTTTGGGCAAACCATGAGTCGTAAGTAAATGTATTGGCATATGGGAGGATGCCGCCTTCGGAGATAGTCAGATTGGGATTGAGGATCAACTTGTCATCGATCTTGAGAAGAGTCCCCAGTCCTGTACAGGTGGGACAAGCGCCATGAGGCGAGTTGAAAGAAAATAACCGAGGCTCAATCTCAGGCAGGGAAATATTGTCCACTGGACAGGCAAAACGCTGAGAAAAAAGCTGATCCTCCATCTGGGTAGGCCTGGCTGGCATATCAAATGACTTGTCCGTCACTTTGGAAAGGATCACTATGCCTTCGGAGAGCTTGAGGGCGTGCTCGATGGAGTCAAATAATCGAGTTCGCAGTTGTGAGTTGTCAGTTGTCAGTAGATTTTTGTCGATGACCAACCTGTCGACTACTACTTCGATCGTGTGTTTGTTATTTTTGAGTAGCAATATATCTTCGGTCAGATCTATGATCTTGCCGTCGATTCTGACTTGGGTGAAGCCTTTTTGGCGTAGTGACCCAAAGAGGTCTCTGAACTCACCCTTGCGATCTCTGATGATGGGCGACAAAAGAAGAAAGCGAACTGACTTGGTCAGCTTGATCTCATCTTTGGCGACTGCCACAATCTTGTCTACTATCTGCTGGGCGGACTGCTGGGAGATCTCACGACCACAGATAGGACAATGGGGATGACCAATACGGGCAAAGAGTAAGCGCATGTAGTCATAGATCTCGGTGACAGTACCCACAGTCGATCTGGGATTGTGAGAGACAGACTTTTGATCGATGGAGATAGCAGGAGACAATCCTTCGATCTGATCCACATCGGGCTTGTCCATAACCCCCAAAAATTGACGAGCGTAGGAAGATAGGGACTCCACGTAACGCCTCTGACCTTCGGCGTAGATGGTGTCAAAGGCCATGCTGGATTTGCCAGACCCAGAAAGGCCGGTGAAAACTACCAATTTGTTCTTGGGGATATCGAGGTCAACTCCCTTGAGATTGTGCTCCCTGGCTCCTCTAATCTTTATATAATCTGGCATACAATCGACTTACTATTGTATACACTCTTCGGGTTTTGTTCAAGACCCGCGTGGGTTTCTTTTTCCGGTCTGGGGTACGTGTTTTTTGTGGACTTGTTGTGTTTGATGAGGAGGTCTTATAACAGACGGAAGTGGTCTTTCAGGTTGTCTTATAACTGGTGGTTGCGGAGGTTTTTGAAAGAGGGATTCAACCAGCATCTGATTTTTATGCCAGGATTTGCAAACCGTGTCAAGATCTTTTTACAAAGATTTGATGTCTTGCAGGCGGTCGCGGATTTTTTGGCAGCTTCGTGCATACGAGTGTTGAAAATTCTAAAAGCAACCCATAAAATTGGACAATGTCTCAGAATAGGTCTGAAGCAAATGGTCTCACAATGCTAGGAGCATCGCTAGTTCCGATCAGCGTTTTTTCTATATCAGTATTTAATGCAGCCCAAGGCAGACAGCTCACATCTAAGGAGTCAACAAATTTGGTGTTGGGAATGTTGTTGGGTGAATTGAGACCGCTTGTTATGGGTTTTTTTGCCGCTGCGGTACTGTCTGTGGTTCCAGAAGGGCCAGTACATGACACATTGGACACAATTGCGAGAACTGTGTTGTCGCTTTACTTGCTTGAAGGTATAGCGAACATTCTCGGAGTACCACTTGCAATGTATTTAAAATCCCGGGCTATATAATTTTGGATTTTGTTCATGAGGGGAAGACTATTTTAGGTTTGTGATACTGATTGAACGTCTGCCATTACTTTGCAAACACCACATTTTCCACTTCTCACACGAGTAGTAGCTTTAAGTCCTTTAAACATGCAGCTCTCGCTTCCTGCACCTTTCCATTGTTTCTCGCGGGTCATGAGAGCGCGTAATTGCGCAAAAAAACTCACTCCTTCTGCTTTGATATAGTCTGGGTGATCTGTAGTTATGTGTGGAAATTCTTTACAACTGGTTATAAACTTTTGATGTCTTGTAGTATATCATAATTTTTTACGGATCAAAGTATTGATATGCTAAGAATTACGCTAGGTGCTAGAATCCACGCATGCAGAACAAAAACTTTCGCGAGGTGTTAAGAGATGGTATCGAGGAAGATTTGACTGACGCATCAAGATCCGCAAAAAGTCTTTATGAAGATAGGTTGTTACCTGCTGCTAAGGTTATTGGATTTGTCGGAAAAGCGGTATTTTCTGCGGCATACATTGTTGCTGGACCATTGAGTCCAGTTAGTTGGGATACTTATAACCAATTTAAAAAGGGTAAAAAATCCGAGTACGATACAACACAGACTATGAGCCTGAATGAGGTAGTTACTATTGTCAGAACTGTTCTCGGCATTGCAACTGCTCTTGCTGGACCTGATGTGCTGAAGTTTATTGGCCTTGATATTGATCCCGAGCTTTCTGTAAACATGCGAATGTATGCCGTAGCTTTTACCGCATATGCCGGCATCGACGGTGCTCTGACTCATTGGATTAACAGGGGTGTTTCAAAGAAAGTGAATTAGACAAGGTCTTAGAGAGACTTTATGTCTTGCAGGCGGTCGCGGATTTTTGCCGCTGTCTCAAAATCTAGGTTTTTGGCCGCAGTGTGCATCTGACGGGTCATGATCTTGATCAGCTTGGTCATGTCTGCGGGCAACAGCTGCTCGACTTTGGACATATCCACATCGGCAGCATCTACGATCTTGCCGCGAATAATCTGTTTGGGATCAAACTTGATGGGAGAATCCTCAGACTTTTCGACAATCCGCTCGCGAATGGCTTTTTGGATAGAAGTCGGGGTGATGCCATGCTCGGTGTTGTAACTGATCTGATACTCACGCCTGCGACTAACTTCATCTATAGCATGGCGCATGGAGTCGGTCACTCGGTCGGCATACATGATGACCTGGCCTTCCACATGACGAGCAGCCCTACCCATGGTCTGAACGAGGGAGGTGCGAGATCTCAAGAAACCTTCTTTATCAGCATCTAGAATCGCCACCAGTGAAACTTCGGGAAGGTCCAGGCCTTCACGCAAAAGGTTGATACCTACGACTACGTCGTAAGTGCCGGATCTGAGATCTGACAAGATATCTAGCCGCTCTAAAGTGTCAATATCTGCATGAAGATAATGAACCTTGATACTATGTTCGGACAAATAGTTGGCCAGATCTTCGGCCATACGCTTGGTGAGAGTAGTGACCAGAACTCGTTGACCCTTGGCGACCCTCTTCTCAATCTCCGCCTCCAGATCTGTGATCTGGCCTTTGGTCGGGCGGACAATAATCTCGGGATCTACGAGACCCGTGGGGCGGACTAGCTGCTCTACTACCTCGCCTGCACTTTGGGAGACTTCCCATTCGTCCGGGGTAGCGGACACATATACAGTTTTGCCCATCCGGCGCATAAATTCGTCAAACCGAAGTGGCCTGTTATCAAGAGCAGATGGGAGACGGAAGCCGTAGTCTATGAGATTTTTCTTTCGAGCTTGATCTCCGTTGTACATACCGCGGACTTGAGGCACGGTGATATGCGACTCGTCTACTATGAGTAAATAGTCCTTGGGGAAATAATCTAAGAGTGAGTAGGGAGCGTCGCCGGGCTTGCGACCGTCAAAATAGCGAGAATAATTTTCGATGCCATTTACATAACCCAGCTCTCTTATCATTTCGATATCGTAGGTCACGCGCTGCTTGATGCGATGGGCTTCTAGAGGCTTGTTGGTATCAATCAAATGCTGGTACTGGATGGTCATATCGTCATAAATCTGCTTAAGCACACCTTCGATATTGTCTTTGGCAGCTATATAGTGCTTGGCTGGATAGATGGTGATATTTTTATTGTCATCCCGAGCGTAGTCGAGGGATCCCTCCGCGCGACCTACGGTCTTGGTCGGGATGACATCGCCTGTCAATGGGTTCAGTTTTTCCAGGCGAATGATCTTATTTAATTGATAATGAATACGGATACAGACGTCTTCGTAAGCTGGGAAAATATCTATTAGATCACCGCGGGCGCGATAAGTACCCCGATGAAAGTCGTAGTCAGAGCGGGTGTACTGCAGCTCGTTTAAGCGCATCAAGATCTGGTCCCTACCCACTTTTAGACCCTCTTTGAGCTCCAAAATAGTCTTGCCGTACTCGACCGGAGAGCCTAGATTATAAATACATGAGACTGAGGCGATGACGATGGTGTCCGGACGAGTGAGAAGATTGGTCGTGGCAGCGAGGCGCAATTTGTCTATCTCGTCATTGATGTCGGTTTCCTTCTCTATATATGTGTCTGAGGAGGCGATATAGGCTTCTGGCTGATAATAATCGTAGTAAGAGACAAAATAGGAAACGGCGTTGTCTGGAAAAAAGTCTTTGAACTCCTGATAGAGCTGGGCGGCCAGAGTCTTGTTGTGAGAAATAATCAGAGTCGGCTTCTTATACGCCTCAATGACATTGGCCATGGTGAAAGTCTTGCCAGAACCTGTGACTCCTAGAAGCACCTGATTGTCTACACCAGATGCAAGATTTTGGACAATCTTGGTAATGGCCTCCGGCTGATCTCCTGTAGGTTTGAAGTTGGATTTTAATTTAAACATAGTTTTTGAACTGGATCCTTCACTGTCGTTCAGGATGACAAATTGCGTGTTGACATTTGGGTAACATTCGGATTATATTGTACATATGCCAGTGGTTCTTTACAACAGACAAAGACAGATTTTAGACTTCGTCGCTCAATATATCCAATCCCACGGATTTTCCCCAACGCTTCAGGAAATTGCTAAAGCTTTGGGCGTCTCCTCTCTGGCTACAGTGCACGAGCATCTGGAAGCGATGGAGAAAAAAGGCGTGATCAAGAGATTTGATGGCGCGGTGCGCGGCATGGAGATACTAGATAAGAATGCGGCTGAGAGAATGTCTTCAGCCTCGGCGGTCGACCTACCAGTCCTAGGATTTATTGCGGCTGGCCAACCGATCGAGCCATTTACAGATCCCAATGCGACGTTTTCGGTGCCTCCTACTATGGTGTCATCCAAAAAACGTTGCTTTGTACTGCAAGTAAAAGGCGACTCGATGATCGAGGCGGGGATATTTGACCGTGACTATGTAGTAATCGAACAAGTAGAGACAGCCCGCGATGGTGAGGTGGTCGTGGCCCTCCTAGACAATGGTTTTGCCACTTTGAAAAGATATTTCAAAGAAGCGACTCGGGTCAGACTGGAACCAGCCAACTCCACCATGTCCCCGATATTTGTAACAAAAGTCAAAATACAGGGGAAAGTCGTGGGGGTAATACGAAGATATCAAACGATAAATTAATTTTTTGCTTTTGATCTTTTGTGGCGGTGATAGTAGGCCCAGCCGATGAGGATGCCAAGAGATAGGAAGATGACGATCTGCATGACTGATTCAAAGGCTTCTACACCATGAACGACGGCATTGAGGCTGGCCAGTCCACTGTAGCCGAAGTATAAAAACAACGAGTCGCGAATGATGGTACCTACAAATGTAGAGGTCACAAAGGTGCGAAACTTGATCTTGATCACACCGCAGACCAAAGAGACTGGAGCACTTGGGATAATAGGCAAACTTCTGATACCCAAGAGAATCAGGTCATCTTTGATTCCCCCATTGAAATGCTTACCAATTGATTCCACATCTTTGTGGCTGAAGCCCAGGTATTTACCAAAGTGTTTGAAGACAAAATCTTCTCCTTTGTCAGCAAGTGTATAGAGGATGACGGCGCCTATGGTCTTGCCAATGGCTCCCAAAAGCGACAGAACGAATAATGATGCAATGGTGCGACCCTGAAAGGAAGCAATGGATCCAGCGGTAATCATAATCAGGGGTGAGGGAATGGGAGCCACGATTTCTTCTACAAAAGAACCAATGGGGACAAAGAGCTCAAGGGGGATGGTGTGGGCAAGATTTAGGAGAATATCTTCAAAAGGCTTTATAATCTGAGATAGCATGGGGACATTATATGTAGTAGCAACGCCTGTTGGCAACCTGGAAGATATATCTATACGGGCGATCAAGATACTTTTGAGCACACCGGTGATTGCTTGTGAGGATACGAGACATACGGGAAACCTACTCAAAATACTGGAGGAGCGATACGGGACAAATCTGACGGGGGAGATTCCTGAGAGGAAATATATATCGGTCCGGGATTTTAATGAACTGGAAACCGTCCCGAAAATACTGACGGCGCTGCAGGAAAGTGATGTAGCCTTGGTATCAGATGCTGGGACTCCCTTACTATCTGATCCGGGATTCAAAGTCGTCCGGGCTGCTCGTGAGGCGGCAGTCACGGTCTCGCCTATACCAGGACCATTTGCGGCGGCTGCCGCACTGTCCGCCGCGGGACTGCCTACCAACAAATTTGTGTTCCATGGATTTCTCAACAAAAAATGGGAACTGCTGCCTGAGATGACGAATGTTATTTATGAATCCCCCGAAAGAGCCCAAAAGACTCTGGAGGAAATAAAAGAGAGATATCCCGAGGCCAAGATCGTAGTGGCGCAAGAGCTGACCAAGATACATGAAAGTATTGAGGAATATCAAACTGGAATGAAGATCAAGGGCGAGGTTACTATTCTTGTATATCTGGGTTAGGATTTGTGTGGACGATACGCCAAGACACTCCTGAGACTAGACCTATCTCACTACGTGGTCCGACTTCAGGAAGGACTAGTCCAATAACCTCGAAGCCATTTGCTTGTGCCTCTGCGTTTATTTCTTGCAAACTTTCTAATGATACAGGTGCAGGTATGGGATAAACTGCTTGAGCTCCATCATCAAAAGCCGCCTCAATTGCTTGTACTTGGCGGTGTTCCCATCCCCTGCGAGGTCCTTCTGAGATCATAAATGGATATTTTACGCTTCTAAAAAATGAATATCAAGACTATGGGCTAGGCCAGGAGGTCGCGGCCGGACATGGAGAACGGAATGGGGATGGTCATAAGTTGAAGCACGGTGGGGGCTACATCTGCCAATATGCCTTGAGGCAACTGTTTACCATTTTTGAATTGGTTACCAATGATTATTAGAGGTACAGGGTTGGCATTGTGCTCGGTATCGGTCGTGTTGGTGGCTAGATTTAGCATCTCTTCGGCATTGCCATGATCGGCCGTTATGACCAGTACTCCGTCTGTGGTGAGAATAGCATCTTTGAGTCTTCCCAAGCAGGTGTCTACCGTCTCACAAGCCTGAATGGTAGCTTTGATATTACCCGTGTGACCGACCATGTCCGCATTGGCATAATTTACGACTATAAAATCATAAGTCCCACTTTTAATTTCTGATATCAGGCGGTCTGTCAGCTCAAAGGCTGACATCTCTGGCTTTTTGTCGTAAGTGGACACTTTGGGCGATGGGATAATGAGGCGGTTCTCCCCGGGAAAACTTTGTTCTCTTAGGCCATTGAAATAATAGGTTACAAAACGCTCTTTTTCGCTTTCGGACATGTGTAGCTGTTTTGCACTGTGATTGGCAATAGTTTCTCCTAGCGTGTTTTGGATCACTTGAGGGGGAAAGGCGGCGTGCACTGGAAGATCTTTTTCGTATTCAGTGAGAGTGACAAAAAAAAGATTCTTGAGAACTACGTTTCTGGTAAATGGTTTTGGGCGGATACTGTCTTTTTCATCTACATGTTTTTTTGTGTACTGGATGGCATATGGATCAAAATCGATGGTGTTGCCCTTGGCATCCAAATCTGGAAGAACAAAGGCTTTGGTGAGCTGGCGAGGCCTGTCAATTCTGAAATTGGCAAAAATCACAGCATCATTGTCACTTACTTTTGTCACTGGGTTTTTGGCCGCGTCTACTATGAGAGTCGGCTCGATAAACTCATCGGTGAGATCCTGGTTGTAGCTTTCTTTGATGGCCGTTTCGATATCGGGAGCTGTCTTTCCTTTTCCTTCAGTTAGGGCCTCGTAGGCTTTTTGGGTGCGATCCCAACGAAAATCCCGGTCCATGGCGTAAAACCGACCACACACAGAGGCGATCTTGCCTACACCCTCACGAGCCATAACCGCCTGAAGCTGCTTGATATAGTCCAAACTAGAAGTGGGAGGAGAATCACGGCCATCGGTAAATATGTGTAGATAAACGTTTTTCATATTTTGTTCGTGGCAAAGTCGCAAGAGAGCAAAAAAGTGAGATAGATCAGAATGCACTCCGCCGCCTCCGACTAGGCTTAAGATGTGAAGATTGCTTTTGTGATCGCTCACATGTTTGGTAGCGGCCAAAAGTGCGGGGTTTTGGAAAAAAGAGCCATCGGCAATCGAGATGTTTATCCTGGGGAGATCTTGATAGGCGATGCGGCCGGCTCCCAGATTGAGATGTCCGGTCTCCGTATTTCCCGGCTCTCTTTTGGGAAGGCCTACTGACTCACCGTGTGCGATGAGCTGAGTGTGGGTGTACTCCTGCCAGAAGGAGGTCATGTTGGGTGTCTTGGCTTGGGCTATGGCATTGCCAGGGCTGGGAGGGGTGATACCCCAGCCGTCGAGAATCGTAAGGACTACTGGTTTGTTTGCCATGAATATAGTTTACATCAATAACACCCCTATAATCCCCTCTTACTCTAAGAGGGGATCTCGTTTCTAATGATATTTAATGTTTCCACTAGATCGGTTATCACTTCTTCGTTTGCTCTGACAATAAAAATCAAGCACATAGCCGTCAATACTATATTGTCTTGTGAATTTTACCCCTAATTTATTGTTTCGTAATTCTTTCCACAAAATTTTTTCAGTCGCAGTTGGTGTGTTGCGAAGCTGCCTACGACGATTTTTTAGAAGTTTGTTTGTGTGGTGTTAAGGGTGCTGAGACAATTCAGATTCTATAGATAGTAGCCTGTTGTACTTGGCCACACGTTCGCCGCGGGCGGGAGCGCCGAACTTGGCATAATCGGCTCCGACTCCGACTGCAAAATCGGCGATAAATGTGTCGTTGGTCTCACCTGATCTATGGGACACGACTATCTTCCAGCCGGCAGTACGCGCCTGGGTTACGACTTCGATCGTTTCGGTGACGGTTCCGATCTGATTTGGTTTGATAATGGCCCCGGTACAGGCTTTTTCGGTGATAGCCTTTTTTACTTTGTCTTTGTTGGTTGCGATTAGATCGTCGCCTACAATAGTCGTCACACTGCCTAAAGTACTCGTGAGCTGACTCCAGCCTTTCCAATCATCTTCGTGCAAGGGGTCTTCGAGAAGTCTCAAGTGGTACTGGCTATTTAGATCTCTGAGATAATCTACAAATTCGGCCGTGTCCATGGGACTACTGCGATCTTTGATGATGTACTTGCCATCTTTGAAAAAACTATTGGCCGCAATATCCAAGCCCAGCTCTACATCGATGGTGGGTTTTTTGTGACATTCCATAATAGATTCATTGAGAATCTCTAGAGCATCCAGATTAGTAAAAAGATTGGGAGCAAAGCCACCTTCGTCACCTACGCTATGAATAGCACCCCGTCTGGCCAAAAGTTTTTTTATAGTCTGATATATCTCACAGCCTACTTCGAGCATGGACGCAAATGATTTGAGCCGGCTGGGGATGACATGGAACTCCTGAAAATCCAAATTGCCAGCACCATGCTTGCCGCCGTTTATCATGTTGAAAATGGGGACGGGGACGAATAAATTAGTCGTAGGTTGTGGGTTTTGGGTTGTGAGTTGGGAAATATATTTATATAGAGGTAACTTGGCGGCGGTGGCGGCGGCTTTGGTCGCGGCCATGGAGACACCCAGGATCGAATTTGCCCCTAGACGAGACTTGGTGGGAGTACCATCTAGTTTGATCAAAATATCGTCCAACTGTCCGATACTTTCAAAATCTTTTCCGACTAGAGCTTGGGCTATGTCTGTGTTTACAAAACCTACTGATTTGAGGACTCCTTTGCCTAAATATCTGTTTGGGTCATTGTCTCGGAGCTCTAAGGCTTCGTAACTGCCGGTGGAACTGCCAGATGGCACTGAGGCGACGCCAAACTCACCTGTATCCAGTATAGCCACGACTTCTACGGTCGGAGTCGAACGGGAATCAATGATTTCTCTGGCGTAAAGCTGCTTTAATTTCATATGTATAGTCTATATTGTCATTCCGAACGTAGTGAAGAATCCAGAGAAACCTGGATCCTTCGGTGCGCCTCAGGATGACGATTTAGATTTCTTAGTAATAAGACTATGTTCAGCATTGAATATGATCTGGCGAGTGCGACCGATGGCATCGGGATTGACTGAAATACTGGTCACTCCCCACTCAACCAATTTTTCGACTAACTCTGGATACTCACTAGGAGCTTGGCCGCAGATGCCGCACATGACACCTCTTTTGGCACAAGTCCTGACAGTCTTTTCGAGAGCCCACATGACGGCGGGGTTTCTCTCGTCAAACTGCGAGGCGACCTCAGAATTGTCACGATCTGTACCCAAGATTAACATTGTCAGATCGTTGCTGCCAATAGATACACCATCGATACCCACATCCAAAAAGTCGTCCAACAGAATCACGTTTGAGGGTATCTCGACCATCATAAAGAGCTTGAAATTACTACTCCTATATAGACCACTGGCGGCGACAATCTTTTTTACCTCAACAAGCTCTGAAACCGTCGAGACAAATGGGATCATGAGCCAAAGATTTTTGAGATTGTGTTTGTTTCTTACGCGCTTAATCGCTTCTAGTTCCAGGGCAAAAACCTCTGGACTCTTGATGTATCTGATGGCGCCTCTGAAACCTAGCATTGGGTTTGATTCCTCTGGCTCGTAGGCTTCTCCGCCCTTCAAGGCTCGATATTCATTGGTCTTGAAATCGGTGGCTCTGTAAATGACGGGTCTCGGGGAAAAACTTTCACAAAAAGTGGCTATCTGCTCTGTGAGCTTGGAAATAAATTGTTCGCCTTTTCCTTCTGCTAATAATTTTTTGGGGTGGACGCCAATGCCTGCGATCATAAACTCGGCCCGAAGCAGGCCTACGCCATCGATGTGGTGTGCGGAGATCTTTTTGGCAAGATCTGGTTCGGCCAAATTGACATACAACTTAGTGGCAGTGTGAAGTTTTTCAGATGCCAAGTTTTCCAGTTTCTCAGTCATGGAAAGCTTTTTGGATTGCCTTGAAACTGCGCCTTTGTAGATTTCGCCTTTGGCACCATCAACAGTTACCACCATGCCATCGACTAGCTTTTGGGTGGCATCTTTTGTACCTACGACGCAAGGAACACCGAGCTCACGGGAAACTATGGCCGCATGAGAAGTCAGGCCACCGCGATTGGTAATGATGGCGCCAGCTCTTTTCATAGCTGGCACAAAATCCGGGGTGGTCATATCGGTAACCATGATGTCGCCGGCTTTGATGCGGTCAATATTTTTTATATTGGCAATTATTTTTACTGGGCCTGAGATGAGACCGGGAGAAGCGGGGGCACCTGTGAGTATCGCGGTTAAATTGTGAGTAGTGGGTTGTGTGATAGTTTGTGAGGATGAGGATAGTGTGGTGATGGGGCGGGCTTGGGTGATATAGAGCTTGTTTTTGGCATATGCCCACTCGATGTCTTGGGGAAATAGATAATGCTGATGAATCTTTTTGCCAATTTGGGCCAACTTAACAATGTTTGCATCGGAGATCTTTTGTTTTTCACCCTCTTTTTTAGGAATTTTTATCTCTTTTACGCCCTGGGTGGTCCTGACTTCGGCGACTTCTTGGAGGGCAATCTGTTTTTGGATAATACTCTCACCAGCTTTTGATACTTCGTAATGGTCAGGAGTCACGACGCCTTGGACGATATAGTCACCCAATCCATAGATGGCCTCAATTACGACTTTGTTTTTGTCTTGGGAAATCGGATCGGTGGTAAACATGACGCCTGATACTTCGGATTGGACCATGGTCTGGACAGGGACTGCGATACCCACCTTGAAATGATCAAAGTGTTTTTGCTCACGGTAAAAAATACTTCTTTGACCAAACAGAGACATCCAGCATTCTTTGACCTTGAGGAGCACATTGGCGTCTCCCAAGATATTTAGGTAAGACTCCTGCTGGCCGGCAAATGAAGCCTCGGGCAAGTCTTCTGCGGTGGCAGAAGAGCGAACAGCGACTGGGGTCTTGCTACCCAATTTGTGATACGACTCAAAGACTTCGCGCGCTATCTCGGGGGGAATCTCGGCTTTTTTGAGAAGCTTTTGGATTTGCTCTGAAGCGGTTTTTAGCTGGGCGGGATCGGCGGCATCACGCGACTTGAGAATCTTGTGGATCTCTAAACGCAATTTGTTGTAATCGAGAAAATCAAAGTAGGCATTTGAAAGAACTACAAAGCCATCGGGCACTGGAACACCGGCGCCTGTGAGCTCACCCAGATTTGCTCCTTTGCCTCCGGCAATAGGAATATCCTCACGACTTAATTCTTTGAACCACTTTACGTACTTCATAAACTAATTTGATCCTTGTACCAGTGTACATAGGGAATGGGGCCCGGGTCAACGCCATTGAGGCTAGCTAAGAAATATGAAATAAAAGCTCCTGCCTGGAGATACTCCAGACTTTCGGTCAGAGGATTGGGAGAATCAAACTCAAGATTTACAACTGGAATATGATTTTTTTCAAACACGGATTTTGTGGCAAGGATGGTCTTTCCTAGCTCAGGATTGTAATAAGGTGAGCCTACAAAGACAGCCACCAGATTGTCTGTATTGGTCTTGGGAAATTGCAAGCCCTCTAGAAGATGATGATTGGCCTCAGGCAGGTCGAAACTTGCGCAAAAAGTTTTGCTGTTTTCGTTGAACATGTTTTTTATGGCATGACTACTACCTACTAGATGCTCTCCGGATATCAAGATTGGGATCTTGCCACTCAGTTTTTGGGCAACTGCTTCGAACCGACTTTCGTCTTGGTGCTCTTTTAGATAGCTGGGGAGAGTGTCGATACTGTGGGGAATTCTGATGTGGCCACAGCGGTTGAGGACAGCTAGCATGGACATGACGCTGTAACCTAAGCCTAGGCGCGGCTGACCACTGGGGTTGTGGATGGGATCTACTAAATATATCGGGACGTTGAATTCTGCTGCTAGCTTTGCCAGCTGTCCCCCCGTGGCAATGACAAAAATCTGGGCATTTTTTGCTTTGGCTTCATGAAAACTTTCGACCGTTTCCTGGGTGTCACCTGAGTAGGACGAGATGATGACCAGTGACTTTGAGTTTACAAAATTTGGCAAATTGTATTGAGTAGAGATGGAGAGAGGGACTTTGAGAATCCTTCGTGATAGAGCGTCAATTATGCGTCCACCCAAGGCAGATCCGCCCATGCCAGAGACTACGATGTTATCCACCAGACTACACATGTTGGGGATCCGAAAAATCCCTTGATCTGAGAGGACTTGAGCGCATTGGTCGGGGAAGAGGCGGATGGAGCTCAGGACATTTAATGTATCTTGTATCTTGTATCTAGTATTTTGTATTTCATTATTAGGATTGATTATGCTTTTTATGAGCTTTAGGGATTTGAGGGCGAGGTCGCGGGCTGTAGCTTCGGCGTGAGCTTGGACTATCACTCTAAACTCGGGAGCGTTGCCAGATCCGCGGAAAAGCAGCCAGTCTGTACTGTTTAGAAACACCTTTAGGCCATCGGTTTTGTCTTGCTCGTGATCTGAATATTTTTCCGAGACAGTATCGTAAATCTGCTGATATTTGTTGACCGGGCAATCTATTTTGTCTTTGTACATCGCGTAGTGGGGCAAGGTGGAGACCAGTTCGTCCAGGCTTTTGCCAGATTTTTTTAGGAGATTGAGAAGCTTAATAAAAGTCGATCCCCCATCGCGACTGTAGTGAAGATCTGAGCTGATACTGCCACCATTGGGCTCAAAGCCAAAAGTGGCTCCGACTTCTTGCATCTTGGCTGTCACAAATGGAGATCCCACCGGAGTGCGAAATATGTGCTTGCCTATGCTATCCACGACCGAGCTCGTACTAACTGTGGTAACTATTTTTTCTGAATCATCCTCCCGAGCAAGCAGTGTGCATGAGTAGTCACCCGGGACAAACTGGCCTTTAGGATCAATGAATACTACTCGGTCGCCGTCGGCATCGAAGGCTACTCCTAAATCAGCTTTGTTTGAGATAACGTGCTTTTGCAGGTCAGCGGTCGATGTCTGAACCTCGGTATCACGAGGAACGAAATAAGGAGATTGGATGTCACAATCACCGGTCGTCACAAGCGTGAGACTGAGTCTCTCAAAAAGCGGGCGGATGATCTCAGACTGGGCACCATTGGCTGTATCTACTGCGACTGTCCACTCAGGGTAGGGAAGACTGGCAAGACCCACCAACATATCGAGATATAAGTCACGAGCTGCGGAATCAACTTTGATGTTGGTTGTTTGTGATTGGTGATTTGTGATTGGAATAGACGAGATTATTTTCTCGATTTCGACTTCGTGGGTTTTTTGGATTTCGCCGCTACCTAAAAAGAATTTGATACCATTGAGATCTGAGGTGATATGAGAACCGGTGATCATGACCCCGCCTGCTAGATGGGGATTTTTGTTTACAAAATATGCCAATGCAGGAGTGGGAATCACGCCCTCGTCTAAAATCTCGTAGCCAGTGCTCGCTAGTCCTTTGAGAAATTCGTCTTTGATCCTGGGACTGCTGTCTCTGGGGTCATACGCTATCGCCACGTCTCCTTCGCGATTTTTTGACTTGAGCCAGTTGCCAAATGCCTCTCCCAGAGTCTGACAAAACTGATTTGTAAAAAATCCTTCGGAGGACCCGCGGATACCAGAAGTACCAAAGAGTTTGGGCATTGAGACCAGTTTACATTTTTAGAAGCCACAACTCCAGTGCTGCCGCCAGGTCATAAGGGAGATCTCCGGATTTGTTTTTGTAATCAATATCGAGAAGTTGTTGGTTGTAAGTAGTGAGTTGTGAGAGGCTGTATTTTTTTGCTTGAAATTCTAGTTTTGAGGCTTGCCAGCTGGGAAATTTTCCACGACCTTCTTTGACTAAAATTAGATCGTGAATGCGCTTGGCCAAAAGAGCCATGATAGGCTCTGGATCTGTAGATTTGAGGGCTTGGTGATATAGAGTAAGCTGCCAGTTGTCTATAAAAGTAAATAGATGCTTGGGAAGATCCTGTTTAGTGATTAGCGATTGGTGAATAGAGAGCAGTTGGGAGGAAATGTCTTTGCCGTCCCAAAAAATAACCGGAGTATTTGGATCGGATTTGATGAACTCTGCAATGGCTTTTTTTTCATTGCTGGGGCGCCTGCCAAAAAAGCCTTCGACAAAAACCGCATTGGACTCGCCTAGAAGTGTAGTTGATGAGAGAGAATTTTTTAGATCTTGCAATGTGAGGTCTGCTCCTGCCAGGTCAACAATATTTAAACCTTTTTTTTGAGCTTCGACTTTTTTTGATAAAAAAAGTTGTCTGGAAGCGATCTGATTATCTCCGTGAATTATTTGCATGCAGTGCTATTATAAACTTGTGACCCCAGAAACATTGATCTTACGCGAGATCGAGACGTTAAGACACAGAGTGGACGTGCTGGTAAAAGTAATTAGGGCGATAATAAAGCTAGTTCAAGGTGACGTAGTCGCCGAGTCGCAGACCCAGACTCTCAATGGTCCCCGCCGCGACCTCTAGTACTTGATCCACTGGCTCTTTGGGAATAATCACTTGGGGGATGGGATTTTCTTTGGTGGGTGGTGGCACATCTTCTGTCAGCTCGACTACGACACCGCCCCTGATCCAGACAAAGTCCAGAGCAAATTTCATGTCTTTCATCCAAAATGGTTGAATACCGGGGCCAGCAAAAATAAATAGCATACCGTGGCCTGGAGCCAGAGGAGGTCTACCTGATAAGCCTTGAGCCCTTTCTTTGGGAGTGTCTCTGATTTCTACCTCAAGCGAGTCATCACCGATTGAAAGGGTGCGAGATGACTTAAATATAGAAAAGAATTTTTTTAAAGCTTCAATAAAATTTTGTACTGGATCCTTCGCTACGCTCAGGATGACACTGGACGAGGATTGTGCGGAAACACTTGTGGGCTCGATGATGGCTAGTAGTGGACTTCCCACTGACTTTGGAAGGGCCATTATCTGCTTGTAAGTGTCTTTGGGCTGATGATTTTTGTCCAGGAGAGAAAACTTTTCAAAATCGGGAGAACCGGCAAAAAGCAAAAATGGGGTGATGGCGACAATGTTTGATTCTGTCCAAACAGTTGTAAAGGCTGTTTTGTAAAAATCATTTTGGAGGATGGTCCCAGTTTCGGTAATAAAAATGGGTTTGTCCTTTTCAAGACCGGCTTTGTAAAGAAGATCTAGCTCGTAGGTGTAACTCTTGGGACCATATCTGGTCTTGGATAAAGGAGAGGCAGAAAAAGCCGGATTGGGATAGGCGTGAAAGGAGAGACCGTCGACTGAGTTGAACCACCCGGGTCTCAAGCGATTGAGCTCGCGAATATAATAGAGAGCATCCAGCGAAGTCTTGGTCTGGGGGGCGGACATATCCAGTCCGGCTGAAATGAGAAAGAAGTCCTCGCTACGGCTTTTGAATATGCGGCTGCTTTCGGTCAAGAGATTGGCATACTCTAGTGGCGAGAGATATCCGCCCCACTCTTGGGAATGATTGGGCTCGTTGAAAATAATTATGTAGCGGTTTTTGGTGGGCCAGGGCAGCTCGTCTAAGAAGTTGGCAAAGTCGACTAGATCGCCGGCAGTTGGGGCCGTCCAAGAAGATTTGTCAGGAAAGGTGGTGATGCGAAGGATGGGGATAATGTGATGGTTGGCAGCATTTTTGAAAAATTCACGCCATTTTTCTTTGTCCCGGTCGTTACTTCTAATCGGGATCGTCACATAGCCCCAGTCCCCGCCGGACGAATTGACCAGCTTGGCCGCGGCTGTAATCTCCCCGGGCTCTAAGATATGGACCCCATACTTGTTGTTGGGAACGGCCAGTGGATCAACAACAGCTAATGCTGGGACATAACTGAAAAAAAAGAATATAAAGATGGTGGTAAAAATTTTGTACATTACGCAAATTATACCTTTTTGTCTACGAGAGCCTGAATCAAAACGGTAAGATCATCGAGATCTACTGGACTAATCAAAACATAATCTGCCACCATAGAATCAATCTTGTTTACTGAGACGTTTGGGTCAAAGTCCGTGATATCTTGTCTTCTAGCCAACCTTTGGATCCGAACTTCAAGCGGAGTAACTATATGGAAAAATAAAAAACCGTAGTCTTTTAGCCTGCTATACATATTGTTTCGACAATCAGAATTGATTATCACATCAGGGGGATTTGACCCTGTCTCGAGAGCATGGAGCTGGTCGTCGAAATAGCGTGCCATTTGGGAAACGAAGTGGTGGGCGAGAAATTGAAGTAAGGCTCCATCTTGGCCCCGTTCTGGCAATCTGAAAATATGTGCAGCTGCTGCTTGAATGTGGTGTAAGGGCGTAGCTATATCTATAGTTGCCGAACTTGTTCCAGATAATTCAAGATTTGTTTTGAGATGCTCTGCAACATAACCTTTGCCAGAACCTGACTCGCCATAGAAGCTTATTTTTAGTGGTTTTTCACTATTCATTTGTAAATATCTTTGTATATTTGACTCACCAGACCTTCAGATTGGGATTGGTATTTACCTGAATAGAGCAGTGGATCACCAAATACTCTGTACCAGTAGATCTGACCAAATCGCATTTCTGGAAATATTAAGACAGGATGGGTAACTGTGATCTCCAGAGTAATTGAGCCAAAGAACCCTTGATCGATTAGGCCTGCACAGCAGTGATTTTGGATAAAGAGTCTTCCGACCGAACTCTTGCCCGTTACTAAGCTTGCGTACTTATTGGAGCCAAACTTTTCGACCGTGCTACCTAAATATGCCTGGTGTGGCTCAAGTAGATAGCCAGTATCAGGAATATAAATAGACTCATATTTGGTGAGTACCCTCGGATCAATGACAGGTGTGGCTCCTAGATGACTGTTGGGCAAAACACGTTTTAGAATTGGCGAGAGTCGATAATCGTAACTATTGGGATTTATTTGGTTAGGATGGAATGGATCTATGACAATGTGTTTTTTCAAAACTTCGCCAGTAATTTTTGCTCCTGATAACCAACTCATTAGATGCAATTTTCATGGCCAGCAGGCCGGATGTACATCGCAAGATCTAGCCTTTTTGGCAATTATTTGAGAGTAAGAATGTTGAATATTTTGTGTTCTATGTCAATATATTGCTATGGAATGTCCATTTTGCAGTTCTCTTCAGCTAGTAGTGGTCAATTCTAGACCAAATTTTAGATTGCATGGAGTATGGCGAAGACGAAAATGTCTGAAATGCTTGAAAGTGTTTACAACCTCTGAAATTCCAGATTTGTCTATGAAGCGCGTTCTGAAGAAATCTGGCAAGACACAATTATTTGATCGTGCTAGATTGTATCTGGGCATCTATAGAGCTGCGAGCGAAAGCCGAGACCTGAGCCTGTCTGAATCACGAAAAGTAGTGGAATTGGTTATGAGTCGGGTGGAGAGGATACTTCTGACCAAAGATGATATCCTGACTAGTCATGAAATTGGGGAGGCTGTGTTAAGTGAGCTCAAGAAGACTTCTTGGCAGGCTTTTTTGCGCTTTTTGGCTTATTACGATCCTGAGCGGATAAAACGGGGTCTATCTTAATCGCGTGGCAGATGGCGATGGCAATACCATCTGCACTGTTGTCAAAATGAGTCTTCATACCTTTGGTCTCTTTGATCCTGAACATCTTTTTGATCTTGGCTTTCATGACTTTTTTATCTGCTTTGCCAGAGCCTCCTACATATAATTTGACCTGCATGGGAGTGTAATCGAAGACGGGTAAGCTGTGGTGATGAAGAGCCAGCTTGATGACACCTATGGCTTGGCCGACTGCTATGGCTGTGGCGGCATTGGTAGCAAAAAATAATCTCTCGATAGAGACGACGTCAGGTGTATGTTTTTTGGCAATTATCGAAATCTTGTTGTAGATGATATCTAGCCTTTCGCCGTGAGGGAGCTCTTTGGAGGTCTCGACCAATCCAAACTCCAAAAGCTTGTATTTGTCAGGCCCTAATACGTCTATTACTCCAAATCCAGTGGTAGCTGTCCCCGGATCGATCCCAAGAATTCTCATTGCGGATTCACTATATACTATTCGGGTATACTTAGCCCATGGAGTTTTTGCAAAAAATCACTGCTTTTGTCATGGCCAGCCTGACTGGCTGGATACTGGGTGGGGCAAACCCGGCAGTGCTGTCTGAAAATACAATTAGCCCTGCTCCCGCACGGGAGAACTTTGTGTGGTTTTTAGTGCATGACGCGGATAGACTGAGCCTCATCCCCAACTATTCCGCTAAACAAGATTTTCGGGAACTCGTTGTGAATTATAGCTGTAAAAAGGCTATAAATGGGGGTTTTTATGATACTGAGGCCAATCCTTTGGGTCTGGTCGTGTCCGAGCTCAAAAAAATAAAAGATGTGAGACCAAACCCTCTTTTTAATGGATATGTATACGTGAACCAAGATGGTCATGTAGGTATCTCGCGAAGTGTGGACCCAAAAATCGTACGAGACGGAGTGCAAACTGGTCCGGTACTCGTGGAAGCAGGTCAGCCTGTGAGGCTGAGTCTAAAAAATGACGGGGCGTCTCGAAGGTCGGTGGCAATTCTAACTGACGATGACCAACTACTGTTTGGGATGTTTTATGACCCCGACTCCCCTCTGGATGGACCAAAGCTATCAGAACTACCAGAACTGGTCCTCAAGCAGGCAGACAAAATGGATGTGGGGATAGTGACTGCTATCAACCTGGATGGTGGCTCGGCCTCGGCTTTTTTTGACGGCGGATTTGCTGTTTCGGAGTGGGCCCCAGTTGGCTCCGTCTGGTGCATGAAATAAAAACTAAAATGTCTGAGTGTGGAAGACGCCGCGGCCGTTTTTTAGCTTGCAAGTGACGTCTACGCTGTAGATGTCAGAAAGAGCATTTTGGGTAAGATACGCATTGGCAGTCGTGGTCTGGCTGTCAAAAAAGCGGGACATGGCGATGGTGGCTGTTGCGTGACTTAAGAATTTGTCACGATTTCTGGACTTGTCATAATTTAGCCATTCATTGAGCTTGTTGGTCAGGGTGCAATCATAATGGGGCTGGACCTGGGTAAAGACTTTGCAATTTTTGAGGGTAAAATCTTTGAAAAAAGCGTCGTACTTTTTTTGGTCACCTTTGGAGACTAGAGTGTATTTGCAGTTGAAAAAGTCGGTAGAAGAATTGTTTTGGGTATCCAAGACATAATATTGTCTAATGAGTTTTTTGGTCTCCGGGTCCACTTCGCGCACCAGCCTTAAGCTAGAGGCAAAGGTGCCGGGATCGAGTTTTTGGGCATAAGTGGGGTTCTGGCTCATAAGAGATCTGACCCAAAAGTAGCCTACGGCCAAAATGCCAGAAATGAGGAGGATAAAGAGGAGGATAATGGGAATCTTGCTCATTTGATTTACTGTACAGCATTCGAGTATATTCCGTCCATATGATCGAGAGTCTGTGGGGTCCAGAACCTGAACCAGAATTTGAACCGGAGCTCGATCCTGAGTTAGACCAAATGCTGGCAGTTAAAGGAGACTTTGTAATGTTTGATAATGGCGACGGAATTGTATTTGGTGATGTGAGACACACGAAAGGAAATACTGCATGGATACTAGTGCATCTGAACGGAGACTTTGTAAAAGACAAAGCTAGCAGAAAACATTTGAGTGTAATTACCCCCGTACATAAACGAGTTGTGAATTACACTCAGAACTCGTGGAGTTTATAAGTTTTGGATTAAGAGTCTGAAACTGGTAAAATAACATTGTGATTGAAGCTTTGTTTCCAATTGAAACTGCAATTGCTTGGGGAAACACCGTGACTGCTCTGAGAGAATTACTTGGAAGAGAGGAAGAAGAAGTTGCGCCTGAACCGCCTTTTCAGGCCAAATATATGTCCTCAAGGATCAGTGCTGTCGGCGACTGGTACGACGATGAGCCATCTATGGGTGGAGGATCAGGGCGATATAGCGATGGTATCATCCAAGGCTGGAGATAAGAGTTTTTGGGTTTAGGAAAGAAACTGATAAAATAGTAGGGTTCGGCTCGATCGTCTAGCCTGGTCAGGACACAGGGCTTTCATCCCTGTAACTCGGGTTCAAATCCCGATCGAGTCACAAAAACTAGCATTATCTCTGTAACTCTGCTGACCGCAAGCGGTCGTGTTACACAGCAAATCCCGATCGAGTCACAAAAAATGATTAAAGCAATTACATTTGATCTGGATGGAGTTTATTTTACTGGCGAGAGCTTTAAGAGATTTAAGGCTTCTTTACCCAAGAAAGTAAGTGATGAAACCCAAGTAAACTGGGTTTTGTACAAATGTCCACAGATACTAGCATTTAAGTCTGGGAAGTTGAGTGAAGAAGAGTATTGGCAGTTTGCAAAAGACTCTCTAGGAATTGAGATCGGAAACGAAGAAATATTTAAGTTACTACGTGATAGTTACGAGGTGAACTCTGAGGTGCACGAGTATCTGCTGAGTGTAAGGACTCGAGGATTTAAGACATGTATTTGTTCTAACAACTTTGTCACGAGAGTTCGAGAGCTGGATGCAAAATTTGGTTTTTTGAAACATTTTGACGTGCCCGTATTTTCTTATGAAGCAGGGGTTATGAAGCCAGACAAAAGGATTTATGAAAGACTAGTGGAACTTTCTGGGGTTAGGCCAAAAGAAATAATCTATTCCGACGATACTCCTGAGGCTTTATCTGGCGCACACGAGGTCGGTATAAATGCTTTTTTGTTTGAGGGATTTGAGAGGTTTAAAGAGAAGGTTGAGAATTTGATTGAAAATAGTTCTTGAGTGCTTCTGCATAAGGAATCCTCTCAGAAGGATCTGAGACCCTGACAGATGAGCCTGAATATAGTTTGTCTCCTGACCACCTGGGAAAGATGTGGAAGTGATAATGAAAAGCATGTTGGCCGCTGGCTGGCTCATTGTTTTGCTGGGTGGTCACTCCATCACATTTGCGGATCTCCTTTAGAGCAATAGCCACACGCCTGGCAAGCTGGGCTACTCTGGCGCTCACCTCATCTGGGAGATCGTAGATATTTTCATAGTGAGCTACTGGAAAAATTATTATGTGTCCCGGATTGGTCTCCATAAACTTTGAGTTGATGGCTGCAATGACGAGGTCATCTTTGTAAAAAATATCGGCTTGTTTCATCATGGTGACATCACTCTCGATGCCTTGGGCGGGAAGACATAAGACGCATTGATACCCATCTGGGGCGTGATTGTGCATTTGGCAATTTTAGCTTATATAATGCCTTTTTTGACGAAGATGATTACTGAGATTGTTGAAGGTGCATGTTTGCCCTTTAGATCTGTTCGAATACTTGGCCACCACGAGCTCGAAGGTAGAGCTGATTTTTTGGAAATGTTTTTACTATTTATGGCTGAGTGTGCAAGATTGTATTTGGCGTATGAGTGCATTGCCAAACCCATAAGAGAGGGGTATCTCTTGCAAAGAGATGATATTGGAGCCGCCTTGGTCACCTATATGATGCTGGGCGGACTTCTGGGTGCATACGCTTCAAGATCTGAAACATTGAAACCACCGCCTACGGATGAGATCTAAACAGCTCGATGTCGCGGTTTAGGGCTGTGGACCAGTGGGAGGAAATGTCGTGATCGGCATTTTGGTATGCATAAAAATTGACTGTTTTTTCTGTCGCCTCTAACTTTTCTTTGAGCTGGGTCCCCCACTCATACGGCACGGATTCGTCATTGGTCCCGTGATGGATGTTGACTGGGATCTGCACGAGGGGGACGTTTGCTAGTGTAGAAACGGATGAATAATCCTCAGGTTTGAACAATTCTGCTAGATCTTTTTGAAATCTCTCGCGCCTTTGGATACGAGCTGTATCTTGGGGATTTCTCCTGGCAAAATACATAAATGATTCTGGCCAATCTGTGACAGCCGGCGCCCACAGGCTCGCTGCTTTTATACAAGCAGGACAGGCTTCGATGACACGCAAGGTGACATCTCCCCCCATGGAGTGACCGTACATATAGATACGACTGGCATTTACGTAACCCTGCTTCTTGACTGCCGCCAGCAGATTGAGGACATCGACTGCATAGTTGATGCGCGAAGTAAGAGATCCGGCTTCTCCTTCGGAATTTGCATGACCCCGATAATCAGGCTTTAAGACCACGAAACCGGCAGAGGCAAAATAGGCAGACGTGTTGATATACGAATTGGGAGTGGAATAGACATCGGGATCTATGTATCCGTGGTTTACGATGACGACTGGCCAACCTCCTGCAGGTATTTGACCTGACGGTTTGTTTAGAAGTGCATACTGCTTGAGACCATCTGACTCGTAGCTGACTATGTGGGATGTGAAAGTGCTGGTGGTACGAGCCTGGGACTGGATGACCAGATCTGAATCGTAAGTTCTTGTCGAAAGAGCTGTAATACTAAAAGGGTGAGGAGTGGGTGTAACCGGGATGGATCCGGCTGGTGATTGGACAGTATTTGCCAGTCCAAAAAAAGCCAAAATGGCCGCCCAAAAATTTTGCATGTTACCATGATATCATCCGAATAATATATGAATCTTCCGGAAAAATTTGCCTTTATTGATGTCGAGACTACGGGCGGAAACTGTGCCCGGGACAGGATAATCGAGATCGGACTAATACGAGTCGAAAATAATAAAGTCACGAGCAAATACCAGAGCCTTGTGGACCCAGACCAATATCTGCCACCGGAAATATCACAAATGACTGGCATCACCACACGCGACTTGGAGAGGGCTCCGACTTTTCGCCAGATAGCAGACGAGGTCGAGGAACTCATGTCTGATTGTGTATTTGTGGCTCACAATGCCAGATTTGACTATGGATTTGTAAAAGCTGAGTTTGGGAGGCTGCAAAAGAAACTGACAGTCAGACAGCTGTGTACGGTGAGACTCTCTAGGCATCTCTATCCGGAATACCATAGACATAATCTGGATGAGGTGGCAGCCCGGTTTGGCCTGACGGTAAAAAATAGACATCGAGCTCTGGACGACGCAGTGGCTATATGGAATTTTTTTAAAAAGGCCAAGAAACAAAAGGGTGCAACCCTGTTTGAAAAAACCGTGGGGGACCTACTTTTGCATCCATCTACACCAGAAAAAATAGCCCAATCAGATATAGACAGACTGCCACCAGAACCTGGTGTCTATATATTTTACGGCGAAAGTGGCATGCCTTTGTATGTGGGCAAAAGTATAAATATCAAAGACCGAGTGCTATCTCATCTATCTGCCTCGCTTCGCGATGCCCGTGAGATGAGACTGTCTTCGGAGGTGGCAAGTATTGAGACTGAAGTGTGTAGTGGAGAGTTGGGAGCTTTTTTGAGAGAAGCGTCGCTTATCAAAAAACTTCAGCCTCTGCATAACCGCATGTTAAGGCAAAGCTATCAATTGGTATTCGTAGAACTGGAAATCAAGAATGGCTTTAAAACCATGAGGATTGCTGAAGGCGAGGGACCGGATGAAAAAACGGTAGGTGTATTTAAGACGCGCAGTCAAGCCACCGACTGGATGAGACAAAAGTGTAAGGAGCAAAGACTGTGCGCAAAGCTCCTTGGCCTCGAGAAGATGCGAAAGACATGCTTTGAGGCTGATTTGGGTCGGTGCACTGCATGTCTTGGTGAGGAGGACCCCATACTTTACAACTTAAGATTTGATATGGCGGTCGCTGAAAATAAGATTGCCAATTGGCCGTTTGGTGGACCGATCGTCATAAACGAAAATAATGAGGCGCATGTGTTTGATAAATGGTGCTACTTGGGCCAGGCCCGGGAAGAGGCGTGGATAGAAAATTCTGGGCGATTTGATGTGGATACATACAAGATCTTGAAAAGATTTATCCGCGAACCCAAGAATATGAAAAAAATTAAGGTGGTCAGCAGTGGTAGGATAAATAGATGGGAAAACTGAACTGGTTACTGGTGGTGGCGGCGGTTGTCAGCTATCTGATTGGGGATCAGTTTGATGCGATTGCGATAGTCGGGATCGTGATGCTGAATACGGCCATCACTTTTTATCAAGGATATAAGTCCGAAAAAGCTCTAGCTACTCTGCGAAAAATGTCGGTCTTTATGGTCAGGGTGATCAGAGATGGGGTGGAATCTGAGATAGATAGCAGACAACTTACGATCGGTGACAAGATATTTTTGGAAGAAGGAGGACGGGTGCCGGCTGACTGCGTGGTGACTGGATCCACAAACCTGGAACTCGATGAGTCAGTCCTGACAGGTGAGTCCATGGCCGTCGCCAAAAAAAATGATGACGAAATATACATGGGAACAGTCGTGGCAAAAGGGCAAGTGTATGCGACCGTCCTTCGCCTAGGGGACCAAACAAAGTTTGGCCGAATAGCCAAAAAACTGGGCGAGATAAAAGATCCTCTGACTCCCCTACAAATAAAACTCTCAAAACTGACCGGACAAGTGGGCTTACTGGGAATGCTGGCGGCTGTGTCGATACTGGCAATAACTCTTTGGAAAGGAGAGCCTTTGCCACACGGACTGCTCTTGGCTGTGTCTTTGGCTGTAGCTGCAGTCCCTGAGGGCTTGCCCTCGGTTATGACGATCACTCTGGCCATGGGTGTGGAGAGACTAGCTCGAAAGAAAGCCATCGTGCGAAGAATGCCGGCTATTGAGACTCTGGGGGCTGTGACTCTCATTGCCACTGACAAGACCGGGACTCTGACGACCAATAATATGCGGGTCAAAAAGGTCTGGAGTGTGGCCAAAAAAGATGAGTCCTTGATGGCTCTAAATGGAATACTGTGCTCGACAGCTTCAGTCGTGACCAAGGTGGATCACGGGACATTTGATGTCATTGGCGATCCCACAGAAGGGTCTCTTCTGTACTGGGCTGCGGACCTGGGGTGGAACATATCTGAGACCAGAGATGAATGGAAGACATTGGCTGTAAAACCATTTGACTCCAAGACCAAGACCATGGAAGTGACTGTCCACAAGGGATCTGAAAAATATGTGTTTCTGAAAGGATCGCCGGAGTCGATCCTCTTCATGTGTAAATCGGAAACTGTCACCCAAAAAGAAAAGATCCAAAGAGAATTTTCGGAATTTGCCAAGCAGGGGTACCGGATGATCGCATTTGCTGCTAAAAAAGGTAGCGGAAAGCTGCGATTTTTGGGATTTGTGGGGATTGCGGACCCGGTAAGACCTGAAGTAAAAGGCGCGATTGCGGCCACCAAACATGCTGGGATAAAAACAGTCATGGTGACAGGGGACAATGTGCTGACGGCTGAGGCCATAGGCCGGGAAGTGGGGATAATCCACGAAGGTGAGGATATCCTGACGGGCGCTCAACTGAACGATTATTCGGACGAGGAACTGCTGGCCATACTTCCCCGCGTGCGAATATTTGCCAGGACGGAGCCAGAACAAAAATATAGACTGGTAAAACTGTACCAACAGATGGGTGAAGTGGTGGCAGTCACAGGAGACGGAGTAAATGATGTCCTGGCTCTCAAGCAAGCAGACGTGGGAGTGGCTATGGGCAGGCTGGGGACAGATGTGGCCCGCCAGACTGCGGACATGATACTAACTGATGACAATTTTGCGACCCTGGTCAATGCTATTGAAGAAGGTAGAAATATATTTGCAAACCTGGTGGGAGCGATCAAGTTTTTGCTGGCTTGCAACCTGGGTGAGGTAGCCTACATTACTGTCGCCGCTCTATTTGATCTACCCATGCTGACACCGTTTATGATCTTGTACATCAACTTGGTCACGGATGGTCTGCCGGCTCTAGCATTTGCATTTGCGGACAAAGTGCAGGGACTCATGTATGGACTGCCCAGAAACGTAGAGCAGTTCTTGGGTAGATCTGAGGCCAAGTACATGATAGCAGTGGGACTACTAATGTCTCTTCTGGCTTTTGCTTCCACCTGGGCGTTTGGACTCGAAAGTAGGCTGGCTTCCGGAGTGCTGTTTACATCTATGATATTGCTGCAATTTGTCATATTTACTGACTGCTGGATAAATCACAGGTCTGTGTTTTCCTCCTGGAAAATGTTTGGAAACCTGGCGTTTCTAGCAGCGGCACTCATCCCATTTGTCATTCACCCCTTGATCGCCGGCTACATCACTCCCCTACCAAATTTTGCATTTTTGTACTGTTTTGGAACTGCGGGATTGTTTGTGGTTATACTGGAAGCCAGGAAGCTTCTGTCTGGCAAAAGACCACTCGGGTTGGGTTAATCAGTCAATTGTAGTAAAATTTGGGTGTTTCAGAAAATCTTGGGGCGGTAGCTCAGCCGGTAGAGCAGCACCCTTTTAAGGTGATTGTCCCGGGTTCGATCCCCGGCCGCCCCACTAAAAAATCCGCTCAGCTTGGTATAGTTTGATGCGACTCGCTACGCTCATCTAAGAGCAGCACCCTTTTCCATCGAAGATGTGTCAAATTTATTTGACCAGGTGATTTTCCAGGCTCAAGCCTGCGGCTTGCGCTTCGCGAGCGATCCCCCGCCGCCCCACAAAGATATATAGAGTTTTTGAAATCTGTTGACAAACATTTGTGCTAGGTCTAGAGTCTGGAAATGGCACCACTTTGCAGTGAGCATTGTCCTTGGATCAAGATATTGAGACAACAACCGGTTACACCTTGGATTTCTGACACTTTTGGACTTAGTGGAGTCGGTCTAACGCAAATGTATCAAGAAGCTCAAAATCTAGCAGCGGCAACTGAGGCAAGTGTTGATTGTCCCGGACCCATCGCAGCTAAGGTCAAAGTCGAACGCGGCGGTTTTTTGGGATTTGGCAGCACACTTGTCGAAGTTCCAGGATTTGTGTGTGGGCTGCATAGCAATATAGAAGGGGTTTGAGTTTTTTTCGGATTGAGTGCAATAATAATGTAATGAGAAAAACCTTTGGAACGTTTTACGGCTATTTACTTCGCCACCCGGCTTTGTTTTTGAGCGGGATGGTCACCTTGGTACTGGCTCGGTCGGCCGAAAACATGCAGAACTTTTTTGTAAAGTGGATCGTCCAGGCTGTAAACAGTCATGACTATGACAGCGCCGTAAAGCTGGCTCTGTGGATGGGAACGGTGCTTCTGTTTGGGACTTTTTTTCATATTATCTCGCAGATGCTAGGAGACAGGTCGGCTATGAGGACTCTGGTGGATGTAAATCTGGACGCACTGAAAAAAATCCATGAACTCGATTTTTCTTATCACGCAGAAAAAAGCTCTGGGCGTCTGATATCTCTGACAAAAAGAGGTGAAGACGCGATGTTTAATCTGACTGAGATCATAAATCGAGAGCTGTTTGGAACATTGATCGGATTTGGATTTCTCCTCTATGCCTTTTGGGGAACTGATCCAAAATATGTGGCCATCACACTACTAGTCTTGATAGTCTCTGCTGTTACGATGCGACCTTTAATAAAGTACAACATGATAAAAAGAAAGGGACTGACGCAATGGGACGACCGAATCGCGGGCATGCGAATAGATAATTTTATAAACTTTGACACTGTCAAATATTTTGCCAAAGAAGAATTTGAGCAAAATCGTTTTTTGGCGGCTCTGAGGGCTTGGGATACATCGGCTCAAGAATATTTTAATACCTTTAGACTCTTTGATCTAACAGTCGGCAACTACGCAAATATCGCGATTGCTAGCACTATACTCGTTGCTGTCTGGGACCTGTCCGCCGGGCGAATAGACTTGCCCAGTTTTGTCCTCATTGCCAGTTTTTCTGTAACAGTCTTTCCTAGGCTAATTGCAGTTCTAATGAATGTCAGATCAATCGCAAAAAGATATACCGATCTGCAAGACCTGTTTAAAATATTTGAGGAAAAATCCACAGTGGCGGACCCGGCCACTCCTCGAACTATAGAAAATCTGAAAGGCGAGATAGTAATAGATGATGTGTCTTTTTCTTACCACTCAAGAGCCCGGGTATTTCGCAATCTGAGTCTCTCTATCAGACCTGGAGAATCGGTGGCTCTGGTCGGACTATCGGGATCGGGAAAGACGACGCTTGTGAAACTGCTGATGCGCATGTATGACACGACTCAGGGAGAAATCCGGATAGATGGCATAAATGTAAAAGATATGAAAAAAAGCTATCTGAGAAGCTTGATCGGGATCGTCCCCCAAGACCCCATCATGTTTAATAACACCATTGGCTACAACATAAAGTATGGCAAACCGGAGGCTTCAGAAGTAGAGGTGTGGGAAGCGCTGAGGGCTTCCATGCTGGAAAAGTTTGTAAAATCGCTGCCTGAGGGACTGGAGACCAAAGTGGGAGAAAGAGGGATAAAGCTGTCTGGTGGACAGAGGCAAAGACTGGCCATTGCCAGGGTCTTACTCGAAAAAGCCAAGATAATCATATTTGACGAGGCCACCAGCTCTCTGGACTCGGAGTCGGAAGGGGCTATCCAGGACGCTTTTTGGAACTTGGCCAAAGATCCGACAAATCCCAGAACTAGTATCGTGATTGCCCACAGGCTGTCTACTGTGATGCGGACTGATCGCATAATAGTCTTACGCAGGGGAACGATCGCTGAGTCTGGGACTCACAGGACGCTGATAAAACAATCTGGAGGGTTGTACAAAAGATTGTGGGAGATGCAGCAGAATGGATTCCTGGCGGAGTAGATTACAATGTCTCGAACTGTCTTCTTGCCTTTTCTTGCTCATCTGCTACTTCTC
This sequence comes from uncultured Gammaproteobacteria bacterium, assembly GCA_964543035.1. GTDB lineage: Bacteria > Patescibacteriota > Microgenomatia > CAZETR01 > Amesbacteraceae > CAYHIN01. The sequence continues at coordinate 401,099 of CAZIVL010000001.1, read as the reverse complement.
TTTTGGTTTTTAAATTAAGTTCTTGCCAGACTGCAGTTTTGAATGTTTGGACTTTTTCAGCTGGAACCACCGCAACAGACCCACCCCATTCTACTTGACCTACATTCCTAGAAGCTGCAGCATCCTTGCCTTCCCTTACTAAAGTTACGGTAGCCCCTAACTCTTTATAGAAATCGGCATCCTCATCTCGAGTTAAAGGGGGTGTACCGAAAATTCGATTTTTTAATGCTTCAAACATATTCTTATGACCTATAGTGTATCAAAGAGTCTTTATTTTGTAAAGACGTAGTAGGCCGGGGTCATGGTGTCCGGGTAGATGAGGGTATCAAGCTTAGTCTTGATCTGGTCGGTCAGAAGTGGCTGGTCAGCCGCTGAGATGATGAGATTGCGACCAGTGTAGGTCTGACTGTTGGTAATATCGGTCCAGTGCCTACTACCTGGGGCTAGCAAATAAATATTTCCAAATCTCAGGGCTCTTACTCCGGGAAAAATTTCTTCATCCTGAAGAGGCAGGGTTTTTTGGAACGCGGCGGGATCTTGTTGGTGATAAAACAGGTACGACATGAGGAGTGTGTCACGGTTGCCGTCTACATACACTTTGTCATAACTGGCTGACCCGGCTACCGCTTTGGAAATGACCCAGTCGAACCCATACTGAAAAGGTTTGGCCGACTCGGTCCGGTAGACTGTAAAGTAATAGCCATAGATGTAGAAAGTGCTAACTGTATAAAGTATTAGGTATAACGTATAAAGTATTTTGGATTTTTGATATAAAAACTTATGGCCGAGGGTGAGAATCAAAATAAGGGCGGGAAGGAGAATAAAAGTCCGGGCCGCATGGCCGCCCCCGTCACGAGTAAGAGCAGACGGGAGAGGGGCGAGGAGAAGCCAAAATAATATAGTTTTTAGTTGTAGGTTGTGGGTTGTGAGTAGGACTACGAGACCCAGGATAAAGGGGATGAGCTCGATGGCCTGGAGCATGCCAATCCTATCTTGGCTCGGAGAATGACGGGGCTCTGAATCCCCTTTTATAAATAAATACTCGCTGCCTAAGGTCGTGAAATAATTGGTCACAATCTTTGATACTGCTTCTTCGGGCTTGTTTATAAGTATTTTGTCAATCAATCTGGGAGACAAGCCTACTGTTCTGGGTATGCCTGAGGAAAGGATTGACTCAAGCCGTTTGAAATCCACGGTAGTTCCAAGTGTGGGATCGGTAAAGACTGAGACATCATGAAAGCGAGTCCCCGACTTGCCCCACAATCCGTCCGCAAATACGGGGACGAATATTACTAAAAATGCTAGGGCTCCAAGAATCGAGTGTTTTAGGTGTGACCTGAGATTTGTAAAATGTATAACGAATAAAGTAGAAAGTATTAATGGGACAAAGAGCTTGCCTGGACTGTAGGCTGCAGTTGCTAGACCAAAAAATAACCCAGACCAGATGAGCCAAACCGGCTTTTTGAGACCCTTGAAAAAGCAAGCCAGACCGATCAAAAACAAGGTACTAAGAGAAATCGTCTCCACGCTTTTTTTAGAATACTGGAGATGCCAATGTGACAATGCTAAAAGTCCTGAAGATATAAATCCTAACTTCGAATTTCTAAGTATGAGAGTGGCGAGTGTATACATAGCTGCCACTCCGACTAATCCCCAGATGAGCGCTGGGAGACGGACGGAAAAGGCCGTCAGACCAAGTTTGGCGACGACTGGGACGGCTGAGTAGATGAAGACCGGGGTGCGGTAGTCGGCAAAAGAGTGAGGAAAGAGAGGCAAGGGCACGCCGTGGTAATCACGACCAGTTTTGAAAAGAGATAAGGCCTGGTAGCCGGTATCCTGCTCATCCCAATGCAGACCGTTTGGGAGGAGGCCGAGATCATAAAAGCGAAGAAAAAAGGCTGCAACAAGGATTAAACCCAAAAAAATTGTTTTTTTCGACACCCACCAATATTACAAGAGATTCTTCGACTGCGCTACGCTCCGCTCAGAATGACAAAAAAATTATTATCCCTGGGTGATACTGGCAACACGTCTGGTGGACTGATTTCTGACGTACTTGAGCTTGGCCCGTCTGACATGTCCGGTCTTTTTTACTTCAATTTTGGATATCCAAGGAGAGGACAGAGGGTAAATACGCTCGACTCCGATGCCGCCGGCTGCGATCTTGCGCACTGTCATAGTCTTGTTTACATCCCGGCCCCGGATACCAATGACCAAGCCTTCAAAGATCTGGATACGCTCTTTTTCCCCTTCGACGACTCGGTAGTGGACCTTGATTAGGTCGCCGACGTGGAAAGTGGTGTCTTTTACAACTGCAATATTGGTCATGGCCTTATTTTAGCCTACTTGGGCCTATTTCTCAATCTTTCTTGGCCCAATCTGCTCTCCTTGTTCTCTTGCTTTTCTAAGAGCCTTGGTTAGGTTTCTGCCTTCTACAAATAATCCATAGTAGGCTCCGATTATGCCAAAAGCTATGAAAAAAAAGACTATGGACTCATTTGGCAGATTCATATCTTGTTTTTTAGTCCTTATAGCTATGTTTGTCAAATGGGAATTTATGTATAATCCCGCGCTATGGACAGAGAACGGGCCCTGAGATTGTTTGAGCTAAGCTTGGCTGTGTCAGGAGCGGCTTTGACCAAATGGAGACTGGAACTTCTGGATTTTGCCAATCTTTATGGTCTGGGAAGGTTGAAGGTCTTGGGAGAACATTTTGGGGAAGCGGCCGTCATGCCTTTTTTGATTGATTTGTTAATCAGGGTTACTGAGCGAGAAGCAGGAGTACATGCCCCAACTTGGCTGAGACGGGCCTCATTTGGAATGCTGTGGGGAGGGTATGTGTGTGCCGAAATGATCACCGAAGGGGTTCTTCAACCAATATTGCACTCCGGAAGACCCGTGCAAGTAGAGCAGCTGGCAGCGACGGCTGCGGGAACGGCTCTGGGAGTATTTGCCTTTGCGGCGGTACACCGTTGGGCTAGAACTACTAAGACCTTGCCCGATCCAGAAGCGTAGTAAAGGAATGATCTAGCCGAGTGGCCCTTGCCCCCGAACCACCAATGGCATTGATTACCCCAACTAACTCTCCTGTGTCATTTACTACCCCTGCCCCGCTTGAACCGCCGCTAACAATTCCATCCAACACAAAAATATTCCTTCTGATGTGAAGTATTGGATAATTGTGAGGAACGTAGACAGATTTGTCTTGGGCCTCGGTTGGAAAACTCAAAGCATGAACCATATCACCTTTGTAAGGTTTCCAATCGGAATTAACGACAGGATATGCCTCACTGTCTACAAATGGATTTGCGTGCGATTTGATAATCACTAGGTCATGCTCTGGTAGTCGATGAATCGAAAAAGAATTAGCTGGTATCTGTACCGCATGTTTTTTAACCAACTGTGGAGTTGAACTAGCTAAACCCACCAATTCACCGAGGTTGTTTTCGGATTTGACTTTATCTGATGGAAAAACAGTATGATCGGCCAGAACAATCAAGTTGGGGCCAATTGCTGTTCCGGAAACACCTGATATTCTATGATTTTGATCAGGTGTAACTCCGGCAAATTCTAATTGGATCGCTAATGAATTTCTAAATAAAACATTCGGAACTTTTGTCACTTCTGCTGCTAGTTCCGGAAAGTTGTCTTTGTACGCTTGACTAATCTCGGCCATTCGATCCTCGACTTTAGAAAGTGCTGATTGGGTAGCAATTTTGTCCGATTGAGGTATCAGCTGAAAACGCTGATCATCGGGATCGATAACGTTTTCCTTAAGCCACCAAGCACTTAGTGCTGCGGCACCCGCCAAACCCGCAAATCTGAGAGCGGTGCGTCGAGGCACTTTGGGTTTTTCGGCAGATATTTGGTCTTCTGACATGGGACTTAGATAAATAACTCTTTGATATCTTTTTCTAATTTTTCAGACCAGGTGAGGCCGAAGGGGAGGGGCAAAATCTTGGCTGGGGTGACTCCTTCAAAAATTAGCTCGGCTGGACGACTGCCCTTGTTTGACTGAAGAAGAGTGTTGAGGGCTACTAGCTTGGACTGAGGAGTACCCTTGGGGATAGTGATAGATATAGTTGTTGGTTGTAAGTTGTTAGTTGTTAGTTTTTGGGATGAAATATCTGACCGACCCCCCCGGTTGGGAGCCTTGGGCAATACTGTGTCGGGGCCGGTGTACTGGACAGCTGTATCGGCAATGAGAGTATAGGTCTGCTCGACCTCTTCATCTGACTCGGATTCTATGGTAGAGCGATTTTCGAGCCGGCCGGTGACGATGACCAGATTGTCTACCTGCCAACAGAGATTGGTCGTGGCATAAGTCTTGGGGAAGACCACCACTTCAATGGCTTTGGAAAGATCGGTCAACTTGGCAAAACACATGGCCTCACCTTTGGCCTTGGTCACGACATTGCGACAAGATTCCACCACACCTACGACGGTGACTATTTTTCCTGAATAATCTCCCGAATACAGCTCGGAAATGCGGTGAGTGGGGAGGCCTGAGTCGTGGGCTTCACTTATGGCTTGGGAATGAGGATGCTCTGTGAGATAAAAGCCCAATAATTCTTTTTCGAGATTTAGCTTTTGCTTTTTTTCGATCTCTTCGATATCGGGGAGATTGTCTGCTGTATCTTTTGGACCCTCTTCCTCTCCAAAGAGACTGAACTGGCCCAGACTCTTGGCTTTGTTCAGAGACATGCCTTGATCGCGGATCTTATCAAGGCCTGCTAGCATGGCAGATCTCTTGCCAAAAGAGTCGAGGGCTCCGGCTTTGATAAGGCTCTCCAAGACTTTGCGATTGACCTTGCCAGCATCGACTCGTAGACATAAATCAGTAAGTGAAGTAAATGGTCCTGCCTTGCGGGCATCCAAAATAAGGGTGATGGCCACATCGCCCACATTTTTGATAGCTGACAGTCCAAAGCGAATACTAGTACCGTCCTCGATCGTAAAATCGGTATCTGACTTGTTTACATCCGGGGCCAGGACTTTGATCTTCATGCGCTTGCACTCATCAATGGCCTCCACAATTTTTTCAGTATTGCCTGATTCCGCCGTCAATAGAGCGGTCATGTATTCCACGGGATAATTGGCTTTCAGATACGCTGTCTGGTAAGAAACAATTCCATATGAGGCAGCATGGGCCTTGTTGAACCCATAGCCTTGGAAAGGTACGAAGAGTTCCCAGAGTTTTTCGGCTTCTTCGGCTGTCATTTTGGACGTTTCTTGACAACCCTTTACAAAAATCTCGTGCTGTTTGGCCATCTCCTCCGGGATCTTTTTCCCGATGGCTTTTCTGAACTTGTCCACACTATCCCAGTTGTAACCGGCTAGCTCGAGGGCGGTATAAAGCACGTCGTCTTGGTACACCAAGATGCCGTATGACTTGTCCAAAAACTTGGCCATGGCAGGATGCATGTACTCGACTTTGCTTTTGCCATTTTTTCTGGAAATAAACTCCGGAATGTTGGCCATGGGACCTGGTCTAAAAATAGCGATCATGATCATGAGATCCTCGACTCGAGTAGGTCTGAGCTCTTTAATCCATTTGGTCATGCCGCTGCCACCCATTTGAAAAACTCCCATGGTCTCGCCTCGGGCAAGCATGGCAAAAGTCTTTTTGTCGTCGAGGGGGATTTTTCGCAAATTTACTTTTATGCCTCTGTGCTTTTCGATAATGTCGCGAGCAGCCCCCAATATAGAGAGATTTCGAATACCGAGGATGTCAAACTTGACTAGACCCACTTCTTCACAAGCGTGCATCTCGTATTGAGTAATAATCTTCTCTCCATTGGGTTCGAGTTGAAGGGGGGTGAAATCGGTCATATCAGTGGGTGACACCACTGTGCCCGCTGCATGGACCGAGGCATGCCTGGCGTTGCCTTCTATCTCACGGGCTAGATCTATGATCTGCTTGGAAGTGGGGTCGGTGTCATAAAGAACTTTGAATTCAGGTGATTCATAGAGGGCCCTGTCGATAGTCATTGGGAAGCCTTGAGCTCCCAAAGGGATGACTTTGGCCAGACGGTCGCCCACTGCATACGGATGTCCAAGCACGCGAGTCATATCCCGGACAGCAGCTCTGGCCAGCATCCTTCCAAAGGTACAAATCTGAGCTACTTTTTCCCGGCCAAATTTTTGGGTGACATAGGCAATTAGTTCCTCCCGGCGATCGTCTGCAATATCAAGATCGATATCGGGGGGACTGGGGCGATACGGATTGAGAAAACGCTCAAATGGTAAGAGATAACGAAGGGGATCCACCGTGGTGATACCAATAATAAATGAGACTACGGAGCCTGCTGCCGAACCTCGGGTGTTAGTTATAATGCCGTTATCTGAACACCAGTTGACCAAATCTGACATGAGCAAAAAGTATGGCGCATAACCCTTGGTGATAATTGTGTCCAATTCGAAATCGATTCTTTTTTGTAAATCTGCATCTACTTTTGGGTAGTGGTCTGCGATCCGTTCTGCTACCAAATCTTTGAGAGTAGTCGCAGCATCTTTGCCTTCGGGAAGCTCGAGCTTGGGAAAATGCCACTTGCCGAGTTCAATCTGGACATCACATAAGTCGGCTACTTTTTGGGTGTTGGAAATGGCGTCTGGATAATCTGGAAAAATATTTTGCATGTCCTCGCCACTTCTTAGAAAAAAAGTGGGGGTGTCGATGTAGCGAATGCGCTCGACGTCGGAGACATTTTTTCCAGTTGAGATGCAGACTAATGCGTCTTGGGCGGTGGCGTCGGTTTGGTTTATGTAATGAGCATCATTGGTGGCGACGAGCGGCAGACCCAGCTCACGACTGAGCTTCACAATGCCATCTATCCAAACTTTTTCGGTCTTGACCATGTCTTGCAGCTTGGACAAGATCTTGGGCTGGTTTTTGACTGAGTCAAAATAATCTTGGTAAAAATGCCTTTGGATCTCAAGATAATAATTTTCGGGACCAAACAGATCGGCATACCACTCGACGGCTTTTTTTGCTTCTTCATAGTTGCCATCTATTAGAAGCTGGCCTACTTCGCCTTTGGGACAAGTGGAGGTGGCAATAAGACCTGATGAATACTTTTTTAGAGTCTCTTTGTCAAAACGGGGACGATAATAAAAGCCCTCTACTTGGGCAATAGATGACAGCTTCATGAGATTTTTGTAACCTTCGTGATTTTTTGCCAGAAGCAGCAAATGATTGTTTTCCCCTTTACCAGATTTGTCGTGCAGATCACGATTGACTATGTAGCCCTCCATACCAATAAGAGGCTTGATCCCTTCTTTGGTACACTCTTTGTAAAATTCTATTGTTCCGTACATGACCCCGTGGTCGGTGAGAGCCAGTGAATTCATCTCTTGTTCTTTGGCTTTTTTTACGAGCTTTTTGATCTTGGAGAGGCCGTCCAAAAGGGAGTATTCGGAATGGACGTGAAGATGGACAAAGTTGGCAGACATATAATTATTGTTTCAGTCGATCAACGACTGTTTCAAAGAGAATGATAGGGTATCAGAAGTCCTTTGGCAACCCATTCTCTACGGATTCAACTCCCCAGAGAATTGCGTAAATTAGTTCCGTTGGTTTCGCACCAGCTTCGATGGCTTCCAGAATGGCGGCTGACTGTTCTTTGGTGGGTAGTGCAGGTATCAATAACAGACTTCCCTCGCTCTCTTTCGCTTTTGCTACTTCGGCATAGGCATCAGTTACGCGTTGAGTGGGATTAGTCATTTTTAATCTGATCTGATAATACTCCTATGACTGCTGTTGTGTCGACATTGCCCAGGTCTTTTTTGACCTGGCCTACGAGAAAGCCCATGACTTGGGTCTTGCCAGATTTGATATCTGCCACGGCTTTGGGGTTGGCTTCTACCACTTTTTTGGCGACTTCTAATATTTGGTCGTCTGTGACTGAGATTGTTTGAGTGACTGGGCGCTTGTTGACCAAAGCATTGGCTGTAGCCAGTGACGGATTTTTTAGAAATTCTGACAACATGGTCTCATCGGCCACGATGAGATTTACATAGTTGGTAGGCAAGCTATATTTTTGGGACAGCTCGGATCTAAGCTGTGCGGGAAGCGCAGGAAGCTCTCTTCGCCATGTCTCGATCTGATCTGAGGTAAATTCGAGCGGGGGAATATCTGGCTCGGGGAAATATCTGTAATCCTGAGCGTCTTCTTTGCTTCGTTGCAACACCGTCTCCCCTTTTGCTTCTGAGAACCCTCTTGTCTCTTGAGACGGATTAGCACCTGATTCTAGAATTTGGATTTGACGTGATGTCTCAAACTCGATGGCTTTTTTTATAAATCTAAACGAATTCACATTTTTTACCTCGACTCGGTAATCAGGCAGCGGGCCACCCTCTTTTCTAACAGATATATTTGCTTCGAGGCGCATGGAGCCTTTTTCCATATCTGCAGTCGAGATCTTGAGAGCGCGAATGATCTGCTGGACTTCTTTGAGAAACTCGGTGCCGGTGTCGGGATCTTCAAAATCGGGCTCGGTGACGATCTCAACTAATGGAACACCAGATCTGTTGAAGTCCACCAAAGTCTCGCTGCCTGAATGGGACAACTTGCCGGTATCTTCCTCCATGTGAACTCTTCTGATGCGAATCTTTTTTCCTGACGGCAGATCTAGATACCCATCAAAGCAAAATGGTAGATCGTATTGGCTGATCTGATAGCCTTTGGGGAGATCGGGATAAAAATAATTTTTGCGATCAAATTTGGAAAACAGGTTGATCTGACAGTTGAGAGCGAGCCCGAGCTTGATACACCATTCGATAGCCCTGGCATTGGGAACAGGGAGAGCGCCTGGCAGTCCCAGACAGACTGGGCAAGTCTGAGTATTGGCCGGCCTGCCAAAATGCTCTGCTGGACAACCACAAAACATCTTGGACTGGGTACCCAGCTCTACATGGACTTCAAATCCTAATACCGTGCGCCAAGACATGATCACTCCTTTTGTAAATGAAATAACACATAGATAGCAATAATACAGACAGGGTCACAAAAAGTCCGGAGATGCCAATGGCGTCGGTGATAGCAGCCGAGACAATAAGAGGCACTGAAGTCGCAGCAATGAGTAAAAACGAGAGAGAACTGTAGACCCTGCCTCTAAACCAAGTCGGGGTGTGCTCTTGCAGAAGTGTCTGGGCGGGAACCATGACACCAGCGATCGAAACTCCTAGGCCGATGGCGACGGTAATTGAAAACAAGAGACGCAGATGCTCGGTATAACGAAGACCGGCCATAGCAAGTAAGCACAAGCCACCTAGTAATAGACTGTTTTGGATCACGACCTTTTTTCTGGTTTTTTTGAGAATCTTGTGGAGATAATAAGTGAGCAAAAAGGCACCGGCTGCTCCGGGAACTACGAGGGTGATACTGGCGTGATTTATGGACATGCCTAAAATATTTTTGGTATACGAGGGCAGATTGGTGGCAATAATAGTAATAAACACTTGGGTAAAGACAATAAGAAGAAGGGGAAACATCACGACCGGGTGGCCTCTGACAAAAGAAAAGCCTTCTTTGAAGTCGTCCCAAAAACGGCCCAGATTTTTTTCTTCATCGGGATCAGATTTTTTCGAGTCGTTGGGAAGAATATATACAGCCAGAGTCGCTATAAGAAGCATAACAGTGGAAATAATAGTCGTGACGTCGCGGCTAAATATGGACAGCAAGATGCCGCCTAAGCCAAACCCGACCAAAAACGAGGCCTGCTGGGTCATGAGGAATAAACCATTGGCAGATGGCAACAGCTCTTTGCCCACAATCTTGGGCAGACTCGCCTGCTGGCTGGGAAGATAAAGCTGGTCTAACGCGGAGTACATAAAGACGAGGGCGTAAAGAATAAAGACCTTGCCTTCGGGGACAAATAGATATAAAGAGACGGTGACGGCCTGAAGAAAGTTGGTGACGATCATCATCTTGCGTCTACTAAAAGCGTCCACGATGCTGCCAGAAAATGGAGCAAAAAATAGGGCTGGAAGAGAGTAAGCGACCCAAAGAAGAGAGACGGCGATAGACGAGCTGGTCTGCTCAAAGATGGCGCTCAAGATAGAAAAGTTGACCAGATTGATAGTCAGCTGAGACAGAAGCTGCGAGCTCCAAAGAAGCTTGAAATTTTTGTGGGCGAGTAGTTTTTTAAAGGGATGATTCATACTGATGAGCGGCTTGTAATATTAGACTCTCACTGAACTGAGGGCCAATAAATCCAAAACTGATCGGTAAATCTCCTACATTTCCACATGGTACGCTGATGCCGGGAAGACCGGCGATACTGGATGGCTCGACCAATATATCCTGATTTTCTCCAAACATGGGGTCTTCTGCCGTGGCTCCCAGAGCCAGAGCTGGACCTGGAGAAGCAGGATCTATCAGTAGATCAAACTTTTCAAAAGCTTTTTTGAAATCATTAATGATAAGAGTGCGAACTTTTTGAGCTTTGGTGTAGTACTGGTCGTGATAACCTGACGAGAGGGCAAATGTTCCCAGCATAATCCTTCGCTTGGCTTCGTCACCGAAGACACTGCGATCTTGACCATATCGAATACCATCGTAGCGGGCAAGATTACTACTTACCTCACCTCTTTGGACTATGGTGTAAACACCAATGGAATACTTTGGATGGATAAGAGACATTTCAACGACCTCGTGGCCCAGTTTTTCCATTTTTTTTGCTGCTGCAAGCACCAATTCTTGGGCTTTTGGTTCCATTACTTCTAGGTATTCTTTGGGGAGACCAATTCTCAGCTTCTTATCTGATGTGAGTTGTGTGTAATCTGGTATTTCTACATTTGAGGTAGTGGCATCGTATGGATCAGAACCGGCAATAATCCTGGTAAGGAGAGCGGCATCGGCAACTGTTTTGGTCAGCGGTCCCGGAGAATCGGTGGAACTGGCCATAGCCACGACACCGTAGCGACTAACACGGCCGTAGGTGGGTTTGAAACCTACGACTCCACACCAGGCCGCTGGCTGACGAATACTACCTGCAGTTTCAGAACCAATGCTTGCTATGCACATGTCAGCGGCAACAGCTGCTGCGGATCCTCCGGAAGAACCACCAGGCAAATGTCCCAAGTTTCGAGGATTTTTTGTCGGTCCGTAATCTGAGGTCTCGGTCGAGCTGCCGTGAGCCCACGCGTCCATGTTTGTCTTGCCCAAAATAATTGCTCCAGCATTTTTGAGTCTTTGGGTAACTGTGGACTCGTAATGTGGCATGTAACCATCCAATACCTTGCTACTGGCTGTGGTAGGGATACCGACTGTTAAAAAATTGTCTTTTACGGCGATTGGGATTCCATTGAGTAATAAGTTGTTAGTTGTTGGTTGTAAGTCGGATTTTTCCGCTTCCTCAATGGCGTTTTCGTTAATGTGTAGGAAGGCGTGGACTTGGGGATCGGATTTTTTTATCTCATCCAAACACGATTGAACGAGTTCTTTGGAACTAAATTTTTTGGACCTCAGGCCATCTAAGGCTTCAGTCAACGAGTGTTTATTGAGCATTGAAGACATTGGGGACGACGAAATAATTTTGGCGGGTTTTTTTTGCTCCTGAAAGAGCGGTAACAACAGGGAGAACACGACTCTTGTCTATGACGTCTGGCCTGGTTTTGTTTTTTTGACCTGTGACCTGTGAAGTAGGAGGTGTGTTTTGAGTATCTAGTTCGTTGATGAGGTTTACGGTCTTTAGGGTTTCGTCAAATTGGGTGGAGAATTTTTCTTCTTCTCCGGGCTTAAGAGGTAAATTTGCTAATTTTGCGACATGCGCGACGTCCATATTAGCTTCAAGTTTATCACGGAGTTTCTAAAAATACTTCGCCCTGTGGAGTCACTTTCAATTTTTTTTCGCCGTCTTCTGAGACTCGGACTACTGTTATGGTCGTGGTGGTTTTTGGCAACTGATGATCTGGGAAGTTTTTTACCCTTATACTAAGCAGGTCATCGATTGTACTGACTTCTGGGTTTGGCGTATATATTTACTTTATCACTATCTTATCTTTTGCGACATCTACGTGGACGGTGGAGCCGTCTTCAATCTTTCCCTCAATAATCTGGAGGGCTAGTTCATCGAGAACGTGATCTTGGATAGCTCTTTTTAGGGGTCTGGCACCAAAAGTGGGATCAAAACCAATCTTGGCCAATAATTTCTTGGCATCAGATGTCACTTCGAGACGTAGATTTTGTTTTTTGAGCCTGCGGCCTACTCGCTCAAGCTGGATGTCGACAATACTTTCGAGTTGTTTTTGATCTAGGGGATCAAAGACTATCGTCTGGTCGACTCTATTTAAAAACTCGGGCTTAAAGGTCTTTCGCAACAATTCATTTAGCTTGGTGTTGAGCTGCTTTTGATCTGTTTCTTTTTGGATAAGATCTGATCCTAAATTTGAGGTCATAATAATGACCGTGTTTTTGAAATTGACCACTCTACCACGGCCATCGGTCAGGCGGCCATCGTCTAAGATCTGCAAAAATAGATTGAATACACTGGGATGGGCTTTTTCGAGCTCGTCAAAAAGAACAATCGAGTATGGCCTTCTACGAACTGCCTCGGTTAGCTGACCACCTTCGTCGTAACCTACGTACCCAGGAGGGGCACCTATGAGACGGGCTGTCGTATGACTCTCTTGGTACTCGGATAGGTCAATTCTGATCATGGCATTTTCGTCATTGAACAGGACCTCGGCCAGAGATCTGGCTAGCTCGGTTTTACCAACACCTGTGGGGCCCAGAAAGATAAAGCTGGCAATGGGCCGGCCTTCTTCAGACACTCCAGCTCTACTCCTGCGGATGGCATTGGCTACCTGGGTTACGGCTTCTGTCTGGCCGACCAGTCTTTTGTGCAATTCGTCCTCAAGGTGAGTGAGCTTACTTTTTTCTGACGAGATAAGCCTGGAAACCGGAATATTTGTCCAGCGGGCGACCACTTCGGCTATATCTTCTTGAGTTACCTCGAGTCTTAAGATCTTTTCCTCGGGAGGAACTTTTTCCCACTTTTTTTGAGCCTCATTTAACTGTTTTTCCAGCTCAGGCAACTTGCCGTATTTGAGCTCGGCGGCTTTTTCTAGATCAACGTTTCTTTCTGCTCGTTCTAGCTCGATACGAGCTGCGTCTGCCTGCTCTTTGAGGACTTGGATGGATTTGAGCTGCTCTTTTTGGGTCCTCCACTTCAGCTCTGACTGGGAAAGAGACTCCTTGAGATCCGCTAATTCTTTTTGTAATTGAGTTTTCCTACTTTCCACAGACTTTTCACTTTCCTTTTTCATGGCAGCTAGCTCGATTTCTATCTGAGTTACTTTTCTACTCATATTGTCTAGTTCGGCAGGTCTGGAGTCTATATCCATACGAAGGGAGCTGGTAGCTTCGTCGATCAGATCAATAGCTTTGTCTGGCAAAAATCGATCTGGAATGTAGCGAATAGACAGATTTACGGCTGAGACGACGGCATCGTCGGTGATCCTTACCCCATGGTGCAGCTCATAACGCTCTTTGAGACCCCGGAGTATGGCAACCGTATCTTCGGGCGTCGGCTCACCTACTAAGACTGGTTGGAACCTGCGCTCGAGGGCTGCATCTTTTTCTATATACTGGCGATACTCTTTGAGAGTAGTGGCACCAATGGCGTGTAAACTTCCCCGGGCGAGAGCCGGCTTGAGGATGTTTGCCGCATCTGTAGCCCCCTCTGCTGACCCGGCTCCAACTAGGGTATGGAGCTCATCCATGAACAACAGATAGCGTCCAGACGCCTCTTCTAGAGACTTGAGGAGTGCCTTGAGGCGGTCCTCAAACTCACCCCGAAATTTGGAACCCGCCAGGAGGGCTGCCAAGTCCAAAGATAGGACCTCCCTCCCCTTCAAACTCTCGGGGACGTCACCTCCCGCGATCCTTTGGGCCAGACCCTCGACTATCGCGGTCTTGCCAACGCCGGGGTCACCTATCAACACTGGGTTGTTCTTGGTCCTTCGTGATAGAATTTGCATAACTCGACGGATTTCATCATTTCTGCCGATGACGGGGTCCAACTTGCCAGCCCGCGCCTGACTGGTAAGGTTGGTTGTGTACTTTTCTAGCACGTTGTATGTGCTTTCTGCTTCAGGCGAATCAGACTTTTGTGAACCACGTAAAGACGCTAGTTCTTTTATCATTTTGGCCCTATTTATCGGTAGAGAATTGAGGATAGGAGAAACTTGACACTCGACACTTGTGAGTGCCAAAAAGAGGTGTTCCCGAGAAATATACACATCCTTTAAGTATTTTGCTTCTTCAAAGGATGCCTTTAGCACCTTTTGAAGATCTGATCCGATCTGGGTTTCGCTTTGACCCGTAACTGATGGAACTTTTTCTAAAAATGTTTCTACTTTTTGGGCAAGATCAGAAATTGACACGTCCATCTTTTGCAAAAGCTGGACTACGACGCCGTCAAAGTCTGCCAAAAGGGCCAAGAGTAGGTGGGCGGACGTGACTTCTGGGTGAGACCGCTTTTTTGCCAGTTCGGTGGCAGCGACTAGGGTCTCTTGGGACTTGTGAGTTAGCTTATTTGGATCCATATTTGGCAGTCAGTTAGTGAGAGTGATAATAGAAAAAAGAGGGTGTGGTGTCAAGATATCAAACTGGGTCATTAACCTATTGAAGCTTCTGACAAGAAAGTTATATTTTTTTAAGAGGTTGACTATAAGTTGTTATGAAAATAGCAGATTTTAGAAATATAAATATCCTATTTGTTTTGAGACTAATTTTCGTGGTAATAAGTCGTGAAAACTAAACCATCTGTTCCAGGGTCTTGATGCGGTCTTCTAGAGGGGGATGAGTGTTGAAGAGGTTGGCAAACCAGCCTACAGCATCATGGTGATTTTTGAGAGGATTTGTGATGTACAGATGAGCGGTGGCTTTATTTGCTGCTTCCAGAGGCTCGCGGTCGGCCCCCAGCTTTTTGAGAGCAGATATCAGACCACTGGGCTGGCGAGTGAGGCGGACTGAGGTGGCATCGGCCAGGTACTCCCTTCTTCTACTGATGGCCAGCTGAATCAGCTGGGCAATGATGGGGGACAACATGGCAAATACGATGCCAATAACCAATAATATGGCTCCGGACCCTTTGTCCTCTCGGTCTCTCCCTCGGCCGCCAAAATAGGTAGCTCTAAAAAACCAGTCTCCTAGGAGCGTGATGAGGCCAACTAGGATAGTGACTATGGACATGAGGCGGGTGTCATAATTTGCCACATGGGATAGCTCGTGGCCCACTACGCCTTCGAGCTCGGTGCGACTTAGGGTAGACAGAAGTCCAGTAGTGGCACAGACTGCCGCATGAGCCGGATCCCGGCCGGTGGCAAAGGCGTTGAGAGCCGTGTCCTCGATCACGTAGAGCTTGGGCACTGGGATCCCTGCTGCCAAACTCAGATTTTCGGCCACGGTATAAAAATGAAAATCCTTTTTGCGATCCGCTGGCCTGGCGCCCGAGAGTCCTAAAACTATCTTGTCTGACCAATAGTAGGAGGCAAAGCTCATAGCCCCCGAGATAATAAAGGCCATGCCCGTAAGCTCAAGACCTGTTGATTCGTAGCCGTAGTAGTAGGCCAGGCCCCGGGAGATAAAATACGAGGATACGAGGACAAAAGAGGTAAAGAGGATCATGACTAGCCAGCTTTTGCGCTTGTTTGCCTCGACCGATTCAAAGACGTTTTGCATGAATTACAGGGAAATCTTGGGAGTGTGAGTGTCTGATTCAGAAACGGTGAGATGAGCACCTGAGGTGGGAGTATCTAAGCCCTTTTCGGGGGTAAAGCCAAAGACTTTGGCGACAAGATTGGTGGGGAAAGTTGCCAGCTTGATATTGTAGTCGGCCGAGAGATCGATGAGAGTCCTTCTACTGTACATAACCTTGTCTGAAGTGTCCCTGAGCTCGTCCATGAGCTTGGTGATCACATCTACACCCTTGAGCTCGGGATTGCTCTCCACGACTACTTGGATCTTGGGCAGAACCTGAGCGATCTTTTCAGATGCGTCCTCACCCGCGGCGGTCATCTTCCTGGCATCTGAGAGCATCTTTAAGATATCTTTTTCGTGCTTGAGATAGGCCTTGGCTGAAGTTTCCAAATTTGGCAGAAGCTCGGTCTGACGCTTGAGCTGATTGCCAATTTCTTGAATAGAAGCTCTAATGCGAGCTCTGGAAGTAACAAAATCGTTGTAGACGATCACGAAGTAGACTACGACTGCCCCTATACCTATAATGACCCAAACCAATTCCATATGAATAGTTTTACTCCAAGTAAAGTCATCTTGCAACGGTATGCGAAAGTGTTGGTGAACTTTGCCCTCAACTCGGGCGAGGGCGTAAGACCTGGTGAGGTAGTACGGATTACGATAAATGAAGCCGCCAAACCTCTATATGTGGAAATCAGAAATCAATTGATTAGATCAAGGGCTCACTATATTACAAACTATTTGCCTGATGATGTGTCGCGCGAGGTATATGAGCTGGCTGATGAAGAATTCTTAAAATTTGAGCCCAAAAAATATCTCAAGGGTCTGGCTGACACCATAGATCACTCGATCACGATCATTGCCGATACTGATTTGCACGAACTTGAAGGAGTGGACCCGAAGAAAATTATGATAAGGCAAAAGGCAATCAGGTCAATCAAAAAATGGCTAAACAAGAAAGAAAATGATGGCAAATATACCTGGACTCTGGCTCTCTTTGGTACACCGGCCATGGCAAAAGAAGCAAATATGAGTCTCCCAGAGTATTGGGAGCAGATAATCAAAGCCTGTTTTTTGGATGAAACCGACCCAATTGCCAAGTGGAAAGAAGTGACAAAGAAAAATGATGAGATCAAAGCAAAGCTGAACAGTATCTCAGTTTCTCAATTGCATGTGGAGGGAGATGGTGTTGATCTGAAGATAAAAATTGGTCCTCATAGAAAGTGGCTGGGGGGATCGGGGCGAAATATCCCCTCTTTTGAGGTATTTATCAGTCCTGACTGGCGAGGAACGGAAGGATATATCGAATTTAACCAGCCGTTGTATAGATATGGGTCACTGATTGAAGGGATAAGATTGGAATTTAAAGATGGCCGAGTCGTCAAATCAAGTGCTAATAAAAATTATGACGTGCTGAAAGCCATGATAGACACCAAAGATGCTGACAAGATCGGGGAATTTTCTTTGACTGACAAGAGATTATCCAGAATAGACCGATTTATGGCGGAAACCCTATTTGATGAAAATATTTCAGGACCTTTTGGAAATACCCACATTGCTCTGGGGAGTGCATATCAAGACAGTTACGATGGTGATCCATCAAAAATTAAACCTGCTCAATGGAAAGAAATGGGATTTAATGATTCGAGCGTACACACAGATATGATCAGTACGACCAAGAGGACTGTGACGGCCATCCTTTCTGATGGAAGTGAAAAAGTAATATACAAGGATGGCGTTTTCTTGTTGTAATGTCATCCCGACTGGAACGAAGTGGAATGGAGGGATCCCTCGGCTACGCTCGGGATGACAAAAGAGGGAGAATTTCTCGAAGTGACTTTGTATTGATAATGTCTTTTTGGGTGGCCCAGGCACGGCGGGCGACTGAGACGCCATATTTCATAAAGGGGAGTTGAGCGGCTGCATGCGAGTCCGTGTCTACGACTAGTTTGATACCTCGTTTGATCGCATCGTGAGCAATCACGTCTGGAAGATCGAGACGGTTTGGCCAGCCATCGATCTCCAGCCACTTATTATGCTTGAGACAAAAATCAAAAATCTGATCCCAATCGAGTTCTACGCCTTCACGCTCTCCCAATAGTCTTCCGGTCGGGTGGGCAAGAAACCTGACTTTGGGGTGCTCGAGAGCGCGAAGAACACGGGTGGTGGCCTGGTCTCTGGTCTGACGGAAACTGCTGTGTATGGATACACAAGCATAATCCAGATACTCGAGAGCAGCCTCGGGAAGGGCCAATTTGCCATCTGGCTGGATATCGATCTCGAGACCGACAAAGATGTGGACACCGGCTTTGGTGCTTCTGATGGCCTCTGAGCGCTTTTTTACTAAATCAATAATCTGCTTTTCAGTATGACCGGCTAGGCTTGGATTGTGATCGGTCAGTCCGATGTATTCATAACCTAGAGTTTTGGCGATTTTGGCCATTTCTTCCGGCGGGTCTTGTCCCAAATCGTGACTAGGCTCGATGGGGAAGTTGCAATGGAGCTGGAGATCCCCTTTTATATCCCCTACTTCGATCAATCTTGGGAGAGTGTGAGCTTTGGCAGCATCAATCTCACCCCGGCCTTCCCGAAGCTCGGGCGGGATCCAGTCGAGTCCTAAGAATTTGTAGAATTTTTCTTCGGTCGGAATTTTTATCAATTTGGGATCGTCGTATGGTTTTACAGACTCGTCATGACCTAGTGGACGTATTCCGTGCTCGGATAAAGAAAAACCTTTTTTTAGAGCTAGCTCGCGCAGAGCAATATTGTGATGTTTGGATCCGGTAAAGTGCTGCAGGAGTGATCCGTAGGCTTCAGGAGGCTGGACCATAAGATCGGCTTGATGATCCCCAGGAAGTATTAGAGAGGCGGACTTTTCTCCTGCTTCCAAAACTCGAGATTTGTGAGGATACTTGCAGAAATGGTCTATGACTTCTTTTGGATGTTCGGTGGCGACTGAGAAATCAAGATCTCCCACGGTGCTGGCTTGCCTCCTAAGTGAGCCCAAATAATCAATTTTTTTGACATGGGGATTTTTTTGCATGTAGGCGATTAGCGAATCGGCGATAGTATGGGCTTGGTCCAACAATATTCGCTTTGACCGGCCAGATAATTCGGTGATGCCCTGGAGTATTCTGGTCTGGGAGTCCTCTCCAAACCCTTCCAGCTTGGCAATCTCGCCTTTTTTGGCGGCTTTTTCGAGCTTACTTACGGCTGAGTGGGCATGAGTGATACCAAAGGCTTTGGAAAATTTGAGAGCATTTTTTGGACCGATACCCGGAACTTCCATGAGCTCAAAGACGGATTCTGGAAATGGAGCAAGTATTTCTTCAAAATGCTTGATGTGACCAGTCGAAAATAATTCGTCCAAAGAGCTAGCAATTCCTTCACCAACTCCTGCCAAATCCTTGAGCTTTCCGTCGTCCCAGAGATCTTTGACCTCCGAGCTGGCGTGCTCGATGGCGTCGGCCGCTTTGTCATAGGCAATAACTCTAAATCTATTGGCATTTGAGAGGACGAGAGCGGCTGAGACTGACCGCAACAGCTTTGCGATCTCTAGATTGGACATGCTGCGACTAGTTTTCATCGGTACAAAAGTACACCCATCCAGACTGAAAGGTCAATTATTACCCACAGCCCATTCAAAACTATCATTGGCTTGTCTTTGCGCTTTAGAGAGTATACGAACAAGGGGATACTGAGTATGCCATAAAGGAGCCAGGTGGTGGCAGATACACCCTCAGTTTTCTTTTGGACATAGATCAAATAGAGTTGATCTAGGGTCGTAAAGGGAAGAATGACGGCACAGATATTTGTAATCAGATCCAGCCTGTCGTCTACGCCATTTTTGTCCTTGTCGAGTCTAGCTTTTTTGATTCCCCGATGCATTAAGATAGTTTAGCAAAAAGATCGTGAAAGATTTTGGCGGCTGGGGAGGGAAGAATATTAGTAAGCGTCAATGCAGTCTTCAGATCTAACCACTGGGGTGTGTATTGGTCCTCTGGTGTAAATACCTCATTACCATTGCCAAGTCTGGGCGTGCCTGGTTCAACTTGAGCCACAACTACCGCTTGAAGCTCATTGTTTTTGGGGTGTTGATAGGGAATGATTTGTAAGATTTCGGTGACTCTTAGACTTGTTTCTTCGAGAATTTCTCTCCTGGCGGCAGTTTCTGCCGACTCCCCTTCTTCTACATGACCTCCAGGAAAAACCCAGTATTCCTCACCATGATTTAGGCGATGGATGACGAGGACCTTGCCGTCTTGGACCACTAGGACACGGATAGAGGCATATTCTTTGTTCATTCAGTTAATCGGGTTGTCATCTTCATTAAACTATCTAGGCATTTTGGAAGGGTGAAGCTGCCGCTGGCTGTATTGAAGTGACCAGCTCTGGGGACGATGGTCAGGTCAGCTGATAATTCCTTTGCCAATATATGAGCGTGCTCTTCGGGGACGTATGGGTCATTGTCGCTGTGGATGACACTGAACTGATGGCAATTTGATCTGATTTTTTGAAAGTCAAATGACTTGGTAAAAAAATTGTCAATCCGGTTATTTTTTACGACTCCACACGGACTACCCACAAAAATAGCCCCGGAAACAGGCTTGGCGTTTTGAGACTGGAGATAATGAAGGATCGTCGTACCTCCCAGACTGTGGCCAACTAGATATATTTCGTCTTCAGGATTGAGATTTATTTGGTGTGTAAGCTCGGCTGACCAGCCTTCTGGAGTAGGATTGTCAAACTCGGGCATGTAGACTGAGGCGGCCAGGATCTGCTTTTTCTCAAGTTCTGCCATGAGCCAGGGCTTCCAATTGCCGTTTGGACTGCCCATGAGACCTGCGATTATTATTACTCTTTTCATGAGCGCAATGAATTTTTTAACGAGGCCGCAACCCTGGCTAGTTTGGCGAAGTTGGGAATTGCCGATTCGACCACAAATCTTTCGGCTAGTAAATAGTCTTCTAATTCGGAAGTGTCACCATGATCTTCCTGGGTATCAATTCTATCTACGCCAATATGAACTTCTCGAGAATTAGTTTGAACAAAGGCTTTGATTGGATCCTGTAAGTCATGGCTGTGTACTGTGTCATAACAGGGATGAACATCCAATCCGTGTAGTATATCTACTAGATGCGGAAGTGAGGTCGCACCAAGATGGCCTAGTGCTGCTGTTGTGATTTGAACAGATTTTTCCTTGAATGGCATCTGACTCGGGTGTTTGTCAGCCAGTTTGTCTGAATATAAAATCACTGGTAGTTTATTACCTAGGATAGTTTGTAACCTGGTCAAATACTCTTCTGATTCTTCTGCCAGTGGCAAAGTAGCAATTGTTATTAGTCCAGCAACTGTTTTTTGAAGTCCGTGGGTTTTCCGATACTCCAAGACCTTTTTACGACCACTTTCGC
This sequence comes from uncultured Gammaproteobacteria bacterium, assembly GCA_964543035.1. Classification (GTDB taxonomy): domain Bacteria; phylum Patescibacteriota; class Microgenomatia; order CAZETR01; family Amesbacteraceae; genus CAYHIN01. Next base: position 379,985 of record CAZIVL010000001.1, on the reverse strand, counting down.
CGTAAGGTTCTGACCTCCAGCTGACATGGGCCGCTTTTATTCTTGCAACTGGTCCGATTTTTCCGTCTGCCAGCTGTCGTCTTCCGACCTTTGTGGGAATGTGTTCGACCCCATCATAACCCAGACTTCTTGCTATTAAGCCTGTGTATTCCAGTGGTAGACCAGCTAGTGGCCACAAGGCCATATTTGAGAGAAGAATTTCAGGCATTTGCGGGGCCGACGGGACTCGAACCCGCGACCTGCTCCTTGACAGGGAGCCGCGCTAACCAACTGCGCTACGACCCCACGGGTGTTCCACTTACTATTATCTCAAATCGGAGAGTGTATGTCACGATGTATTGCTTTTTTGACAAGAGGGTAATATATTGAGGTCAAATTTTGCACATGCAAGTATGGAAGCTGTTTTGAGAATTTTTCGTATAAATGAGGACAAGATGACGTTTGTTTTGGGGATTGTGGTCCTGATATTGAGCGCTTACGTCATAGGCGGTTATATAAAGTCCATAAATAAAACGGCAAGTTCAGACAATATCTCTGCTACTTCGACAGAAGTCCAAGACGGTGCATATACTATCGAAGCTGGCGACAGTCTCTGGAAGATTGCTGAAGATGCATATGGCGATGGGTATGCCTGGACTAAGATCTATGATCAAAACAAAGAAACAATAGGAAACAATCCTTCTATGCTTGTGAAAGGTATGAAAATAACTTTGCCAAAGCTGGAGCCGGAGAAACCAGTGGAATACACAGTAGAAAAAGGTGACACGATGTGGGATATCTCTGTCCAGTTTTGTGGAGATGGGTTTCAGTGGCAACAGATTGCGACAAACAACGAGATCCCAAATCCCAGACTTATCGAACCCGGGTTGAAACTAAAAGTATTGTGCAGAAGGTTGTAAAATAGTGTTACGTTGCGGGGTTAGTACAGTGGTAGTATGCATCCTTCCCAAGGATGAGATGCGAGTCCGATTCTCGTACCCCGCTCCATGATGATTCAAAATCATGTGATTGCTGGTCTGGTCATATCACAGATGACCAGTAACCCTGTTTTGGGAATATCTGCCTCTTTTTTATCTCACTTTGTACTAGACTTGTTTCCTCATCCTACCCAAGAAATGAAGATCATGTTTCAGTCCCCTCTTGCGTCTCGCCGTGACAAAGTAACTCTGGCTTTTATGACCTCTTTTGGAGTGTTAATCACAGGTTTTGTGCTGTATCTGGCTATCCAAAATAATGTAGGGTGGTATGGCTGGGCGTGCATGATAGCTGCAAACCTAGTAGATATCTTTTCCCAAGGCTTGCCGCTACTTAACAACAAGAGACTGAACATCAAAGTCGATCATCCATATAAACTCATCTCAAACCCTTATGTAAACATAGTTTTGAACCAATTGTTCACTTTTTTGGGACTGATTTACCTTATTCGGCAACTTTTTAATGTTGTTAAAATTGTATAAGATAATGTTGGCATTGGCATGCTTGATGCCACTCGCTAGTTTTATGATGAAAAATCAAGTAAAGGCCAACTTTTCAGCAGACTCAAAAATACTATTTATTCACCACTCTACCGGAGGAAACCTGATTCGCGAGGGAAACGTGAGAGATGAGATCCGAAAGATCGATGCCAAGATAGAATTTTGGGATCATAACTATAACCTCTCTCCTATATTGGGCGGGGTACTCTCTAAACTGACACACCTGAGAGGGCTGACTGACGACAAAGGACAAATAACGGGGACCGATTACAAAATTTCTCTTAGTAACAACAGTCCTAGAGAATATGCAGAAATATTTTCCAGGGAACCGAGCGACATAACACTGGCTTCAATACTGTCTTATGACGTAATTGCTTTTAAAAACTGTTATCCGACCACCAGAATCGTCTCAGAAGAGCAGCTGCAGCAAGACATCGAGTACTACAAAGCAATTCGAGAAAGCCTAAAAAAATATCCAAACAAAAAATTTGTACTTCTGACTCCCCCGCCGGCTCGAAAATCTACAACAAACGTAGATAATGCAAAAAGAGCTACGCAATTGGTTGACTGGCTTAAGTCTGATGAATTTCTGGATGGAAAGAAAAATATATATGTATTTGATTTTTTTGGACTACTGTCGGATGAAAATGGTTTTCTGAAACCAGAGTATGAACGGTTTGCCTTCTGGGACTCTCACCCAAACAGGGTGGCAAACCAGACCGTCGCTCCTATTTTTGCCAAGTATTTGGTTGATTTATCACGTTGATTTCGTCGAATCCGGTGATATTATTTAAGGATTATGCGATTAGATGCGGTGGGGGTCACAACTAGTAACCTTACTAAGACTGTGGAGTTTTACACTCTTTTGGGATTTGAGTTTCCGGAGTACAAACCGGATGAGGACCACCTAGAGGCTATTTCAAAAGAAGGCGCAGTGCGGCTCATGATAGATGGTAACCAAAAGCCAGGGCCGGGAACAACATCTGCGTTTGCACTGCTATATGAGTCTCCCAAGGAGGTGGATGAGACATTTGAAAAAGTAAAATCTGCAGGACATAAGACTGTCACTGAGCCCTGGGACGCATTTTGGGGACAAAGATATGCGGTAGTGTCTGACCCGGACGGATACAAGATCGATTTATTTGCATATTTGCCAAAATGACTAGATACAAACAAGCATTTGAAGACATGCTGGTCAAACACAAAGAGGAGTTTGAGCTATTTGATAAAATTCATGAGGCGTATCTGAAAAATCAGGAGGCCAACCAAGAAAAGTTCAATGAAATTGGTCGAGAAGTAAGGCGAATAGTCGAAGACACCGAGAGATGGCTGTGCGGAAAGATGGAGACTGGCGGACATGGAAAGTACTCGAGTAATCTAGCTGACAAATTTAGAGCTGAGGTGCGGGCCCGGTACAAGGCTTTTGACATGATAGGTGTCACTGTAAGCTAGTGTCACGAAGGAGCTTTCGTATCTTTTTGTGATCAGGATAGGTAATGGCTACTAAGTCCCAAAATCTCTGAGAGTGGTTAAACTCCTTTAGGTGACACAGCTCGTGGACTATGATGTAATCGGCTTGGACAAGGGGAATAAGAGCAATCTTGTAACTAAAATTTAGATTTCCGGACCTACTACAACTCCCCCATCTGGATGCCGTATTTCTTATTGAGACTGAATTGTATTTGAAGCCGTATACACGATTAAAGTGTTCGAGACGAGCGTGGGCAAGGGCAAGAGCTTTGGACTTGTGAACCTGATATTCTTTTTTTTCTTCGAGCTTTGTAAGAAGTGGGGCTTTGGTTAACTGAACTTGGCGATGCTTGTCTATCCAATCTTGTTTGGTTCTCACAAATGCCTCTATAGCATATTTTGGCATGAGAGGATGGGCAGTCACTATGACTTCGCCTCCGGGCCTTATGGAAATACTGATACCACGTGATCTGCGGTTTCTTTTAAGCGAGTACATACACATCCTGACCAAAATCATTTGTCCCCACCAGAGTTGCCTTGCCCAAGACAATTTTTTCCAATGAATCACACGATCTGCAACCCCCAAGTTTTGGACACTGAAAATGATTGAGCTTACGGGCGAGTGACACTTTTTTGGCAAGACTTAGGACTTTTTTTTCTGACTCGACCAAATCCGGAGGGATAACTTCTTTGGGAGCGTCATCGCGGTCGAGATACCAGTAATACGCTTTTGAAACAGGTCTACTCTGAGTGTGTCCGGCCAAAAGAAAATAGATGGGGAGCTGAAGAGACTCGGGATCTTCATCATATTTGCCCGTCTTGAAATCAATAATATTGACCGAGTCTGTGGCCTCTACATACTCCAGCCAGTCGATCTTGCCACACAAAATAATATTGTCCTCTTCTGATAACCAATAATATGGGACAGTTTCTCTGATCTTGATAGTTTTGTTTTTTAACGGACCCGGGTTATTTATAACTCTTTGAAGCATCTGAACACCTCGAGACTTGGTCTGCTGTTCTTGGTCTGGGCTTGTAAACCCGCCTTTGGATCCTGAAACTTTTGCCCAACTTTTTTCAAACTTTTCTAGTAAGTCCTCTGCGAATCTATTTTCAACTGGAAGACTACTTAGAGACTCAACTACTTCGTGGACTGACTGACCGAGGGCAAGAGCCGGTGACATGACACTGACTTTGTGACCAGTGGCGGGGTTTCTCCACATGTTTTTTAGATAGTAGGCCCGGGGACATTTCAGATAATCTGAGAGTGAAGAGTGAGATATCCAAGTGGCGGAGAACTTGTCCATACCTATTGTGATTCTAAGACTTGGTTTTTTCCAAACTGTTTGACCACTTTGTAGTGTGATTTTATGTAATTGTCTACATCTGACAAAGAGCCCACTGAGAGGCCTCCAAAATTCATGTCAGGGTTGTAGATGACATACTTTGGCTTTTTTTCTGAAAGATCGGACAGAATTTTTTTTTGATGTTCTGGGGTATAAAACGCATAAGGAGTATCAACTGATGTGGCATTTTTTCTATCCGTAATAAAATATAGCTCGGGATACCAAGGGTAGGTAAATATTGAGTCCGCGGCTGTGGTATTGGACTGAATGTATGAAATTAGCTCATTTTCGGAGTCGGCTGTGACTCTGGAATCTCTTTGGATGCCCACGGCTCTTGGGGTCTTGTAGGTATGAAACTCATCTACAATAGAGCCGTAAGTTTGGAGTCGGAAAGAGAGATTTTCTAGGTAAGCCGAATTGATCCCTTCTCTGGCCAAAACCATGACTAAAATAGTAGTCAGTAGAACTGCAAGATTTGGCTTTTGATCATTTAGTCTATCGATGCCATACCCTACCAAGGCAATTACAACTAAAAGAGGAAACAGTAAGTGTAAGTAGTCTGATCTGCCCAGGGCGACTCTTGTAAGCACGCCGGCCATAATGGCAGTACTCAGTATTAGATTGTCTTCTGACAAGGCCTTTTTGAAAAAAAGTTTCAATAAGCCATATATAACTGATGAAAATGTGACTAATTTTATTAGCTCATACCACATAGCCGGGGATCCAAAAAATTGATTAAATATATGCCAGTGAAAGAAAGACAAACTAATAGCCCTATCTACTGGAGAGTTGAAATACCCCTGGGAAAAAATAGATGCATAAAAAGTGATTTGATTTATAAAATGACCGAGACTTCCAAGCCATGCCAAGATTGCCAATATTGGAAGGCTACCGATGACAAAACCTAGACTCCAAGAAAAAACACTCTTCAGTCTGTTTTTTGACTGAAATAAGCTGAACGCAAGACCGGAGACAATACTGGCTAGGCCTACTTCAACACTGGAAAATAGTGAAATAGCTGCAAGAGCTCCGGCTGTCGAAAATCTTGAATAAGAAATAGCCAATAGACTAAGTAGCCCCAGACCAACACGTATTTCTACATTGTTTTTTACAGCGGTTGTAGTAAGACCGAAATAGACAAGCATAAGAAGAATAACCAGACCTCGACTTTTTATAATTCTTTTTATAAAAAACAGATATATGATTGCTCCTGCTACTTGAAGTAGATGCATAAATAGTCTTTGGGATACCAGTGATACACCAACCAATTTTTCAAATACATATAACCCCCAAATAAATACTGGAGGATGATATACCATGACATCTTTGTACAGAACATCGCCTTGTAAGAGCCTCTGGACCCAGGCGCTCCAAAAACCCTCTTCGACCGAATCAAAATTACCTATCACAAATGTGGGGTTGTATGCAGCAAGAAATACTAAAAGTGATGGCAATATATATGAAGATAAAAGCCGTATGGGAAATATAGTTCGTTTTAAGTATGTTGATAATCCCCAAATCAAAAGAATAGTTGCCCCTGATATGACTATTTTAGAAAGATCTGTTGGAAATAAAAGGATGGCTGGAACTAAGAATCCTGGAAAAAAAGCCATCTGCTTGGCCCAGGAAGAGTAAGTATAAGAAAAATACAAATTTATTATCGGGATAAGAACCAACGCTGATAATGGGATAATCACGATGGGTGTAATCAGCTTTATTGCCAGCAAACAAAAAAAACCTAAAAATATCCCATTGAGCAGACTCAAATGTACTAGACGATTGTCGTGTTGTGAGGATATTTTTTTTCGTGAAGAGAAAATAGCCAATAATAATATAAACAACTCGACCACTATTACGATACCAAACACGGCCCGACCGGAATATGTAGCAAATTTTGTAAGCAAAAATGTGATTACTCCTGCAGAGATTAAAAGAGTGCTGAGAAGATGCTCTTTGGATTCGACTTTCTTGAAGAGAAAAATATTTGTTATTGAAATAAATAACCCCAATACAAAAGTAACTCCAAATTCAACCAAATCATATGATTTTGCGGACACTAAACTTTCTGATACTCCTGGAATTTGAGTGGAAAAAAGAGGATATACAAGTGAAGACAATTTGGGCGAGAGTATCATTGACAGGCTCGAGGCCATCAGAAGAGACGCAATTATGAGTACAAGACTTCGCTGTGTCACCCCATATTTATACAGACAAGGCTTTGGAAAGACAATGGACCAATGAGCCGAAGGTGGGGATCGAACCCACTACCTAAGCTTTACGAAAGCCTCGCTCTACCATTTGAGCTACTTCGGCGCTATCGTGGTACAATTTTACCATCAGAATGTATAGATCGAGGCTGCAAAGACTGGAAGAAAAACGGAGTGTGAGAACCGCGACACTTTTGGGAATCGGAACCGTGGTACTTATCATTATGGTTGTGATCTTGGGTGTCCCCACAGTCGTTAAAATGGCGGCATTCTTAGCTGAAATCAACTCGGCAAACAAACCGGTCGACAAAAATGACTTTATCCCCCCTCCTCCTCCAGTTTTATACAACCCGTATCCTGCAACAAATAGTGCCACCCAAGTGGTGACCGGAACGACTGAACCTGGGGTGACAGTCTACCTGTCACGAGGCGAGGAAGAGATAGGCAATCTGGTGGCAGCCGAGGATGGAACTTTCCACTTTGGGACTGTGAATCTAGTAGAAGGAGAAAATAAGCTGGTTGCTGTAGCAAAAGATGCCGGAGGAAACCTGAGTCAAAAATCTAAAACACTTAATATTTTGTATCTAAAAAAGACTCCCAAGCTTGAGGTGAGTGCTCCGGCTGAAGGCTCCACAATCACGGGTGGGACTGCCCGAGTAGAGGTAAAAGGAGTAACTGACCCTGGAGCCAGAATATTTGTAAATCAGAGACTACTAATAGTAGATGCGGAAGGGAATTTTTCTACCAATGTAAATTTGAATGCTGGAGAGAATAAAATAATTGTTGAAGCCCAAGATCTGGCGACCAATTCTATAAAGAAGGAGATTCTTGTGAATTACCAACCATGATTAATATTGCTATCAATAACATTGTGGCTGGATAAAAAAGGGAATTGAGGAAGAAGGAGTGTACTAGTATGGGTATCATGTATTTTGTATTAAGTATCATGTATAGAGATTTCAGATAGCCGAAGTAAAAAAACAATCCTACTACTCCGGTCGTTGCAGCGACAAATAAGAGAGAGGAGTCGGCTCCTGCGCCGGCGTGATTTTGTAGCCAGTTTTTTTCTTCTAGAAAACCATAATCTTTCTGCGCATAACGATATGTGTTGAACCCCACTCCCAAAACTGGATGGTCTGAAAAAATCTGGATAGACTGACCCCAATTGATCAGTCGGGCCTGGATGGTACTGGTTCTTTCTAGTTTTACCCCCTCGCCCTGGGAGGCTCGAGGAAGAATTGCAATTGTCAAAATGAGTATTAGGGTCCCTTTGACAAAAAACATGAGTGATTTTTTTTGAAAAGCCATAATTCCTACTGCAACTAAAAATGCCAGATATGAGCTGCGGGAATAGGTAAGGGCCATGGTAATAAAAGTGAGGATCGTCAAAAAGCGGTGTCTGTGGAAAAAGTAAAAGGTAAAAAATAGTACCAGCAAAAGACCTGTAAATCCGGGATCGAGAAAAGAGCCAATCACTCTGAAATAGTGGTCATCCCAATTCCAAGCAGAAAGAAATCGGACGTCAGGCATTAATATGTACTGAGATAGACCGATAATAACTGTGACTAAACCTAAATAATATATGAGGTGATGAAGGCTTCTTTTTTCAAACAATGGTTTTGTAAAAAAAGGCAAGCTTGAATAAATCACAAATCTGACTAAATATTGCAGACCTATAAACTGGGAGGTGGCTCCCCACCGAGTTGCCAACAGCAGTGACAAAAAGGCTACAAAGATAAATATTACATGTGGTTTGGGCAAGGTTAGTCTGAAGTGGTTTTTTTTGAGGGTAAATATCCAGAATATGAACACCGAAAAGTCCAGTAAAGACACACCACCTACTTTGAATATATTTCCGGCTATAAACGAGAGGACTAGGAGCGCGAATGTGACATGAGCCATAGCTTGCCGGCGACCAAAAACATATAAAACGCCATACACATGGCATGAACAAGTCCAGCTGTACCATCCAATATTCCAAGCTTGAGAAAATAATTTTCAAAAAATCGCCAAGGCGGACCGAGTATGATCTCGACCAGATTGGTAGTTTTTCCTTCACTTAAAAACTGTTTGGCCCTGATCGATGAATAAAAATTTAGCTCGGACAAAAATAGATAAAGGGTTGGGTGAGGATAATGAAGTAAGGGTAAGCCGATCTCCCCAGTGGGTCCATCTGCCTTCCAGATCTCATGTACTGGATAAACCCACTTTCCCGCGTCGTGTTTGCCTAGTCTGACTAATTTGGTAAGTCCTGAATCCCCATGCAGGAGAAGTCGTCCCCACATGTAATCTATGCGAGGAATATAAAAAGCTGTATTTTGTATCTCGTATCTAGTATTTTGAATTATTTCTGAGGCTAGTTCTTTTGAGACTACTTCGTCTGGATCAATAAATAGCACCCAACCAGACTTGACATGAGAGAGGGCAAAATTGCGTTGAGCTGCAAAATCGCCATCCAGAGACCGGGAAATTATTTTGGCTTTGGTTTTTTTTGCGAGTGTCAGAGTCTGATCTATAGAATCGTCGTCTACTACCAAGATCTCATCACAAAACTCCAATGATTCCAGACAGCGCACTAAGTCTTTTTTGCAATTGTGTGTCAAAACGACGCCAGTCAACATATGATTATTTTAACACTGACCTCGGATTGCAAAACATTTCTACTAAAAAAGCACCCACTGCTCCAAAATGCTTTCTGAAATAATATTTGCGGCTGTTTACAAATGTTTCTTTGGTGTTTTCTTTTTTAGTACTTCGGGCCCAATGATGAATCAGTCGAGCTTGGGGATCTATCCATATTTCGTGTCCCAAGCTTTTGACTCGCTTGCACAGATCAGACTCTTCGAAATATAGAAAGAATTTTTCGTCAAAACCTCCTACTTGTTCAAATACCTGTCTTCTAATAAGAAATGCCGTGCCTGGGACTACATCTACTGATCTGGGGAACTTTTTGTCCCAGCCTTTGAGCCAATAGTGATTTGCCACTGGATTTTTTGGCCAAAACTTGTAGACAAAAGACAAGCTAAAAATGGCAGATATGGGCGTCAGCTCAGATGTACCCTGGAGTGGATAGGCAGTCCCTTTAGAATCCAGTAAGAGAGGGGCTACGATGGCCGCTTTTGGATGAGTATCCAGAAACGAGACTAGCCGCTGTATGGTGTCTGAAAAAAGGACTGTGTCCGGGTTGAGAATGAAAAGATACTTTTTAATTGAAATGCTTGCTCCCAGATTGTTGCCTTGGGAGTATCCCCTATTGATCTTATTATTGTCTATCGTGATGATTTCAGTTTGTTTTTTTGGGATAGAGGCCAGACACTTGCGATATTCGGCTTCGGCTTTGTATTTTACAATGATGGTAGAAACGTCAGACATGTGCGACATCCAAGAGTATTTTTTCTAACTGCCCAACATGCCGGTCCCAGGTCCAAGATTTGAGAACATGATTTCTGGCGTTACTACCCATCCGATTTGATATTGAAGGGTTGTTTGCCAATGCGATTATCTGTTTTGCAAACACTTTTGGATCTCTGGGGAACAGCCAGCCGTTAATGCCTGGCACTATTGAGTCTGGATACCCTCCTTCGCGGGTGGCCATCACTGGTGTCCCACATGACATAGACTCAAGAGCTTTGAGACCAAAAGGCTCGCCATATGACACACATAAAGTGGCCAGCGCTTGAGAATATGATCTGGCGAGCAAAAGATCATTTTTCGTATCTGGACGGCCTTTGGGGAAGCCAAAGTTTTTTAGCTGAATACCCATTTCTATTGGTATATGAGCCATAATTTCATTTACAAAATCGTAGCCGCCTACATAATTCTTTTGGCCCATAAATAAAATGGATTTTGTCCTTTTGCCAATAGGTCTAAACACCTTGGGATCCACTCCGGAATAACAGATTTTGGCGATCCGACCGTATGCCATTTGAATATTTTTTTTGGTGTATTCTGAGTTGGTAATAATATTTTTTGCGCTTTGAGCATTTATGCGATCAATTTGCTTTCTGATCTTTCGAGTAATCATCTCGTACCAATACTTTGGCCAGGATACCGACTCTGTAAACGCATATTCTTTTTCGTAAGCAATGCGAAGCAACTCGTGACAATGATATACATGTGGAATCTTGAGATATTGCAAAATGTACGGGGACTCTGTGTGTAAGTCGGTGTGAATTAGGGCTACGTCAAACCCAGAGCTGTTTATGTGGGTAGCAATTTTTTTGTGAACATGGTTTAGAACAAAAAAGTTTTGATAATCTTTTTGGAGACGAGATAAAAAGCCTGGTAGAAAACTTTCCTTTTCGAACGGAAAAACTGCAACTCGACACTTGAGCTTTCTGAGATCGCAAAAGCTTGAGTCTGTGTTTGTAAGCTCGAAGGCCTCTACCTGATGGCCGCGAGCAAGCAATCCTTTTGCCTGTTCGAAGACTGTGCGCTTACCGCCACCTGCGGGAAAGTTGTGAAAAATGGCAATTTTCATATCATTTTTGCCAATACCCAAAAGTCATTGCCCCAAAATATGTTTAAGGGAAAAAGGTTGCTTAGAGGAGATAAGTAAACCAAAAAATTGTACAAGGTATCTTTGAATGAAAATATTGGCTTGTTTACTGTGATGTTGGTGGATCTGATACTACCTGTAAAGCCATTTTTTAAGAGCGTCGCCCTGAAAGAAAAATAGTCAGGTTCAGCTACGTGCATAAGCTGATGATAATGAGGTCTAAGTTCTTCGGGCGGAGGAATGTTGCCATAGCTTTTTTTGTACAACCTATTCCAAATGCCTACAATAAAACTACTGACCGGGTAACACCAAAGGGGATATGTAAACTCGTTGAACCACCGGGATGGGGCAGTGTGAATGAACACAAATCCTCCAGGCTTAAGTAACGTGCGAACCGACTTGAGTAAGGCGTCTTGCTCGTCGGGGTAGATGTGCTCCCAAACCTCAGTGCAGACGATTAGATCAAATTTGTTTTTCAGACTCTCCAAGTTATGTAAATCTAGTGTAAGAAATGACAATCTAGACCTGACAAATCCTGACTGAAGACTTAGAGCTTTTTTTGCGAGATCTATCGCGTTTTTTGAATAATCAATACCCAGCACATAGTTTCCTTTTTTTGCCAAATATATACCTAGTTCTCCTCTGCCACAGCCTATGTCTAAAATTTTTGCATTCTTGAGGTTTGGGAGAAGGGTCACAATTTTTTGCAGTCTGTCGTCGATTGCATCCCCGTTCGTTTTTTTGAACAAGTCATACCCACTACAATCTTCTAAATAGTATTTTTTTGTGTAAGTTTTTGGACTAACTCTTTTGGGCGATGATAAAGTGCCATGTGCCATCTGAATCTAAAGATTTGTTAATTAACACAGGTAAGATAATTTTTTCGACTGAGAAAACAACTCCTTTGGGAATAAGTTTGCTGAATTTTGAATCACGAATATATGACCACAACTCACGTCCTCTGATCTGAAACACGGCCATTTTGAATAGCCTGTACCAGATGGGGATAATTTTTTTTGAGAAATAATATTGATGAGAGATGATCTTTAATCTGTTTTTTTTCAAAAGCTTTTCCCACTCACCCAAAGTTCGATATCTGTAATGCATCACTCGACTGTTATACCAGGCAAATTCTTTGGGATTTTTGATATAGGATTCTAGTGTCTCTTTGTAACGATCGCTCGGAACAGTGAGAAAAAAAAGACCATTTTTTTTGAGAACTCGGGAGACTTCTGAAATTGCTTTGGTATCAGACTCCTCTATGTGTTCGAAAGTGCTGTTGCTGACAACTGTTTTTACCGAAGATGAAGGCAGGGGGATCTTTCTGGCATCCCCTACTATCAATTTTTTGTACTTGGAACTGCCGGTAGCCCTTTGGATCCCCTCTGGATCCAAATCCATACCTATGTCTATCTGACCCTGATTCCAAAAAACTACCTCTCCAATATTGCCCTCTCCACAGCCAATATCCAAAACAGGTCCGACAAATCTGTGAGTCGACCAGACTATGGCTTCACACGATCTGAGAATTATGTCTGAAGGAACGGCCCAGGAAAAGGAGAGTAAATACGTCAGAACTGAGTCGGGGAGTTGTTTCATTTGGAAAATGTTTTCCAGAGACAAATGAGTATCACGGGGACAGCCGCTAGGGAGCCAATTAAGGCTGAATAAGCGGCCCCGAGTATACCATAGCGGGAGACTAGAGGGATGATAGTAACTGCCAATCCGAGTAAGCTAAAAAATGTAACTGCAGTGACATATTCTTGTTTTTTTACTGACAAAAATAGTGAAGATGTGGATCCTGAAATGGCCCGAATTCCTCCAAATGCAGCGAGAACCGGCAGCAATGTGGCCACCTCGAGCCATTTGTCACCCAAAAACAATCTGATAAGTGGCACTGGGAAAAATATTAGAACTAAGCACAATGGGGTAACAAGAAGTGTGATGCCCAAAGTAACCCTAATAAAGGCTCTAAATAATCTCTTGCGATCCCCTTCTAACTTCGAAAAGACTGGAAACGTGACCCGACCAAAAGTGTCGGCCACTTCGGTAATGGGCATGATAGAAATAGAATAAGCCATTTGATAGATACCTAGCTTGGTGGTATTTATGAGTCTTCCGACCACGATGTTGTCACCGTTGTGAAAGAAGTAATTGAAAACGCCTGCGGCTGTCATCCAGCGACCCCGATTTATTATCTGATGCACTTTTTTTAAATCTAGATGCCATTTTGGCCTGGGGCCGATGAGAAATTGGGATAACATTACCTCGAGAGCAGCTCCCATGATCATGCCCCAGATCAAGCCCACTGGGGATCTAAGTATCACGGATAATGATATGGATACAAATGCGTCAAAAAGCAAAACGCCGGTGCGTAAAAAAAATTCTTTGTCAAACAACAAATCTTTTTGGAGTCTGACTATACTTGGGTTTATAAACCCACGCACAAAAGGGATAAGGGCCGTTAAGCGAATGAGAGTCAAGGCTTCGGGAGAGGCAAAAAAGCTGGCCACAGACTCAGAGGCGAGCAAAATCAAAAAAGCGATAAGTGAACCCCTCACTATTGAGACTAGCCAGGCGGTGTCTACATAATCTTCGAGCTTTTTGGACTCCTGGATCAAAAAGACATTGATCCCCGTCTCGGTAAAAATCTCCAAAAACCCCAAGACCATGGTGGCCACTGCAAAATTGCCCATTTGACCTGGAGTAAGTATGCGAGCCAGAATGGCAATCCTAACAAAGCTCAAACTCCGAGTAAGACCCCGGATAGCTCCGACCCAAGTCAGACCTTTGGCTGCTGCGACTGTGTAACCCATTTTTTTGACAACATTCCAATCAATGATCCAAAAAGGACGGATATGTCTGCTGTCAATTGTAGCACCGGCAACCAGAAGAAGGCACGTAGGTCACGCACGTAGCGATAATTTTTTGCAACAGCCCACAAACAATAAATTACAAATGCGTATAACGTATAATGTATTATGTATAAAGTATTTAGCTCCAGCAGCAAAGAGAATATAAAGAAAAAGACAAAGTAGCGAATGAAAAGTATGCGCACCTTGGGTCTGATAATTCCGGCTTTGATGTCACCGATCGCAAAAAAGAGAAACATCCAAAACGCCTCTTTAAGAGTAGATCTGGGGACCCAAGATACTACAGCCTTTTTTGCAAAGACAAAACTTATTCCCATACTTTTTAGTCTGTGAGCCAAACTGTAGTCTTCACTATAATTTAGATCCGGATCAAAGCCTCCAACTTTTTCAAACAGTGATTTTGTGATAGCCATAGACCTGGTCGCTGGAAAGAATTCGGTAGCGCCTGCTTTGTCTGGCATGACAAGAACATAAGGAATTAGACTTTTTTCAAAAATTGTTTTGTATAGACCTTTGTAAAACCCACTGACCACTTGAGTATCTTTGGCAACGAATGGTTTTGTAAGCTCTTCTAACCAGTCAGATTCTGGGATACAGCCGATGTCGGTAATAGCAATTAAGGGATAGCGGGCTTTTGATATGGCGTAATTTCTGCCAAGGGATCTGTTGCTGGGGTACTTGAAGACTCGAATATTCTTTTGTTTTGCAAGAAATTCCCATGTCCCATCGGTAGATCCTCCATCGACTACAATTATTTCATCAGGTTTTTTTGTCTGATGAAGTAATGCATCTACAGTTTGACCCACCAAACCAACCTCATTGAGAACAGTAAGGATTACTGAGACTTTTTGTCTTGCCATATATATAGATACTGAGATACTAGCTTTTCCCAAGTTTGGGCCTTAGCCCAATTATATGCTTCTTCAGATTGACTGCTTGTAATTTGCCCGTTGAGGCTCAAAAATCTGGCCGCCGGATGCATGGTCAGATAATCTTTTTTTACTGGATTGGCGTAGCTGGCTAAAACAATCTTTTTTTGGACCAGTGACTCTAGTATGGCGAGATATCCTGAGGCATAGACATAGTCCGCATCTGAAATATACTTTTCGGGGTGTGAGATAAATCCTAGAGAGACCGCTTCTTTTGGTATCAGTCTTTTGAGCGGACCATCACCCGCCACAATCAATTTCCACTTCAGATCTTTTTTGTGCAGTTCATACAGATCTATGCACTCACGAAATCCCGAATCTTCTGCAAGTCTGCCCAAAAAAAGTAATTTGGGAGTAGCGGAAGATTTTTGGGGATGTTTATGGCTGCTCGTCGCACCATATGTAATCTGGTCTGCGTGTGTGTAGTACCACTTACAAATAAAATCTCCCACACAGATGTTTGCCGTAGCTAAAAACTCGTTAATTTTGTGAAGTACTATATTTTTTAAAGGAATGGGGTAAATCCCCTCCCAGCCATGAAAGGTGATAAATATTTTTTTAAATGGGTGCAACAGTTTGTAAGGATACAACCAGTACATGACATCGTGAACATGGATGATATCTGCATTATCTAGCGTCTTTTGATTTTCAAAAATCCATTTCCAAATTACCCACTTCTTACTCCTCAGTGATACACCCAAGGTCGGAACCTGGATGACATTTTTGTCTTTTAAATCTTCTTGTGTCTGCTCGGTGATAATAGTTACATCATGATCTTTAGAGAGAATTTTTGTAATCCCCTCCACATGCTTCTCTACCCCTCCAATATTTGGTTTGTAACTAGGGGTAATAAAAACAATTTTCATGGTTTTTGTGCAATTACTTGAATGTCGGATTCTCCAAATAACACAACTAAATAGTCGTCTAGAATAGAAAACATTGTTACCAGAGGTCCTTTTATAAATCTGACAATAAATCCAAGTGGCTTTAAAGTGTAAAGAGAGTTTCTTAAAATTCCTTCTGTTTTTATTACTTTCTTAACAACAAACCCTTCATGCTCAACTAATTTAACTAGGTTATCGACAGAATATCTTCTTAAATGTCCCACCCTTACATCAAAATTCTTTAAAAGCCCCAATCTGTATAAGGGAGCATTTAAACTAGGGGTTGATAAAAACAATATGCCTTTTTTTCGTGAATATCTAAACATTTTTTTAATTAGTTCTTTATCATCTTTTACATGCTCAATTACTTCGCTGCATATTATCAGGTCAAATCTGTTTGTGTGTGTTTTATTGTCAAAGTTTTTAAGAGTAAAAAATTTAACAACATTGTTTAAACTTTTAACATTTTCGATCGACTGATTAGCAATTTGTATTGCTTTTTCCGATACATCAACTCCAATAGACTCATTAAAAAATTTACTGAAATAGTAAGTTAAACTGCCTACTCCGCATCCATAATCCAGTAGGGTGTTTTTCTTGTTAATGCAGGACATAATGTTGAAAATTATTTTTCTATATGTGTAGTCATTAGAGTCTATGGTTTTTTTTGGCTTTTTACTGTTAATGTGAAACAAGTCGTATTGTTTAGAAATTCTCATAAATTGATTTTATCACCGAGCTATTGACTACATTTGAACAACTGTCTAAATTTAATGTGATGAGGGTTGGAGTTATTCTAGGTTTGATAGTTTTCTTCTTGGCTACACAAGTTACTCCTATTAAGACTTATGCCGCAGTAAGCATTGGAACATTTGATTTAACTGAACCAATTACCCAGAGAGCAAGTCAGGTAAGTTTCTATTCAAATGGCATACTCAATATTATTGGTGGCTCTAAATGTACAGGGTGCTCGATAGTCGATATTGAGTCTTCAAACATTCTTTTTGATGGTAGTTTAACTTCCTGGACCAATGTTGGTACATTTTCCAAAGCATTAATTTGGCATTCATCTGCATATAACGAGAATTTTCGATATGTTGTTGGTGGATTTTTGGATGGTATTAATGGTATTTATTCAAAAATTTCTGATGTTTATAAATCGGATTCTAGTGGAAATGTTTGGGATCCGGTTCAACCATTACCAGTACCACTTGCATTGGGTGGGGCTGTGGTTGCGGGGGATTACTTGTATTACGGAGGTGGGGTAAATAACTCTAACCAAGTTAGTGACAAAATTTATGGTGCAAAGATATTGGCGGACGGCACACTTGAACCCTGGTTTATTGCTGGTCAATTTCCCGTCGGAACTGCTGGGGTGAGTCTAATCGAGAGAAGTGGAAGTATCTATAGTATTGGAGGATATGCCCAGACACAAAAGGTATACAGATTTGAAATATATGGAGACGGCAGGCTGACGTCCCCTGTTGCACAGCCAGATGTTCCAGCGTTTGACCGGGGAGCAGCTGTAAGGATCGGAAATCAGGTTTTTGTATTTATGGGAGGAGCTTTGTATCAGGCTGAAATTTTCCCTGACGGTAGCGTAAGTACATGGACAAGCAATGGTGTGGTAACTCAAATGGGCAACTGGTGCTGTGGAACTATGAACGCCTCGGATAGCTTTTTGTATATATTGGGTGGTTTTAGTCCTCCGAGTAGTTATCTCTCAAATGTTGTGTATGCACCCATACTTGGAACGCCAGAACCCACTCCTACATTTTCTCTCCTGCCCACTGTAACTCCAACTGTTTTTCCGACACCCACTCCGACTACTGGTCCTGATCCGATCGTGTTTGTACCTGGTATGGGTGCTTCTTGGAACTATGATGCGATTATGCATAACCAGCCCGTCCCAAATGAAAATTGGTCTCTGAACCCATTTGTAAAAGTATACGACAATCTTTTGGATTCTCTTTCGAGTTATGACCTACATGTATACAACTATGATTGGAGGAAAAATATAAATGAGAATGTGTCTGCTTTTGAAAACTTTTTAGAAGAATTGGGGAGTGACAAATATGACGTGATAGGGCATAGCATGGGAGGGCTAATTGCCAGAGGAGCAGCAATTTCTAACCCTGATCTGTTTGATAAATTAATAATTGCTGGAAGCCCACATCTGGGAAGTGCTAGTACTTATAGACTCTGGGAAGGAGCCGATTTTTCAGTACTTAATCTACCAGAACGGATTGCGATGGAGCTGTATGTAAATGCAAATAGAGACTTGTTTGACACTTCGGTAGCTACAGTTCAGTCATTGATCCCATCTCTAACAGATGTGTTTCCCACTTACAATTTTTTGAAAAACCAAGCTGGTGATTATAAGAATGTGGCGAGTATGACTTACAAAAATACTTACCTACCACAGAATGGTTATGAAAATGAAAAAACGATTTTTGGATCAGGCTTCGATACTCTGTCAGAGTACACATATGTAACCCGCGATGCGGTCGATTTACTTTTGGGTAAGTGGGTAGATGGGAAACCTGCGGCAAACATTTTTGCCCCAGGTGACGATACAGTTACTGTTTTAAGCTCTCAAGTGAATGCCAGCTTATACTTCCACAGTGATTCAAAACACTCAAACCTATTGGACGGTGAAAATATTGACGTCGTATTGGAGACTCTGGGAATATCAGATACGTTCTTTGGTGACGTAGATCCTGGACAAGACTCAGCATTGGTTGTAAGCATTGCTTCGCCCGCGACATTTGTAGTGACGGGCCCAGGAGGACAAAACTATTCTCCTGAGGATAATTTGTTAGTTATATATGAGCCAACTGTAGGAGACTACAAAATAAAGCTTACTTCGACTGCGGCGGGAAACTATTCACTTATAATCGGGAAACTGACTGATACTGATTCTTCCTGGCAGGAAATACCTGGCACATTTACAAACGCAGGTAAGCAAGTGGAATATGTGACAAAGCTTGACCCAAATAAAACTGACCTGGGAATGGATCCTCTCTCTGAAGCAAGAAGAAGATTAGATGCACTGTATTCCAAGATTTTGAAATCCGATCTAAAACCGGCAAAGAAAGCGCTTTTGATCGCTGATATAAAAATAATTAAATCACTCGTTGTGTCACTTGAGAAAAATAGGCACAAACCAAAATATAAAGAAATCGCTGTAGCACTTCTAAAAACTATTCAGGTCTCAATTAAAGCGTTTCCCACCTTTGCCCCAGATCTCAGACTTATTCAAGACAACATCGAAGAGGAGATCCAAAACCAGATTTAGTGGAAGTTGTGTGGTCGCACCAGGATTCGAACCTGGGATCTCCTGAATGTGAATCAAGCGCCCTGGACCAGCTGGGCCATGCGACCAACTTGGAATTGGGCAAATTTTAACAGTTTTGCGTTGCAAACTCGAGCGGGATCGTTATAATAAACAGAACGATGAGAAAGTTTTTTCAGAAGCGAAGAGGAAACATTTTGATACTAGATGCTCTGGAGCCGGTGGTACTCGCGTTTGCGGTATTTATGATGGTGTATCTACTAGTTGCTCAGCCGCATCAGGTACAAGGCAGGTCCATGTACCCCAACTTTCACGACCGGGAATACATCCTGACCGACAAGATCACTTATCGCAAGTCAAAGCCTCAGCGAGGGGATGTAATCGTATTTCATGCTCCACCGCCTTATGATAGTGACTTTATCAAGCGCATTGTAGGACTTCCGGGCGAGACCGTGATGGTTAAAAGCGGATATGTGTATGTAGATGGCAGGCAACTCCCTGAAATGTATCTACCAAATGACTATGTGACGTCTGAGAAGGCATTTTTGCGCGAGGGAGTGCCGTACCGAGTGCCGGCAAATTATTATATTGTATTTGGAGACAATCGCGGATTTAGCTCGGATTCTCGAGAATGGGGACCGATATCTGAGAAAGCAATCGTAGGCAAGGCTTGGGTGAGATACTGGCCAATGGACCGCGTCGGCTTTGTGCCGCACGAGAGATATACTAACTAGTGAGGGATTTGTAGATCTTTTGGAGTTTTTCTTCTGTTTCTTCTATACCACCTTTGAGGACAATAAGAAGCCTAGTCTCGGCTCTGGACCGTGACAATTTGGTCTGGGCCTTGGGGTGACCGCCGAGGGCGGCTTCGAGATTTTTTCGCATGAGATCGATCTCTTCTGAAACTTCGTGGGCGGGGTGGAAGGTGCTACCTTTGGGCTTGTTGCCAGACGCAGTCCGCATCTTCCTTGCCAGCTCTTCGGCGCGTCTAACTGAGCCATTTTCCTTGAGGATGATCTTGTAGGCCTCGACTATCTGCTTGGGGTCTTCGATGGCAGCTAAGGCTCTGGCGTGACCCTCGGAAATAAGACCGGTCAAAAGACCGTCTTTGAGAGCGTCTGGGAGAGTGAGAAGCCTGAGAGAATTGCTGATGTAGGCCGGGCTCTTGCCAATCCTCTGGGCTACTTCGCTATTTGAAAGTGAAAATTCTCGCAGAAGTCTATCAAATGACTTGGCGCGGTCTACTGGATTTAGGTCTGAGCGCTGGACATTTTCGACGATGGCCATCTCGAGCATGCCTTGGGGAGTGGTCTCTTTGATGATGACGGGCACGACCTTGAGACCTGCGAGCTTGGAAGCGCGCCACCTACGCTCTCCGGCGATTATCTGGTAGCCGGCGGGGGTCTTGGCCACGACCAGAGGCTGAAGGATACCCTGCTCACGGATGGAATCGACAAGATCTACTAGAGATTCTGGAGTAATGATACCGCGAGGCTGGAGGGGATTGGCTTGGAGGGAATCGATTTCGAGCTCAATTATTTGTTGAGTCATGCTTTAGACGACAGTAGCAAAACGCTTGCCCTGTTTTTTTATAAACTTCAATATTCCTTCTTTGAGAGCAAAAAGTGTAAAGTCGCGACCCATACCAACGCCATCTCCAGCCCTAAAGTTTGAGCCCTTTTGACGAACTAAGATGTGACCTGCAATGACTTTTTCACCACCAAAAATACGGACTCCCAGTCGCTTACCACGACGGTTGCCTTTTTGCCTTGTGGCTCCACCTGCTTTTGTGCTTGCCATAGTTGTTTATATAGTAGAAATATTTTTCACGATTGTCAAGCTACTTTTCACTTAGCAGTGACTGAATCAATGCGTAGAGTCGTGAATTTTGCTCTGAAACCTTTGGTTTTTCGATACCTGCTCTTGGCTTTGAATTTAAACACTCGGACTTTTTCTCCTTTTTTGGTACCGGTTACGGTCGCAGTTACTTTTGCCCCGGCCACTGTAGGCTGACCGACTGCGATCTTGTCACCGTCGATGGTCATAAATACCTGGTCAAACACTATTTCTCCTTCGGTTTGGTCCATAAGAGGAACTGAGATTTCGTCCTGGGGACTGACTAGATATTGGGTAGTATTGATCTTGACGACGGCCTGCATGAGGCTAATTATACCTTGAGCCACTCTTGTTCGCAATGGAGCTGACCAGACCTAGAGTAATGCCAAGGGACAGCAGAGACGAGCCTCCGTATGAGACAAAGGGGAGAGTAACCCCGGTCACGGGAGCAATGCCTATGTTCATGCCGATATTTACAAAAGACTGGAAAAACAGGATCACGAGGACCGAAAGACTAAAAAGAGCAGCCGCAGGATCGGTCGTGGCCTGAGAGATCTGGTAGATACGAAATAAAAGCAGAAGGAGAACTAGGAGGACCACACTGCCTCCAAACAATCCCAGTTCTTCGGAAAGAGCGGCAAAAACAAAGTCGGTGTGGTGCTCGGGCAGAAACTGGAGCTGGGACTGGGAGCCGTGCCCCAATCCCCTACCAAACCACTGACCGGAACCCACGGCAATTGTGGACTGGATTACGTGATAGCCGCGGCCTAGAGGATCGGTGTAGGGATTTACAAATGTAATGAGTCTTTGCCGTTGATAATCATGCAAGACAAAACGGTAAACCGGCCAAGCCAAGACAGACAAAGCAATTCCAATGGCCAAAATATCTTTGAAGGAAAGCTTGGTAACCACAACTGCAATCCAGCCGACCAATACCACTAAAGTTGTGCCCAAATCGGGCTGAAAAAAGATAAGAGCCGCGGGCGGGAGAATTGCCGCGACGAGCCACAGCAATTTGTTTTGGAGTCCCGACACTGCCAGACTGCAAAAAGCGATGACTAAAAATGGCTTGACAATCTCTGAAGGTTGGAGTGAAAAAGTGCCTATCTGAAGCCATCTTACAGCCCCTCTGCTAATGGCTCCAAAAAGATAAGGCAAGACCAAAAAAATCAGAGAGAGAAAATACTGAGGAACAAACAGGGAGAAAAAAATCTGATAATCGATACGGGAAAAGACCACAAAAAAGACTATAGAAACCAGACTAAACAGAAGCTGGCTAACAAAGACTGAAGGGGCAACACTTTTTATGATAGTCAGACTGATGGACAATAAGATAAGGATGGGAATTCCAAGTCGCCAGTCTATCTTCATACCAACTCTATTGTAACCTCTGGACCAACTCTTACTTCTTTTGCCAATACCTGGCGCTTGAGTTCCTCCAGATTTGTCGGCATTTCGATGAGAGTAAGGATAACCTTTTGGTCGAGTCTGGCGTTTTGGCTTTTTCGCAGATCCTGAACTGTGCGCATGAGCTCGCGCAGCTGGCCTTCTTCTTGCAACTCTGGAGTGATATCAGTGTCCAAAACGACGGACAGATCATCACCTTTGGACCAGACTATTTCTTTGATATTTAGCTCGTCTTTTATGAGCTGAGCAAGCTCGGACCCCAACTCGGGCGAGGTGACCGTAATTTTTTGGAGTGGCTGGCGGACTTTTATACCGGCGGCTTTGCGTGCGGCTAGCCCTTGCTCCACAATCCTCCTGACCAATTTCATATCCTCAATCAATTTTAGATCTGCAGCTGCTTGATTTTGGGAAGAGGGCCAATCGGAAAGATGCACTGACTCCTCACCGGTAAGGTTTTTGTATATCTCTTCGGACATAAACGGCATAAAAGGAGCTAGCAATTTGGACAAGGTGGTGAGCACGGTGTAGAGAGTAGTGAGACAAGATGTTTTGTCTTCTTGGTCTACGGCTGTAGGACCTACGCGATCCCGGGAACGCCTGACATACCAGAGCGAGAGGTCCGAGACAAAATCTTCTACAGCTTGCGAGGCTGCGAAGGGATCATATTTGTCCAGGGAATCTGTGACTGATTTTATGGTCTCGGAAAGCCGCACAAATATCCAATTATCCAAAACTGACATTGACAGGTGGGCTGGGATACTCTCAGGCTCGAATTTATCCAGATTTGCATAGGTAATGAAGAAGTTATAAACGTTCCACAGTATGAGATGAAACTGACGTCTGGTTTCGTCAGCTTTTTTGTAACCGAATAGGATATTGTCCTCGGGCTTGTGGGTGGCATACATCCAGCGGATGACGTCGACGCCAATCTTGTCTGCACCTTCGTTGAACTCTATATAGTTGCCGGCCGACTTATGCATGGGCTTGCCATCTTCGGCCAGAACGGTGGCATATCCCAAGACGGTCTTGAAAGGAATCGATTTGGCCATGACGGTACTCATGACAATCATGGAGTAAAACCAGTTTTTGAACTGACCGGGGAACGATTCTGTAATGAAATCGGCTGGGAACCAGTCTGCGGGGAGAGTCGAAAATGGCACGATGCCAGCATCGAGCCAGACGTTGCCTACATCCAGTATGCGAGAGACTGTCGCCTCACATTTTGAACACTTTATCTTGACTTCATCGATCCAGGGTTTGTGGGGACTGTTGCCATCAAATTTGTCCCAGCCCTCGACTGCCTTATCCTGAAGCTCATCACGGCCACCTATGACTTCAAAATGTCCACAGCTGCCACATTCATATATAGGAAGAGCGAGTCCCCAGTAACGATTTTTTTTGGATATCAGCCAGTCGTGCATGTTTTTTAGCCAATCCAGCTCGCGATCCAATCCAAAGGATGGTAACCAATTGATCTCCCTGGCAACTTCGACCATCTGCTCTCTTAGGGTCTGCTTTTGAGGATGGGTGGGATCGGGCTTGTCCATACCGATGTACCATTCGTCGGCCACTTTCCAAACGAGCTCCGACTTGCAACGCCAACAGCCAGGATAACGATGCTTGTAGTGCTCAGTCTTTAGTAAATAGTCATTAGTCTTTAGATAGTCGATCACCAGCTCGGGATGTTTTTTGGCGTTTTTCCCGGATAAAAATCCCATGGTGGCAAAGTAACTTGCGTCATCTTGAATAACTGGAATCAAGGGTAAGCCTCGCTTTTTGCCTAGCTGAAAATCCTCCAGGCCAGCAGAGACTGCAGTATGAACAAGTCCAGTTCCTTCGGTGATGGTAATGGGCATGATCTGAGAATCAGTGGCCACGACGGTATGAAATAGAGGATGACTGGCCACTTCCTGAACTGCGGGCAGGTCATCAAAAGGGCCGGTGTATTTGAGGCCTACTAATTTTTTGCCTGACAGTGTGGATTCAACAACAGCATCTTTGCCAAACAGACGCTCAACCGCATCTTTTGCGACCCAACATTTATTCACCAGAGCGTATTCAAGCTTTTCGTCTACAGCCACTGCGATGTTTGCCGGAATGGTCCAGGGAGTGGTAGTCCAGACTAGTAGATGTTCTTCTGGATTTTTTACCAATGGAAGTTTTAGATACACCGATTCGTGCACGACTTCTTTGTAGTCCTCGGTCAGAATCTCGTGCTGAGAAATAGCGGTTTCACACCTCGGGCACCAGGGGATGGACTCGTGACCTTTGTACAGCCAGCCCCTCTCCCAGCAAGTCTTCAAAAACTTCCAGATCCAATAATTGTTTTCATCGGACATGGTGAAATAAGAGTTGTCCCAATCCATGAAATTGCCTAATCTCTTTGTCTGTTCGGTCTGCATGGCAGAAAACTTTAAAACCCTCTCTTTGCACTTGTTTACAAAATTGGCCACACCATAGGTCTCGATGTCTTTTTTGGACTTAAAGCCCAGCTCTTTTTCGACTTCTACTTCAACCCACAGCCCTTGGCAGTCAAAACCGTTTTGATAACGACCGGCGTCCCCTTTCATGGTGTGATACTTTTGCCACAAGTCTTTGTATGACCTGCCCCAGGCGTGATGAATGGCCATGGGATTGTTGGCTGTAATTGGACCGTCTAAAAATGAGAATTTTGTCTTACTATCCTTGTTTTTTTGAAGATATTTCTTTACGACGCCGCTTTCATACCACCACTTGAGGAGCTCCTTTTCCAAAGCTATAAAATCTACTTGAGATGAGACTGATTTGAACATGGTCTTGTATATATTAATACAAGGACGCATGTAATGCGTGGTACCACCTTGATTGCTTCTTAATTCGAGTGGGGTTCTACTTGCAAGATCCTTCGACAAGCTCAGGACAAGCGTTCTTCCCCAGTGCACTTCGTTGATCGCGAAGTATTGCTTGATAATTATACAACATCCGACTTACAAACCGGCGGGGCTTTCTGGATTATTGATATTGGCAGGGACACATCCTAATGCTGCGGTAGCAACTAGTGTGACTATCCAAGCTTGTACCAGAGTGCCAGCTTGTTCAGGAAAAGACGTTATTAAGACCGGACCAGCTATCAACTCTCCAATAAAAGCTGATAAAGCAAGAGTTCTTCTTAGCCAATCTCTATCCATGTATTGTCTTTATCAGAAATTATGTGACAGTTCAAGTAAATATCTTATTTCTTCAATATAAGAACAGCACACACGATAGCTGTAGCTAAAGACCCGAGTGCTACCACAGGATCAAACTTCTCTCCAAATAGAGTGCCCCACAGTTGATCAATTGTTACAAAGCTTGAAACTGCGAGGGCTGTATAGGCCAGTCGCCTGTGGAGTCTGTCTTTTATCATCTCCTGTCTGACCTACATCTAATAACCAAATATGTCATGGATGCCAATAATAGCAGTCCTCCAAAAAACATTTTTGGGTCAAAGTTATCTGGATTGGACAAAAATGTTTCGTATTGGTTCAAGACCGAGAATAACCCAACTATTCCCGTTGTAAAAATTCCTACCACTACTGGGGCCTCTACTTTCATATTATTTTCTCTGGCGCAGGAAGGTGGGGTCTACTTAAACCTCGTTTATTTTGCGATCTATCGCCGAAATAATGAGAACGATAGCTGCGATACCAAGGGCCGTGTATTTACCGACAGTAGATTCTCCTGGAGTTAAAAGGCGGTCCCCTATAAATTCAAAGCCGAGAAATGCCAGCGCGCAAACTCCCGCTGTGGCTGCATAGGCTCTGTCGACAAGATTTCTGGCCCGAGACCTTTCAACTTTTTGTAGAACTTCCATCGCCTCTACACCTGATTTGGCTAAACGACCAATGGCATCTGTTTGGTCTCGGAGAGATGGAGGAGTATTCTGTGACATATTTATTTTCTTTGTCTTAGGAAGGCTGGGATGTCCCAGTCGTCTTCGGACATACTTGTAGTTGTTTGGGATTGGTTATTGGTGATTGGTTGGTTTTGATCGTCTGACTGGTCGTCAGATTGGGCTTGCGGCTGAGTCTGTTGACTGGGGACAAATTGGGGAGGCGGAGTGCGAAGCGGTTTTTCTGAGACTAAGCCGGTTGAGACGGGACTGCCTGTATGAACAGGCCTGGTAGTTCTAGTTACCATACTGGCAAGTCTGGACCGGGTCTCGTCAAAGCCAGTAGCAATGACTGTGATTTTCATCTGATCGATGAGCTTATCGTTAATTGCCGCTCCGAAAATGATGTTGGCATCGGCATCGGCGGCTTCGGAAATGATCTGGGCGGCTTCGTCTACCTCGGTCATGGTCATATCCGGACCACCCGTGATATTGAAAAGCACTCCCTTGGCTCCATCTATAGAAACTTCAAGAAGGGGGGAGGAGATGGCGGCCCTGGCTGCCATCTGAGCCCGACTGTCGCCTACACCATTTCCAATACCCATGAGAGCCGATCCGGCATCATTCATAATGGCCTTTACATCGGCAAAATCTACGTTGATTAATCCAGGTACTGTGATGATATCGGAAATACCTTGAACTCCTTGAGTGAGGACTGAGTCGGCCACCCGAAAAGCCTCGAGGAGTGTCATCTTGCGATCGACTACATCCAAAAGTCTCTGATTTGGGATGACGATTAAGGTATCCACCTTGTCTTTGAGTCTCTCTATCCCCTCTTCGGCATTGACCATGCGACGGGCGCCTTCGAAAGCAAACGGCTTGGTGACTATGGCTACAGTAAGAGCACCTTGCTCTTTGGCAATCTCGGCAATAACTGGGGCGGCTCCAGTTCCCGTGCCACCGCCCATACCGGCGGTGATAAAGATCATGTCTGAATCCACCAAATATTCTTTGATCTTCTCGCGAGATTCCTCGGCGGCTTGAGAACCTATATCAGGATTGCCACCTGATCCCAATCCCCGAGTTAGGTTGTCCCCGATTTGAAGCTTTGTGCCGGCGAGATTTGTGAGGAGAACTTGGGCATCGGTGTTTACGGAAATAAAATCTACACCACTTATCGTGCCGCTCGTTATCATGGAGTTTAGAGCATTGCCGCCGCCGCCACCCACACCAATGACTTTAATTTTTGCGAACCTGCCGACGTCTGGTTTTACAAGTGCCATATACAATAAAAATTACATTCCGGGAGCAGACGGAAGGACGAGCCGATTGTAACAGGGCCGATCAAGGGAGTAAAGATTTAATCGTCTGAGCAATACGCCCAAGAACGCCCTTTACTGGAAACTTGTCAAATGATGGTAGTGATGGACTAAACGATGAACTAGTGGATACTTCAGCATCTTGAAGAGCATGAGCATATTTGAGGAGACCTATAGAGGCCGCAAAAGCAGGAGTGGTGATGTCATCTATGAGGCCTGTGATGCCAGATGGAGTACCAACACGAACGGGCATACCCAACATCCTTTTTGCACTCTCAACGATGCTGACTGTCATGGCACCGCCCCCACACAAGACTAGTCCTGAAGGAGTAAGACCTGCGAGGCCGGATTTTTTTATCTCGGAGGCGATGGTTTGAAACATTTCGTTTAGACGCGGGCGAATGATGCCCTCGACTAAAGTCTTGTAGGAAACGGTCTTCATCTCCTCGGGAAGGCCTAAAGACGTGATGTCGATATCGTCTTCTTTGGATTTCATCTTGGAAAGAAGTAACTTGATCTTTTCAGCACTTTCCAGAGAAATCCGCAGTCCGGCAGCCAAATCTTTGGTGACATTGATGGCGCCTACTGGACAGACCTGGGAATAGGCCAAGGCCCCTTCTACATATATAGACAGACTCATGGTACCACCGCCGATGTCGACGAGGACCACCCCAAGCTCTTTTTCGGTATCTGAGAGAACGGAGTGAGAAGAGGCCAGTCCGGAAAATACTAGACCCGCTACATCACAACCCACCTCGCCTACACATTTGGAAAGATTTTTTATGACTGGCGAAGAGCCAGTGACGATATGAGTATCTACCTCAAGCCGGACTCCGGTCATACCCACGGGATCTTTTACTCCATCTTGGCTGTCTACGGTGTAATTTTTGGGGATGACGTGGATGATCTCATTGGCTGTCGGAAGAGAGACTGCCCGAGCTGCTTCCAAAACTCTTCTTACATCCTCGGGATTGATCTCTCCCTGGGGCTGACTGACTGCGACGACGCCATGACTATTTTGGGAACCGATGTGTGAACCCCCGACTGAGACCCAAGCACGGGAAAAATTGAACCCCGCCATGCGCTCGGCCGCTTCGACGGCTTCGGCAATTGAGGTGACTGCTTCTTCGATATTTACGATCTGGCCTTTTCTGACGCCTTTTGAGACGGATGAAGCGGCGCCTATCACATGAACTTTGTCGGTCTGGTCCGGGCGGATCTGACCTATGAGGGCAGTTACTTTTGAACTTCCAATATCTATTGCTGAAACTATTTTATTTTTGGCCATTAGTTAGAGTATTATGAATCAATTCTATGAGCTTTGGCAAGCCATCGCCTACTTCTGTAACCTTTTGTGGAGTCAGACTAACACATTTGGCTATCGCGTCAAGCAAATTTTTCACAGTCAACTCGTCTTGATTTAGTATCACGGCTAGATTTTGTCTTTCGAGTAGCAAGGCATTTTGTAACTGCTCATTGTGTGAGACCCAAGGAATCGGGATCAGAACGCATTTTAGGCCCAGATACAATAGTTCGTAGGTGGTGTGAGCCCCGGCCCGACTGACTACGATGTCTGCTTTTGAGAAAGCTTCTATGGCAAGAGACGAATCGTAACCAAAAGCCT
Source organism: uncultured Gammaproteobacteria bacterium (assembly GCA_964543035.1). GTDB lineage: Bacteria > Patescibacteriota > Microgenomatia > CAZETR01 > Amesbacteraceae > CAYHIN01. The sequence goes on along the minus strand of CAZIVL010000001.1, from coordinate 350,972 downwards.
GATAATTTGGCAATTTCAAGGTGGCCGATTTGCCCACATCGTCGTAAATAGTCGAAGTACCTGTCTGATGGATCACCTTGAAGCTTTTGGTAAGCTCTGGGAGAGCGGCAAAGACCACGCTATTTATGACGTGCGATCCTTGCTTGCCACCGGTAACATATATAGCTTTTGGTGATTGGTGATTGGTTTTTTGATTGTTCTTTAGATTTACTAATTCGGGGCGAAGGGGGAGGCCGGTAATTACGACTTTGTCTTTGGGAAAGTGGATGGCACTCTCGGGCCAAGTAATGGCAATCTTTTTTACAAAGTGAACGATGAACCTATTGGCCCAGCCGGCCACCACTGTCTGCTCGTGGGTGATACTGGGAATGCCTAGTATCCAGCCTACAAATACAACCGGGACGGCCAGATATCCACCAAAAGAAACAATGCCCTGGGGGCGAATCTTAAGTAAATAATAAAACGCCTGCAAAAAGCCCCAGGGTATGCGAATAAGTTTGAGAGGGTGAAAAGTCTTGTAAAACTTGCCGGCTTGGAGGTCAAAAAAGGGGATGCCTGAAGCCGTCACATCACTGTACTCAGCTGAGTCGGAGGTGTCTCCCCACTGGCTATGTCTGTGGCCGAGCCAGACGATATTGGTACCTTCTTTTTTGAGAGCAGTCGCCACGGGAAGTGCGCTATTGTGATGACCACCGGTAAAAACAAGGGTTTTCATATACTATGAGTAGCACTATTATATTCTTATGAGAAAGTATTTGTCTGTATTTGGCATAACAGTCCAAAAAGCCCTGATGCACAGGGGTAGAAATTTTGTCTGGGTCCTAATTGGAATGATGAGCCCACTAATTATGATTTCGGTGTGGACAAAATACTACTCTGAAGGAAATTCTTTGAGAGGATATACCCTTGAACAACTGGTGGGGTATTACTTGGTGGTACTGATGCTTTCCATGTGGGTGTCTGCAGTCTCAGAACATGTCGATGAAGACATCAAAGATGGTAATTTGTCGAATTATGTAATAAAGCCGTTTGACTACATGCTAAACAGACTATTTTGGGAAGTAGCCTGGTATTCGGTCAAGTTTGCAACTTATGCAGTGCCGGCAATTATTGCTTTGATCGTGTTTGCAAATGGAATAGTCGTAAATCTGCTAGATAAAAGCTTTGGATATTTGATGCTACTTGTTATGTCTTTAATCTTGGGATATTTGATTAGTTTTGGTATATCGCTTTGTGTCGGGTACATAGGTTTTTTTACCGAAACGACTACTGGATATAAGCATCTGTTTAATATGCTTAATGAGCTACTGACGGGCAGATTGATTCCGGTGGTTCTCTTCCCTTTGTTTTTACAAAATATTCTCAATTTCCTACCTTTTAAATACATAGTGTTTTTTCCTACACAAATGGTGATAGGGAATCTAAATACCTCGACAATACTTGCAGGAATTGCAAACCAGATTATGTGGCTAATTGGACTTTTTTTACTGTCGAAGTGGATGTGGAAAAAAGGAATTACTAAATTTTCTGCTGTAGGACTATGAAACACATTAAAGCTGGCTTCTCACTACTGAAACAAAATTTAAAGTTTGACACTCAGTACCGTTCAAGTTTTTGGGCGAACGTAATTGCCAATGCTACCTGGTCTAATTTTTCTCTGTTTGCTGTACTGGCTATCGGAAATGTGACCGGAGGTCTCGGAGGTTGGAGTGTAAATCAGATGATTATATTGGTTGGAATGTGGATGATATATAACTCAGTTGCGCATTTTTTCTGGTATGGAAACATGAAAAGGACAGTGTATGACATCCATTCTGGCAAACTAGATTTAATTCTTAGTAAGCCAATTGATAGTCAATTTTTCACTTCTTTTAAGAGAATAATTACGAATGCTTTGTTTGGCCTATTTGAAGGCATCATTGTCTGTGCATGGGTAATCGCAAATAGTGAAATTACCTTTAGCATGGCTTCCCTGTTGTTAACAATCTTGACTATAGTTTTTGGTCTTGTGATCTATTACTGTTTTTGGATGATGACTGCAACTCTGGGTTTTTATTTTGAATTTATTGAAAATGCTACGAATATTCCGGCTGAGCTAGCAGACTTTTCCAGATTTCCGGTATCTGCATATCCAGCATATGTACAGGCGGTTGCTTTTGGATTAGTGCCTCTTATGATAATAACTACAATTCCAGCCCAGATTCTTTTTGGAGAAATACATATCCAGTCGATACTCTATATGGCTTTGGCTGCAACAATCTTGTTTTGTATTACGAGAATATTTTGGAATGCGTCGATAAAAAGATATACCAGCGCCAACTGAAGCTAGATCTTCTCAGATTTTGCAATATTAACGAGTAAGCCTGAGGCGGCCAGCGCCACGACTAAGGCTGTGCCTCCGTAGGAAATAAAGATAAGGGGGATGCCGGTCAGGGGGAAGAGGGCCAAAAGAGAGGAAAGGTTGATAAAAGCTTGGACTCCTACCAGACTGGTAATTCCTAGGCTAAGATTTTTGGAAAAATGATCTTTTGCCAGGTGACTCACTTGAAGCCCGGTAATAATAAATATCAAATATCCGGATATAAGAGTGGCCGCACCCACAAAACCTAACTCTTCGGTAATGACGGCAAAGATAGAATCGGTATTTGCCTCGGGCAAAAACTCATACTTTTGCCGGGATTGCCCCAGCCCCCTCCCTAAAAAACCACCTGAGCCAATACCGATTAGAGACTGACGGATCTGATACGAAGCACCCAACGGGTCACTGGTATGATCAAAAAATGTCTGAAGCCTGGCAAGTCTATAGGGAGAGACATATATAAGAAGAATAATGGCCAGGATGCCCACAGGAACGGCTGCTGTCAAATGCAAGAGCTTGCCTCCCGTGCCCAAATACATAAGAAATGCGGTGCCCACAATAGATATGGTCGTACCCAAATCTGGCTCCAACATGATCAGACCACAGATGATAGTGATGGGAGCTAAAAACTGCAGAAAACGGTAGGGTTTTTTGAACAACAACGCCAAATATACACACACAGCCAGTTTGGTAATCTCGGCGGGTTGAAAAGAAAATAGCCCAAGATTTATCCATCGCCGAGCTCCCAGTAGGTGCAGACCCACGCCTGGGATCAAAACTACGAGCAGAAGAAAGATACAAAATCCCATAAAAGGAACTGCCAAGTGTTCTAGTCGCTTGTGATTAAAGTTAGAAAAGACCAAAAATCCTATCATTCCTAGTCCCGCCCATCCGAGCTGAAGCTTGAGATAATACCACTTGTCAGAAAAGTCACGGACTGCGGTCACAACAGATGAATTGCCAACCATGATCACCCCGAACACACAAAATGCTAAAACCAAAAGAGTGAGCAGGACAGATTTTTTCATGTAAGAGTTGAGAGCCAGAGACCGGATAGGGCCAGGAGTGTGGCAATCAACCAAGATCTGAGCGTGACTTTTGCCTCATGCCAACCTATGGCCATTAGCCAATAATGAGGAGGTGAGTAAGGAAATAATTTGCGAGATCTCAGTCTAAGAGACGCGTATTGAAGCAAATTTGATAGGGCTTCTACCAAAAATATGGCCCCAATAACCAGAAGTGGAGCCAGCTTGCCTAAGATCAGGGCGATAACGGCCAAAGTCGCGCCAAAACTGAGACTGCCGGCGTTACCTAACCAAACCCGGGCCGGATGAACATTGAAATACAAAAAGGCGAGTAGGCCACCAATCCAAATGGCCACAAAAATGCTGATATGGGTGTCGAGGGCAGAGAGAGCCAATATCCAAAACGATGCCAAAGATATAAGCAAATTGCCTCCCGCCAGACCATCCAGACCGTCGGTAATGTCCACTCCCCTAGCAAAGATATAAATAATGCCCGCTGAAATGGGGATATAAAGTGCCCCAAAATTTAAAACTCCCAATATTGGGAGATTGATGTGATTTATTCCAAGGCCAACACAAATAATAGTGGCAGAAATCAGGCTCAAAATAATTTGGGCAGGGTGTTTGACCTTGAGATAGCTTTTTTTTAGACCAAAGACTTTTACCAAATCCTCAAACAGTCCCAGCAACCCAAATGAGATCAATGTAAAAAAGATGGCCAGGTACTCGACTCTGGGTGAAAAAAGAGATGTAAATGGTAAGCCCAATCTGGCGACCAGTGGAATTATGAAAGCAAATAAAGCCGTGATTAGGACTATAAGTAGGACCCCTGCTCCTACCGGGGTACCTGACTTTTTTTCAACGGACTTGGACTTGTGGGTCAGATTGAGGCGAAAGAGTAGGTCAATAAACGGCACCATGAGGATGCCTGTGATAATGAATGAAAACAGTAAAATGCCTAAATAGGTAGCCATTTATTAAAACTCTAAAACCTAAAAACTAAATCCTAAATAACTTGAAAAAGTTAATATTCTGGGTAAAAAAATTAACAGACCAATGATACAAGCTCCTAAAGCATAAATGAGCATGGCGGCGGCGGCGGTATCTTTGGCGATTTTTGCCACGGGATGAAATTTGGTTGTGGACAGATCCACAGAAGCTTCAATGGCTGTATTTATAAGCTCAATAACCAAGCCTATGAAGATGGTGAGGGACAAAATAATCCACTCGATGTTTGTAAGAGAAATGATTATGCCGGAAATCACGACTGTCGCCGAAATGAGCAGATGCATAAGAAAGTTTGGTTGGGTACGAACGGCGTAGAGGAGACCTTCAAAAGCGTGTACAAACGATATTTTGTGTTTTTTTATTTTCATATGTCGTACCCCTATATTATATGCTACTTAGTAACTGGAGGGATCTGATAATACCTAAAAATTTCGCGGGCGATGTCAAACCACAGGGGAGCAGCCGTCGTACTCCCCCATCTGGATGTCTTGGGGTCAGTAAGTGTAACTAGCATCGTAAACCTAGGTTTGTCAGCTGGGGCAAAACCCACAAACGAGGCAATAAACTTGTCCGCATCATAATGACCCTGAATAGGAATCTGGGCCGTACCTGTCTTTCCGGCTATGAGATATCCTGAAGGCTTGTAGTAGCGAACTTCTCCATTTTGGACACCATTTACCATCATTTGGGTGATGCCTGCGGCAGCCTTGGACGAGATTACTGGACGGGAGATCTGTTTTGGGAGGCCTTCACTACTTCCGATTCTGGGCTCCACCCACAGACCCTGGTTGGCAATAGTGTTGACTCCGGCTAGCATCTGGATGCGAGTGACTGCGATTCCTTGACCAAATGATGCCGTGGCCCAATCGATGTCAAACCATTCAGAATCTGGCCTAAGAATCGGAGTGGATTCCTCTTGAAGATCGATGCCGGTCTTTTTTCCAAACCCAAATTTTCGGATGTATTCTAATAATTTTGTCTTGCCAAGTTTTCTTCCTACAAAAACCATGCCCACATTGTCTGAATGGAGGATCACGTCAGTCATGTTGCTATCTTTGTGATATTTTCCATTCCAGCTGCCGACTGTCGCGTCGTAGATGGTCACTGGACCCGAACAGATGTCACAGATCGTGTCACGAGTTACGACTCCGGCATCTAGAGCCGAGGCCATGACAATGGCTTTGAAAGTGGAACCGGGTTCGTACCCTTCGGTGACTATGGGATTGGCATATAGACTGCCGTCAAACTTGGCAAAACTAGCCGGATCGTAGTTTGGCCAAGACACAAGGCTCAATACTCGACCAGACTCGGTCTCCATGATAGAGACTGTGCCAGATGCTGCTTGATACTTTGCCAACCCCTCAATGAGCTTTTTGGTGGCAATAAATTGGAGAGTGCGGTCGATAGAAGTGTTGAGAGTCTTTCCAGGCTTGGGCTGGATACGAGCAGGGGCAGACAGCAAGATGGGCCGACCAAAGGCATCCTGTTCTTGAGAAATGCGTCCGGGGACTCCTGATAACAGACGGTTGTAAAACCCTTCCAGACCAAAGTAACCTACTGGTCCCCCTTGGGAATCACGACCTACAAAACCAGTCAGGTAGGCACTGGCCGACCCCTCAGGATACAGGCGGATGGGCTCTGATTCAAAGCCTACGCCTGTGACCTTGAGACTTTCTATGCGTTTTTTTTGCGCAGGCGTTAGGCCTTTTTCGATCCAGTACCACGAGAGATCTGATTTGATTGCTTCTTCTAGGCGCTTACCACTTTCTGAGGCCGAAAGCGAAGTCATAAGCTTATTTAGAGTCTCGTAGTCACGGGGAAGCATCTTGGGATCTACATAGAATAAGTACCGCTCGGTGTTCGTAACCAACGGCTGACCATCGGATGCAAGAATGTCTCCCCTGGGGGCAGTCAGGACCTCGGAGACAAGATGCTCGCTGTCTGCCTGACGCCTGAGATCACTGCCTTTTATGAACTGCCAGTAGCCGAGCCGCAAAATGATAGCAATAAACCAGAGGATAAAAATCGCTTTGATCCAAGAAGATCGGTGATTCATGGGAGAACGGCGACGGGCTTTGGAGAAAGCGTCGTAACCGGTATAGCCGAGAGAGAAGCTGAGGTCGCATCTTGATAAACTTGGGCAACTGAGACCTTTTGGGCGATTTGATTTTTCAAATCTGTATTTTCAGTCGTGATCCTGGCAATCTGGCCTTGGAGCTCCCAAAGCTTCTTGCCGTCTGAGGATCTGACTGTCGTCAAAAAGAACTGGAATCCCGACAGGCAGACATTGAGAACAATGATAGTCGCAATTATTAATTTCATAATTTTTTAAATACTCGCAGCTTGGCACTTTTTGATCTGGGATTGTTTTTGATCTCGACTTCGTCCGGAACTATGGGATTTTTGGTTTCGATCACCCCAATTTTTTGGGATTCAAATTCTTCAAATTGGGTTTTTACGATACGATCTTCGAGAGAATGAAATGAGATGACGACCATGGTACCCCCGGTGTTTAGACAACTAACTGCTTGGGGCAAAGCTATCTCGAGACTCCCCAATTCGTCGTTGACGGCAATTCGTAGAGCTTGAAAGGCAGGTCTGGTCTCCAACCCGGTCAGAGCTGCTAGCTCTTGAGTGGACCGGAGTGGGCGATGTTCGACTATTTTTTTTGCCAGCAGTCCACTACCTTTGACCTCACCAAATACTTTGAAAATATGGGCAAGCTGGGACACGGGAAGACTGTTTACGAGGTCGCTCGCGGTAGTCTCCAGCGATGGGTCCATACGCATGTCCAGGGGACCTTCTTTTTGAAAAGAAAAGCCCCTCGTCCCTGTGTCTATCTGATGAGACGAGACACCAAGATCGAAAATAATTCCATCGCAAGGGAAAAAGTTATATTGAATAGCTACATCTTTTAGGTGGACAAAATTGGATCTGACTTTGATCAAGCCATCTTGGTCTGAGACGAAGTCTAGACTATCTGGATCTTGATCGAGTCCTAAGACCTCCCCTCCTCGAGAAATGATCTCTTGGGCGTGGCCTCCTCCGCCAAGTGTGGCGTCAATATATTTTTTGCCTTGCGTAATGTTTAAATAAGCGCAAGCTGGTTGTAAAAGTACTGGCTTATGATATGTCAAGTTTTTCAGCTACAGTCTCAAGACTGGAATTAACTTGAGCAGTATATTCCTCAAATTTTTGTTTGTCCCAGATTTCGATACGATCAATGGCACCTGCTACGACACAATCTGATTTGAGACCCGCATACTTTTGTAAGTATTCGGGAACCAGGATGCGACCGACCGAGTCTATATCTACCTCGACTGCTCCATAACTCATAGCTCTGGTAAAAGAACGAGCGTCGGATCTGGTCAGGGGTAGTTGGGACAACTTGTAAATGAGCTGATTCCAAGCTTCCTTGGAGTACAGAAAAAGACAGCCATCGAGCCCCTGACTCAAGACCGCGCCAGCTTCCAGCTGGGAGCGGAATTTTTTGGGGACAGATAATCTGCCTTTTGCTTCGAGAGAGTGATCGTATTGGCCAACAAACATATATTCATATTTTTACCACTTTTTACCACTGTATACCACTATAGTCGCGTTTGATATAGTTTGTCAACGCGAATATATACCGAATTACGAGCGTGAAACGCGAGAAAAATTTGGGATATGATCCATTTTCACAACCGTGTCAACACCAATATGACCCGAAATGATATGATTTGATTGTGAATAATGAAAATTTGCGATCAAAATTTTATGGGGCGATTTTTGTAGCTAGCTTTCTGGGAATGGTGGCTGGGACTTTATTAATCGAGAGAGTGAATGGTGTGGCGGATATATTTGATCCTGATAATGTCAGACTGGGACTGGCTATGCTCGCACTAGCGGGTACACTTGTAGAAGGAGGAGCCGGATACCTGGGTGTGTTTACTCAGAAGGATTGAGGCTGACTGAGGAGCCGGGGGTGACTTCGAAGGGATATGTGGCGGAGTAGACTGATCTGTTGCCAGCATCGCGAAGTGTGAGCTCCATGACGGCGTTTTTTAGATTGGTGTGATATGTGAACTTGCCTGAGGACTCAGAGCCCAAAAGCTGCTGTTTGGAATAAGTCGTCTTGCCCTCGAGCTTGGATGAGGCATTGACGCCTGTCTGGATCTTGTTGCCTTTGACCACAGCGTCATAAATCAGGTTGTATTCCAGCTGATCTGAGTGGAGATTTTCAATATTTACTGTTACATAGTGGCCGTCCGAGCTAAACTGCAACTTTACAGATGGGTACTGATCCTCGGTCAACTCTTGAAGTGGGGCAAGAGTGGGAGTAGGAGCTACTTTTGCGCCTCCGGTTACGAACTTTTTTGCGGCAAATACTCCTGTCAGGGCTAACACTACAATTATTAGGATTACGACAACTGCTTTCATAAATTTATACTGGATCCTTCGCAATGCTCAGGATGACACCGATAAATGTATTGGTGTCACTTTAATTTATTTGCGAAGTAAGAGTCAAGTTCTGAGATGGGGAGTCTCTCTTGGGTGGCAGTATCGCGGTCGCGAACAGTCACTGTATCATCCTCCAGAGTCTGATAATCGACTGTTACACACCAGGGGGTACCGATCTCGTCTTGGGCATAGTAACGCTTACCGATGTTTCCCCGATCATCCCAGACTGTGGAGATGCCTTCTTCTAATTTGAGATGTCTGTAAAGCTCTTGGGCACGGGCAGTCAATTCTGGTTTGTTTCGAACCAAGGGAAACACTGCCACTTTGTAAGGAGCGAGCTTGGGATGTAATTTCAGAATGACTCTATCCCCTTCTTCCAGATAGGCGTCTAGGAGCAAAAATAAAAATGCTCGGTCTACACCTCCGGAAGTCTCGACTATCCAGGGGACGTATTTGTTTCCTGATTCATCGGTGTACGAGAGATCCTGGCCGGAAAACTCACTGTGACGGCCCAGATCCCAATCCTGGCGCCAATGGATACCCTCCATCTCACGACCGTCGTACTGGATATCAAAAGCTTTTTTGGCGTAATGAGCCAGCTTGTCGTGCTGGAAAAAGGTGAGTTTGGAGTGATCATTGAATAAACCTCGATACCACTTCATGCGCTCTTCTTTCCAATACTCAAACCACTTATCCATCTCATCGGGATGGGTAAACCACTGCAGATCCCACTGCTCAAACTCGCGTTGTCTAAACAAGAAATTTCCTGGTGTGACTTCGTTTCGAAAAGCTTTTCCGATCTGGACGATACCAAACGGGACTTTGACACGAGTAGAATCAACTACACTTTTGAAATCCAGGTAAATTGTCTGACAGGCCTCGCCACGCAGATATGTGGGAGTTTTTTCACCTTCGATGACACCTAACTCGGTTTTCATCAAAATATTAAAGTTTTTGGGTTCACCCAGCTTGCCACCACAGTTGGGACAAGCTTGACCGGCTTCAAGATCGTCGGCTTTGAACCGTTTGTGACAGTCGAAACACTCTGACATGGGATCTACAAAACTTTTTACATGTCCTGAGGCTTCCCAGACTCTGGGATGAGTGATGATGGCGCCATCGATACCGACCACGTTTTCGTGCTCAACTGTGTACCATTTCCACCACAATCTCTTAAGATTGTTTTTCATCTCGACCCCTAGTGGACCGTAGTCATAAAATCCTTGCAGTCCGCCATAAATTTCGGAACCGGGGAATACAAAACCTCTCCTTTTACAGAGCGAGACCACTTTTTCTATTAAGTCAGCCATTAAAAATGCTCGTCAAAATTAATAATACATTAATTAGGGACGAGCTGCGTCGTGGTTCCACCCTAGTTGCTTCTCTTTTTGTCTCTTCCTTACTCCCCAAATGCCATTTTGGATCATCGCAAGTAATAGATATGTTTATTATAGATTCTTTGTAGGTCTACAGTCAACTTTTTCTAGGTTTCCCTTGTGCCAGTAAAGAGCGTGTCTTTGATTACAATAACTGAACCATTACTTAGTTCAAATGTGCCTGAAAGACCTAATTCATTTAGTCCTAACGAGGGGACTACGACGAGCCCGCCTTCATTATCGGGGTATAGATTAACCGGGATTCCCCCGATCGCAATAGAGGCTGGCTTTCTGACTATCACATCTCGAAGTTCGGAGTTCTCAATTTTAATAGGACTCATGGTTTGGGATTATATTACTGTTTTAGCTTTGAAAGCAACTTGGGGGAGTTGAGAGATCTTTGGGACGTCTCTTCGATTAACTTGTGGATGTCGCCTTTAAAAGCCTGGTGTCTTTCGAGATAACCCAGTTCTTGCATGACATTTACTAACCAGTTGTCAGTGGTCAGTTTCCAGTCGTCAGTTAAGTTACCGAGTTGAGAGAATGACGAGATGAGGATATCCAGTATTTCTGAGTGGGGCTGGTGATCTGGAGTCAGCTTGTCTATTACCTCGGCTAGCTGATAAGCCAGAGTCACCCGGCCAATGTGAGGGCGCCAGCTGGAAAAAGAATTGGTGACTTGGACTTCGGCAAGAGTATCCAGATCTCCTTTGCCCTTTATCACAACGGCAGATATATAGTTGAAAAGCTCAATTGCGCCAGATCTTTTGGATAAAGTTTTTCGGACTCCCACGGCTTTGACCGTAATCTTGCCCTGATTACGAGTGAAGACAGTCAGCAATTTACCCGCTTCACCAAAGTTGGATCTTTTTAAAATTATTCCCTCGACTTTATATGAATGCATAAATGAATTGTACTGGATCCTTCCGCTTCGCGAGCAGGATGACAAGGGGGATTTAGTAGGCCAACTTGAGGTTTTGGTCTGAGTTTAGGATGATCTCGGGCTGCTTTCGACCATTGATGGTTGTGGTGTAGGGGAAATCCTTGGTACCAGCTTGTTTTTGGATCAAGAGACTATATGGAGAGCTGAGCTTGAACGGCAGCTTGTACTTCAGAGTAATGACTTTAGTGTTGAGCGGAGCCAGACTAAAGAAGCCCTCAAACACGGTCTTGCCTAGGTCCTCACTGGTGGCTTGGCCTGACTCAAAGCCCTTGGCCTCAATGAGCTCACTGCCTTTGGGAACATACACTCTAAGCCAATCCCTGAATAGTCCGTTGAGCTTGCGGCCAGTGTCGATCTTTACATTTCCCTCCTGGGGATTGTCGTAGGTAAGAGTCAAAGTCTTTGTCACAGTACCGTCGCCTGAAACTTCGATCTTTTGATCTGCCTTGTACTTGACCCAGATGTTTGTCTTGGCACCGGAGAAGTTAGTATCAACAACTGCTAGATAATCCCCTTCGGCCTCGGTGATTCGACCAGCCAGATTGAAGCTCTCGACTGCTTCTTGAATCTTGGGATCGTAGAAGTACATGAGCGCATGCTTGCCCTGGACTGAATTTATGGCGGCTTGGAAAAGCATTGGGAACTTGGCTTTGGGCTGGGCCATGACGTTTGCCAAAATAGAATACATGACGGGACCTAAAAACTGCTTTCGGATACCATAGTTGGCGGGAGCTTGGACGATCTTGCCGGATACCGAATCCCAGACGACTGGCTCCTCACCGCCGGCTAGGATCTGGAGCTCATAAAAAGCAGACGGACAGTTACATCGCTCATCGATGTCTGCGGAAAAATTGCCATAACCTGGAACCCCGATCCGGCCGGTCACTTTTAGGAGCTCGACTAAGACTTGGGTATCCATGGCGATGACGCCATCCACTTTGGGCGATTTGGTGAGATCGTAGTTGGGTAAGAATGTCTCCATAGATACTTTGAAGTCGGGAGAGAGGTTTTGATCCCTGAGGTACCAGTAAGGAACGTTGGGGTGATATTTTTTGATGGGTTCGGGGGCGGGAATCCTCTTGGGGAATTTTTCGTCTAACTTGTAGATATCATCAGATTGGACCACACTAATCTTGCCATTGGTAACATTGATAATGGCGTAACCAGTCATGAATCCTCCGGTAGGCCTGAGCTCGGCATCGTTTTGGAAGATCACCAGATATTTGCGCTGGCCGTCTTTGCCCAACATGTAGGGCAGTGATTCGATAAGGGGTTTGGCATCAGAAAGAAGCACTGCAGCTTGATTTAGGACATTGATACCTGTCGTCAGCTGGGATCTGACCGGAATGCCGCGAAAATCCTCGGGATAACGAGCCGGGTCAATCTGGTCTGCTTCAATGCGTGCTGCATCAATATGAGTGGCAATATCAGTCAGTTGGGGCTTGATCTTGTCCAACGTGTTGATAATAAAAGTGATGCGGTCTTGAGCGGTTTTTGCCCCGTCTCCAGTCGTCGCTAATCCCTTGAGACCGATGACGTCGGCATATGGAGCGATAGCGTCGATAGAGAGATTGGCGGCTATCAATAACTCTTCGGCTGCCTCTAGACCATGCGCCCCATCTTTGTAGTAGCTGCCGACCCAAGGGATGGCTTTGGTCCAACCTAGTTTTTCAAAATCTGATTTTACGGCTTTTAGGTCGGTGTCTACTTTTGCCAATTGGTCTTTGGTTCCCGCCAGGTCTTGTGACTTAATATAAGGAGCCACGGCCATGCCAGTGGCCTGAAGAGTCTTGATAGAAGTGGCGAGCTTACGAGCGGGGGAAAGAAGTAAGAAATAACCTAATACTCCGGCAGAAATTATAACAATCAAAATAATCAAAAAGGTTTTGCCAAGAAAAGAAATCCAAGAATTACCTGTCTTTTTTGGCTTGGAAGGGATCTCGTTTTCTAGTGAATGAACTAGCTGGTGATCAATGAATTCTGTCATACTGCACCGCGGCCGGACAACATCGCAAAAGGAGTTTTGGCCAGGATTTTTAAATCATACCATAGGGAAAGATTGCGAGCATAGTGGGCATCTAATTCAATCCGTTTCTCAAAGTTTATGTCACTTCGGCCACTAACTTGCCATTGTCCAGTGATGCCCGGACAGACTGTCAACGCGTCTTTTATAGATTGACTCGTCTTTGGATATTTTTCTTCTTGCTCACGAAGCTCGTCTGCGTAATATGGCCTCGGTCCAACCACACTCATCTCGCCCCGCAACACATTTATAAATTGAGGAATTTCGTCTATGGAATATTTTCTAATAAATTTACCCACTTTGGTCACTCTGGGATCTTCTCGTAGTTTGTAACCGCTTTTTTTGTACTCTTCAAAGAGTTTTGCAAACTCTGGGTTGGTGCGCATCATGGCGTAAGAGTTGGGAATCATGGAACGAAATTTGTAGGTAAAAAACTGTTTTCCATTTTTTCCTACTCGTGGAGGGATGTCTGCAAATACAGGGCCTCTGGGAGACTCAAGTTTTATGGCAATTGCAGCTATTAGACAGATTGGTAAAAACAGAATTCCCAATACTACTGAAAGAAAAAGATCTATGAGTCTTTTTAGAATTGGGTAGCCCATATCAGAGATATTGGTCAAGCTTTTGTATTTTTAACATCTCTACGATCTTTTTTACAGACTGAGAATCGTCTTTGGGACAAATGAGAAGAGCGTCGGGGGTGTCGACGATCACCATATTGGACAGACCAACTGTGGTTATCAGCTGCTTGTCCAAAAACATAAGGTTGTTTTTTGAATCTATGCCCACAAAATTGCCTTTACCTTTGGGGGCCGAAATTACATTGCCCAATTGATCTTTGGGTAACATATTCCAAACTACACTCCAATCCCCCACATCTGTCCATCTAAAATGACCTGGAATTGTCAAAAGACTTTTTGACCTACCAGTAAGAATAAAGTCTATTTGAAGTGACTCGGCCATCTGAAAGACCTGTTTTTTTATTTGGTTTTCGGTGTCAGTGCCTATTACCGCCTTGATTCTCTGTAGACCTGAATAAATGCGAGGTTCTAATTTTTTGTATTCATCCAAAAGTGTTTGTGCTCTCCAAACATAGTTGTTGGCATTCCATAGACCGGTCTTTTTTGCTAACACTTTTTTTACGCCGGTTGCGTCGTCTCTTTTTAGAAACTGGAGGACTTTGTAAACTGATGTCGAACCATACTTTTTTACAACAGATCCAAAACTTATGTATTCATACCCAGTGTGGTAATGAGTCGGTTGGATGCCCACGGTAATAATTTTTTTGGTTTCTTCCGCGGCCATTGCCGCTGCTTTTAGAGTTCTTACATATACGTCCAGATCTTGAATTAAGTGGTCGGATGCAAGATTTATTATTACTGCCTCAGGGTCTTGATTGTGAATATATGTGGCAGCGAGTCCCTGACTCCAACCAGTGTTTCTTCGCATTGGTTCGATAGAAAAATTTGAATGTGGGAGACTGGGTAGCTGCTTTTTTATCAACTTGACTTGATCTGCGGTCGTGGCCACCCAAATATTTTTGGTATCGGTAATTTTTTTGGCCCGATCAAATGTGCTTTGAAGCAATGAGCGGTTTCCAAATAATTTTAAATACTGCTTGGGATAAACATCGCGGGACATGGGCCAGAGGCGAGTGCCGCCGCCGCCTGCCAGAATCAATACGTAGAGATGCTTTTGTACTTCTCCCATTCTCTTGTAAACACTTTAGCAAATTCGGATGCAAAGCGCTCTCTACTAAAGCGCTTTGAGTTGTCAGTTATCAACCGTCGATCGAAGGTGGATGGATCGAAATTTCTTAGAGCATCTTTTAAATCTGTTAAGTTTTCTAGTAACAATCCGGTTTGATTGTGGGTCACAACATCCCGGACTCCGCCGCGATTGAGAGCGATTATAGGCAGGCCTGCTGCATGGGCCTCGGCGTATACAATGCCAAAATCCTCCTCATGGACTGAAACGTACGCTCTCGCATTTTGATACTGAACGCGCAGTTCTGAGTCTGAAACGGAAGTTAGAATATTGATATTGGGTTTGGCAAGTCTACGAAGTTTATTTTCAAGTCTCCCTGATCCTATGATAGTTAGAGGCAACTCTAGTTCGTTGAAAACAGTGATCAATGCCTCTGGCTCTTTGTGATATACAAGGCGGTTTACGGACAGAAAATAGTTATTAGTTGTAGGTTGTGAGTTGTCAGTAGGAAAACTGGCGATGTTTGCTGGGGGGTAGACGATTTGGGAGTCTTGGCCATAATATTTTTTGATCCGATCTTGAACAGCTCTTGAGATAGCGACATATGCATCGGGTCTGTGACTGGCTATCTGATCCCAATACTTCAGATAAGAAGATATTGGCCAGGGGACTGTCGGATGGGAATATAGATAACGGGTGGGAGTCAGGCAATAACAGAGATGAAAAGTCTCAGGTCTTGTAATAAATGCCTTGGCGTCTGATGAGGTGACAGAAACCACAGCATCAAAGTCGCAAAGGTCCAAAGTTTCAAAGGCTAAGGGGGTTAGCCAGGGATATAGTTCATGATGAGTTTTGGCGAATGGGAGATGCTGAAGGAATGATGGTATAACTTTGGGGAACACCTGGGCCCAGGGAGCGGTAGCCGAATTGTAGACGCTGGTAAAAAGGGGGGCCGTGGGAAATATTTCGTGCAGAGCCAAAAGGACTTGCTCGGCCCCTCCCCATTTGTTTACCCTGTCATAAACTAATGCAACTGATTTTGGTAAATCTGCCATGTGAGTCTGCCCATTTTAGCCCATGAATACTTGGCGGCTTGGGCCTTGCCTTTTTTGATCAGGTTTTGCCTTAGACTCGGGTTTTCCAAGACCGTCTGGATCTTATCTACCAGATCTGCTATGTCGTGGGGAGAAAAATATAAAACTGCTCCTCCATAAATTTCGGGTAAACAGGTAGCGTTTGAGGAGATGACTGGACAACCTATACTCATGGCCTCGAGACCTGGTAATCCAAATCCTTCAACAAGCGAGGGGAATACGAAAGCGAGAGCGTGTTGATACAACGATTTGAGGTCGGAATCTGGAACGTATCCTAAGAGTTTGACCCATTTGCCCAAATCCTGCTCTTCAATCATTTTTTGCAGACGGGCAGTAAAGACCGATCTGGCACAAGCAATCATTAGAAGAACTTGGCCATCCAATTGCTTTATGGCAGAAAGTAGCAGAGGGATATTTTTGTGCGGATAGACGTTTCCCACATAGAGGACATATGGCTTATCAGGAAGATCAATGTGGGGAGGGGATAATTTTTTGAATTTTGTATCTACACCTTCATAAGTAACGGTGATGCGTGTCGATCTGACTCGATACTTGGTGTGCAACACATCTTTCCAATACTTTGAGGGGACAATAATGTGACTGGCCCGCCAGAGAGTGAAGTGGAACATAGCCAAATATTCGACAAATTTGAGCCAATAAATTAGACCGGGCTTGGTACTAGACTGGGGGCTGGGATTTTCATGCTTGATCAAGTCATGGATGGTGACGACAATTTTTCCTGGCCAAAAAATGGGGATGGTGAGATGGGGGACATGCAATATATCTGGCTTGATCTGAAACAGTAGCCAAGACATTTCCAATAGTGACAAAAAGGTGTACGGATGATGACGAGCATAATATTTTTTGAAGTTTGCTAATTTGGGCTCATCTTTTTGATTTGGGTTTACGATAAGAACCACTTCTGACTCTGAATTGTCTGGTAAATGATCAATTAGATTCTCTACATACCTCCCAATACCCGTGTGCTTGGTCCCCCAAAACCTGGCGTCTATGCAGATAATTGTCTTTTTTGTCTGAGTAGCCATATCCCAAAGTATACAGCCCAATTGAGAATGAAAGGATATTTTGAAGCCAAATGTTTTTTGTAAAACAGGTGCATGACGTCTGTAGAATTGCGAGCCCATGCAAGTCTGGTGTCATGACTGGCTTTGGCAGAAGATCCTTTGAAATGAGTAATTTTTGTCTCTGGCATGAAAACTATTTTCCACCCTGCACTTTTTAGTTTGTAACAAAAGTCCAGATCTTCACCGTTCCAAAAATAATCTTCATCTAGCCAACCCACTTGATCACCTGCTGCTCTTCTAATTAGGGCAAAAGCTCCAGTGAGGGAATCTATATCATGAACGTGATCTGGGATATTGCGATTGGTATAAGAGGAAATACTTTTAAGACCAACAAAGTGCAGCAGCGATCCTACTGGATCGGGAAAACCGCGGTGGCTGGAATAATCCAGCGATCCATCTGGAAGCTCTACTCTACAAGTCGCGGCACCCACGTCGGAATTTTTTTTCATATAATCTAGAACTGTCTCAATAGAATTTGGGTACACGACGGTATCGGGATTGAGAAGTAGGACATACTCCCCTTTCGACTCCTTGATTCCCACGTTGTTGCCGGCTGCGAATCCCAAGTTTTTGTGGTTTTCAATAATTTTTACTTTGGGAAACTTTTTTTTGATTTCGGTCACGGAGTTATCGGTCGAGCCGTTATCTGGAACTATTATTTCCCAATCCGAATGATCTGGTATGGAAGCCAGACAATCCAAAATTAGCTTTTGGACATTGAAGCTAAGAATGATGATGGATAAGGTCTTCATAGATGGACTCTAGCTTTTTGGCTATTGGCTCCCAGGTGAATTTTGTGTCCACTAGTTTTCTGGCGTTGACTGCAATTTTTTGATACAGCTTTTTGTCTTTGAGAACGCGAACAGATTGCGATGCCAGATCTTCGGTACGGTTGCCAATGAGAATTGACTCCCCATCGACGGCTCCATATCCTTCGGCGCCGATTGGAGTGGTCACCACGGGCATCATGGCTGCCATGGAAGCAAGTATTTTGAGGCGAGTACCTCCAGGGGCATACATGGGAGCCACAAACAAACCTGACTTTATACACGCATTTACGACACTGTTGCCGTCGTTTCCTTTGAACTCCAACACCTCAATATCTTCTGATGCCAACGAAAGCACCTCTGGGGTGGGAAACTTGCCAGCAATTATTAACTTGGCATCTGGGATTTCTTTTTTTACCAGGGGAAAAACTTTGTTTGCCAAGAGATCAACGGCCTCCCAGTTCTGGATCCATTTGTAATCCCCCATGTAGTAGAGCGTGTGGTTGTAGTGTGTTTTGCGTGGAAGATTGGTAAAGTCCTCCCCGACTCCATTTGGAACAATGTTTATTTTTATTCCTGGAATCATCTTTCGAATGACTGCAGCATCCTCTTCTGAAACAGTGACTAGACTGTCTACTCGTTTCCAATAATACTTTTCCCAAAAACGCATCTTTATTATGTCGAGAGCCATGAGCGGCCTGAACCAAACTCGCTTATCTGTCTTGGCCTGATGACCAAATACTCGAGACATAATCGTCTGTTCGACAAGAATCGTGGGAATATTGTGTTTGGGTAAATACGGTAAGGTATAAAACATTTCTGCATGGATCAGATCATAATGAGTGCTGGCCAATTCGTCTGCTAACAATTGCTGTGTCTGGGGAGAAAAATAGATGTTGATTAAAAATGGGTATATGGAAAAACCTGTTCTCAAAATGTTTTTTAGAGTCCAGGTCTTGCCGCGTTCGATTACGATAATTTTTTTGCAAAACTGTTTCATATGCTCGATCTGGTCTGGAGTGTTGTGCTGGCGAGTAAAACAGACGAGAGTGATGTCGTGATGGACAGAAAGAAGTTTGATCAGTTTGTATGAGCGGATTTGACCGCCCTCAAAAGGTGGATAGGGCAGATATGGAACGAGCATCAAGATCTTCATTTGACAGGGTCTCTTATGGGTTCTTCGAGCTTGACTATGACATATTCGGGAGTGCGTTCGAGGGTAATGTATTTATTTATAATTCTATTGGTATCATCATCGTAATTTACTGAGATGTAGTACTGGGCGTTGTAGAGATCTTTGAGATCTTTTTCGGGCATGTACAGGTATGGGAACCCAGCGCGATTTGTCTGATATAAAAAGGCTGTGTCTCCCATGTAGGGGGCGATGACGATGGCATCTTTTGGTAACAGTTTGTCTGCGGCCTGACCCGCATGAACGATTGACCAATTGTTGACCTGATAAAGTCCTCGAATGTCATACCAAGAAAAAGCAAGCATGAAGAGAACACAGGCTACTAACAAAATCCGAGATAGGATGGTGCGAGGGCTAGTGTGCCAAATGTGATAAGCCCCTATGGCCAGAAGTACCGCAAGGGAAGGAATGATGGGAATCTGGTAATAGTCGTGATGGACATTGCCCATGGCAAAGGTGAAGAGATAAAGCATGGAGGAGATTATCCAGAGGATAAAGCCAGGAGAAGCAGCAATCAGTCCTGATAAAAATGGCCAAATTCCCCACTTGCCCAAAATCAGACTGCCAATTCTGACCCCAAAAATCCATTGGAAAAACGCGCCCTTGAATCGAATATGATTGCCATTTAGGAGCCAAAGACTTGCCGGTATCCCCTCAGGGTGGCGATATGACCACACCCGCCATAGCCCAAACGGAACCAACATAACAAGACCTAGCCAAAAATTTGAGATATATATAGGTAGCAAGAAGAAGATGGCAATTGGCTTTACTAATATAGCCAGTGATCCAAACACTAGAGTGAGGGTGTGTTTTTTTAGGTCGTTAAAGTAGAGGGCCGCCAAAAACAATGTAACCATGAGCGGATCGGGAAGAACGACTCTGGTGAAAAATATGTTGTAAGGCAAAAACAGATAGAAAAATGATGACATAAGTCCAGTCGTCTTGTTTGTGCGCCTGCTCACGATCAAATATAGAAGTGTGGCCGAAACTAAAGATGCAAGAACTGAAGTAAGACGTCCGGCCGCCTCAAGTGTAACTTGGACCGGCGAAAGAATCATGAATACTAAATAATGAACGAGATTGAAAATCGGAAACTCTACATATCTGTATCCTTTGGGATTGAAAAGCCCTTTCCCTGAGACATCGGTAAAATCATCGTACCTGGGGTATAGGACATTGACTCCATATTTGACGAAATTTCGAGTCACGGCCGATGTGTCTGCCTGGCGCCAGGAATGCCAGTCGGCTATCGGGTTATCTATCTTGTACAGACGAACCAAAAAACCCAAAATCAAAAAAATAATCAGAATTAGATGGTGAGGCTGCTTTATTTTCATGATTTTGTACTTTCTTGTTTTACTTTTTCTGTAACACCTATTACGAGCCAGGCAAATAAGGCTATCTTTGATGCTGCAAAGACATCTATAAATACAGCGTTTAGCATTAGGCTGAGTATGCCACACACCATGCTAAGAATAAATACATGCTCAAGCGTGGGACTATATTTTATAAAATAAGAAACTGAAGTTTTGAAAAAACGTATAAAAATAAGTAAAAACGCCAACAATCCTAATGTGCCCGTCTCGGCAAGAGTGCGCAAGTACTCGTTGTCTGTTGCAAGACCAACTGAAGAGAAGCCGGTGCCAAAGATCGGATTTTTTTGCCAGGCTCTGATGGCTCTGGGCCATTCGACATTGAGTCTAATGTTGAATGATCTGTCTTCGGGCTTGGCTGTGGGCTTAAGAGCGTCTGGGACGGATTCTACGCTTTTTGACTCTTCTTGAGCGTGGACCTGGGTAATAAATTCCAAATATCTACCGCGCAGTTGAGGTGACAACACCACGCTGATTATAGAAAGAATAACAAGCAAAGGAATCCAAGAAAATTTTCTTAGGGCTAAAAGCAAAATTCCGGCACAAATCACAAAACTTGCAAACGAGACCCTGGATGCAGATAGCAAAAGAGTCCAATGGGAGGCCGCTCCTACCAAAATAAGAGCCCACTTGGGTTTGGCATCAATTGCTAGAAGTCCTGTAATCAAAAGCAGGGGGAAGACTGAGAATGCTGCCAGATCATAATGGCCAGCAAAAGTAGAGTTTATACGTGCGCCAGCTCCAAGCGTAAGAGCCAGACCCTTAGAAAACTCACTATTTGAAGTAGAAATTACAGGGAAATCAAAATAAACCTGACCCAGGCCATAGAAAGCGATGATGGCAGATACCACAAGAATGGTCCGAACAAAAATTGGTAAGTGGGCTTTCGTTTTGAAAAAATCGTATGCGATAAAAAACAATGCCATGTACTCGACTCTCCTAAATGCATGAAGAAGTCCCACTTTTATATCCACAAGTTTGGTCAAAAAAATGCCCGAGAATAGGGCAAAAAATCCTATGAGCAAATACAAGGCGACGGATCTGTGAAGAGGGTTTTCAAAGATCTTCCTAATCCTGGTTATGTTTTGGAGTCCCCAAAGTCCAAGAGCAATCAACACCAAAAAGTCTTCGAGCCTAATGGCCACAAAACTACCAGCAATACCCACCAAAGGAAACTTTGGATATATGGGGATAAATATTAGAAGCAGAAGTAAAATCCAGATGTTAAATTTTTGCATATTCACGAACCAGGAAATAAAGGGCTATAAAGCCTAGTGTGATAGTCGTCAGTCGAGAGTATATAGATGTAGGAATCTGTCTTACTATAATCTTGTTTTTGTAATGAACCCCTTTAAAATTTATTTGCTCAGTAGGTTTGGTGGGATAAAAACCATTGATGTAGATGGAGTCTCTCCCAATATGAACTAGCTCCTCAAGCCAACTACTCTGGGTGAGGTCGCGGATGTATAGTTGGCTGTCCTCGGGGGGATAATTTAGACGAAACAGAGGCTTTGGTAGATAGGTCTTTTTGTAATAATCCATGATTTCTGCCCGGGAATAATTTGAATAATAAGCTTTGCGATAGATACTCTCGGTGTCTGCAGGTTCATTTGATGTCAGTGCATCTGGGGGAGGTGGGGGGAAAGGTGAGTTTGGCAAAAGCAGGTAGAGACAAACTGCTCCCCATGCAACAATTAAAAAAGTTTTGACAATTTTCATTATTGAAACAGTCTAGCCCGACCCAAATGGTAATGGGGATCACGATTACGACGCTCACCAATCACCTTGGCTGGCACTCCTCCCACGATGGCAAAGTCGGGGACATCTTTTGTGACGACTGCTCCGCCGGCAACGACGGCTCCCCTACCAATTGTCACACCGGGCATGATAATGGCCCTGGGGCCAATAAACACATAATCCTGAATGGTGACTGGGGCGGAGGTGGCTGAAAAGTCTGCGGCTCCTAGATCGTGCTCTGAGTTGTAAATCATGACCTCGGAAGCGATGTCCACATGATCACCAATAATAATTTTTTCCCGGCCGTCGAGAAATGATCTGAAACCAACTATGGTGTCACGCCCGATTTTTATGCCTCGTGGTGCAAAAAATCTAGCTTGCATGTGGACAGTAGAACCCTGGTCAATCCTCATACCAGCAAGCTCAAAAAAAAGCTTTCTTATGGGATAAATCGGAATAATGTCTGAGACTAGATGGAGAATATAAAGCTGAAAATCTAGATACCAATTGTAGTATCTGACAAAGGACCTGCGGAAGGCTTCGCCTACTGCTAGAGTATGGCCGTGCTTATCGGTAAAAGTAATCCCTTTTGAACTGAAGTGAATGTTGTCTCCGTAAATCATACTACTGGATTCTTCGCTGCGCTCAGAATGACAGTTAGAGTCTCCTTTGCACACCTATCCCAGCTAAATGATTGTACCCTTTTTAGTCCCTTTTTCACAAATTCTTGTGATCTGGGGCCAAGGGCTATTTGTAGGCCGTCTGCAATACTGTTTACATCAAGGGGGTCTACAAAAATGCCAGCTGAACCTGCTACTTCCGGAAGACTGGCTATCTTGGATATTACGACCGGAGTCCCACAAGCCATGGCCTCGAGAACCGGGATACCAAATCCCTCGTATAGGGACGGCAGGACAAAAGCCGAGGCCTCTGTCATAAGAACTGGTTTTTCGCTTTCTTCTACAAAACCCGTAAAAATAACCCTGTCTTCTATACCCAGACTCTTTACTTTGGCGAATATTTGGTCAAACAGCCAGGCCTTTTTGCCTGAGATGACTAACTTTGTATCTTGTATTTTGTATTTAGTATTTAGTATTTTGTAGGCTTCAATGAGTCGCTCTATATTTTTGCTGGGTTTGAGGCTACTAAGAAACAAAATATAAGGTTTTGTGATGCCGTATTTTTCGAGAATCTGGGAATTATGAGTGGGCTTAAATAACGAAGAGTTGTAACTCAGGTGGGTAACTATGATGTCCCCCTCTGCGCGCTTGTATTCTTTTTGGATGGCTTCCTTGGTAAATTGGGAGATGGCAATAATTTTTTTGGCATTTTTTACTGAATAGTGTGTCCAAGATTTGAGCTGATTAAAATCGCGGGGAGTAAACTGCTCGGGAGAGCTCAAAAAACCCAGATCCATGATGGCCACGACCGTGGGAACGGGTGACCAGCGGGGGGCGTAGTGGGTCATGCTAAAGAAAACCGTAGGGCTGGGAGCGTGAGTAAAGAGATCCACAGGCAGCCTGGTCTGGGTCCAGAGCTTGGGAAAAGGAATGACCCTATAATGCCAGTTTTTTCGGGCGACCGGCAGATCTGGCTGGGGCTTGGATTTAAGATATATGACAAATATGTGTGGGGTGTCGAGATTGTAGAGGGCATGCAACAGCTCAAAAGCATACTGGTTGATACCCACCCGGTTTTGGGTCAAATTTGCCTCATTGGCATCAATTCCTATTAGCATAAGCTTTTATACACCTCCAAAGTCTTTTCTGCTGTCTTGGTCCAGCTGAAATGGGATAACTGCTTTGTGCCGGCTGAAATTAATTTCTTTTTATTTTTTATGGCGTCAGCCACGCCTTTGGCTATCGATTCCTCATCAAGGGGATCGAAAAGTACTGCAGCGCTGCCTGCTACTTCTGGGATTGACGAGGTATTTGAAGCGGCCACAGGAACTTGGTGGTGAAAAGCTTCAAGAATGGGTAGCCCAAAGCCTTCGTAGAGAGAGGGATAGACAAAAGCCTCGGCGCCTCGCATGTAGCCTGCCAGATCTTGGTCTGAGACGGGACCAGTAAACTGGACCGTATCATGTATTTTGTATGTTGTATCAGGTATTTCCCCGATAATGATGAGTTTTTCGGGGAGAAAGTACTTGGACCGATGTGCTAAATAAGCTGAGATAAGGCGCTTGATGTTTTTTCGGGGCTGGCGGGCGCCGATGGCTAACAAGTATGATGTATCTGGTATAACGTATGATGTATCAGGAGATAATTGGTGTGGTGTGGGTAGAGCTTCGGGGATGATGTGGATTTTTGATGAAGGATAATTGAATAATTTTTGTAGATCTGAGGCGGTATTTTGCGATACGCAGATAACGGCATCGCATTCCTTGATAACCCACTTCATACGAGCAGTATGAACAGCCAAAATCTGAGAATCAGTCTCCTCGGGAAATAAAAATGGGGACAGATCATGGATAGTAGTGACTTTTTTGGCCCGACTCGGCCCCTGGGCCCAATCTGACGAGTGATAGACATCCATGTCCCCCACCAAAGATTCTACACTTAGGGTGTGGTATTTGTTCCATAAATAGTGCATGGCAGTCGGGGGGAGGGGGAAGACTTTGGTGCCTGCAGGAAACTCCCCTCCTCTTCTCATAGAAAATCCAAACGGAAGCAGCAAATCATTCGGCAGATGACGAACCAATTCTTGGGTATATCTGGATACACCAGTCCTAAAGATGACCGACGAAATGTCAATTGCGACGCGCATAAATCTGAGTCACTCCCACTTCATCCACGAGCCGGTAGTTACTCACTGTATATTCTACCAAGTAGTGGGCATAATCGCGCAGATATTGCTCGTCGATCTCACTTTCTGGGTTGTAAAGAATCAGCTTGGGAGGATCGTCTTTGAGAGTCTGAAGAATACGGTCTCCAGATATTTGTAAAAACCAGGGAAACTGAAAAACAAAAACATTTCCTGGGGGGAGGGTCTTTGTTTGCTCGTATATATGCGGCTGGACACCTAATAAAAAGATGGTGTCTCCCGGGTCGGTGTTTTCCTGAACCTTACTTATGATAGTTAATGTATCTGGATCAAAAAATTTGTATCCTCCGATGTTTTGCTGTCTGAGCAAAAAATAAATTAGCCATGCAATAGAAATAAAAAATATTAAAAATAATTTTTTGAGTGATTTTATGTAAGAAACTGCGATTGCCAGAAAAGGTATGAAGGTCTGCAGATGAATAAGCCCAAAACGAGAAAATGTCTCAAGACTAGCCATCAATCCCAATAAAAGGCCGTGACGGCTTTTTGGATACCGAACAAAACAATAGATAGCAATGACTCCCACAAAAGAAACTTTGATAACCTCTTTGGGAGTCGGCAAATTTCGCCCATGAGCGGCAAATGTGGTGAGGTTAAACTGAACGGTCCAATACCAAAAGTCTGAAAGAATACCTATTTTTCCCATGTACATCAGCATTAAGACAGACGGAAAAAGGGCCGAAAGCGAAAAAACTACGAGATCTTTGAATTGTTTTTTAAAAAGCAAAATTAAGCCAATGAAGACGACTGCCGGAACCAACGTCTGTTTAAAGACTACTCCTAATCCCAATAACAACCCTGTCATAAAAAATCTTTTGCTCGTAAAGCTCCAATATGCAGGCAGAAGGAGTAACGGCAAAAATGAATCTAGCCAGAGCTGATTTCCCTCAAACAATGGGTGCAGTATAGTAAACAACAATACCGCTGACTTGGATTTTGTTAGTCTGTATATGAAGACAGACTGAAAAATAACAATTAAGACCAAAAGGGATTTGAAACTCGTTGGATCTGTAAATCCCAATGAGAAAAAATTGATTGGAAAAAACATGAGTCCTGGAAAATGCTGGTCTAGAATCTGAGAATAGGGAAGAAGTTTTTGAGTAGTAAGGTAAGGATATATCAACAGTTCAGGATATAAAAAGAATTCTAATTTCCAGAGAATCAATGAATGAATTAGTTGAAAAATTAGGACAATCATCGGTGATACTCACGAATAAAACCAACCCCCGAAAAGTCGTGGACCCGACCCGCTACAAAGCCCATCTCACCCAAAATCTGGTCGGTGACTCTGTTGGGATCAGTAAGTTCTCCCAAGTAATCTACCAGTAAGACTGATTTTTGGGTAGACAAGGGAATAAGCTTAGATGTTACGTCCTGGGAACTAGCTGGATAATGAGGAACTGCTGCTATTACGGGAAGACTGGGATTGTACCAGGTGATGGGGGCAAAATTGCCAGAGAACTTGATGACTATGGGCATATTTTTTGTAGCAAGAAAGGAGATCGCGCCTCTCCAGTCTTCTCTTTGAATCCGAGGCCGGGTGTAATAGGTTATATTTCCGGTAAGGGCTATGTATATAAAAAATGTCAGAAAAAGCTTGGGAAACTTGCTGCCTGCTTGAGTCATAAGCAGTATAAAAGCTGGTAATACAAAAATTACTCTAAATGGCTGACTCTGGGGTATGGCAAACGAGACCAGCATCATTATAAATACAGGTACCAATGCCCAAATGAAAAGAAAACGCTTTTGGGCTCGGGCTACAAAGAAAGCTGAAAAAGTGACAGCAAATACAAAGACAATGTACATGCCGTAAAGATATCTAGATAAGAAATTTATTCTACCTGCAACTAACTTGAAGACTGTGACTGGAAAGGCCTTGAGTACAGGAAGGCTTAGTACATTTCGCCAGCCTGGCAAATAATTGTCGATGTTTACACCGGAATTTAGTTGATGAACAAATTGAGGTAGCCAGGGAATGATCAGCAAAAAGTATAATGTATTATGTATCAAGTATTTTTTATAATCTGCTTTTGGCACAAGAAACAGCTGGGTAAGTAGTAAAAAGATAGATGAGTAGTGGGTGTAAAAAAGGAGTGAGTTGACTATCATAAGTGACATATATTTTTTTTGAAATAGAAAGTACATAGATAGCGTCCCTAGTAAACATAGGAGTGAGTAAGACCTAAACTCTTGAGAGTAGTAGATATGAAATGGGGCGATGGCCAGGAGGAAACTCGCTAGAATCTGTTGCCCGGGAATTACTTTTTTTGCCAGTAAATATATTATGTAAACATTTATCACACCAAAAGATACCGGGAGCAGTCTCAACCAGACTTCAGATTTTCCGAACAAGAGCCAGAAGTGGGCAAGAAGATAAAATAAAGGAGGGTGAAAGTCCCCCCCCCTGTCAAACCATATTGCCCGAGGTGAAAGTGATGACATCTGAGCTTGCGAAGCTTCGTCCAACCAAAAACTTTGATCCAGGTTGAACAGTCTCAACAAGACTGCCAGAGAAAGAACTATGATAAGTGTAATTTTTGAGTTTTTTCCCATAATTTTATTTGCACCGATAATTGATAGATAGCTAGTGAGTAAACTAAGGATAGACCCAAGAAGCCATCCAAAAATCCCGCGTGTTTGATAAGACGTACTAGTACTTCTCTCATGGGTTTCCAAAATAGTTTTAGATAACTGAATGACTCCCTTTTTTTAATTAGATTTTCTGCTTCTACGCTGGAATAACGATTTTGACGAGCATAAAACTCATCATAACTTTCGTACCCATAATGGATAAGGGCTAAGTCTTCAGTTGCAGGCAAATCTAGAATCTCACCCTTGACCTCAGGATAACTATGAATTTGAGTGTTCCAACTAACACACGATTTTCTAAAAAAACGTATTTGTCTGTCCGGCCAAAAATTGGTATGCCTTACCCAGCGAGAAAAAAAGATATTTTTCCGTGAAATGTTTGCTGCAACTATTTTACTTTGGGGAATCAGGTCCTTTAGCCTATTTGCCAGAGAGGGGGATACACGCTCATCGGGGTCCATTACCATTACCCATTCACCTCGTGCTTGTGAAATAGCGTATTGACGAATCAATTCGACGTAATGCACTGGCTCATGAGTGAGTACCCTGGCCTTAAAATGATTGGCCACACTGATAGTATCGTCTGAAGATCCCAGATCCACCACCACAATTTCGTCGACCAATCCTTGCAAGCTAGCCAAACAGTCTGGCAACTCTTTGCAGCAGTTTTTTGTGACTACGACTCCTGAAATTATTGGTTTTTCTTTTTCCATAAATGTATAAGTAACATTAATACTACACTGAAGCTTGATATACCGTAGGAGATTGCTATAACCGGGTGACTCTGTGGAAATATACCCTTTGGCATGAGTTCATCTGGAGTGGCAGTGGTAGTCTTGTGGGCCTGGAAAAAATATTTGTCCTGAACTAACAGAAATTGAGGCATGTTTGTCGTAATGTGATTTCTATTTGTATATATTGCCACCAATATCAAAAACACTGTAACAAGGGCGATGTTACGCGAGGACAAGTAACTAAGAGCGAGCGACACGATGACAGGCGTAAGTATCAAAGGAATGGCTAAAAGACGCCAAGGAAATTGGATAAAGTGTGTGAAACTGGTATCCCAAACACCAAAAAAATTGGTAAACATAAAAATTATTGTGATCCAGGTAATCAACACAAAAAATCCCAGAATTTTGTCCTTTTTTACAAAAACAATAACTGACCCCAAAAATAAAGATAGCCAGTTTGCAACACCTACCTGAAATGACATTTCGTCTGCTGGCCCTGGATGGGAAAACCCGAATCCCCAAGGCGAGTAGATGAGTTGGCGAAGCGTGGGCATGTGGCTTGCGGGTGGAAACTGAACTAGTGAATCAAATTTGGTGTAAGAAATAAGAACTACCGAAGGCAGCCAGAAAAAGGCTGTAAGTCCTAGTGCCAGTAAAGTATGTTTTAGAAAACTAGATACACTCTGATTGAGATATGAGTAAATAAATAGAAGGGGGAAAAATAGGACAGTAAGCTGGGTATGAGATAGGATGAGTAGACTTAGGGTGTACGGGGTAGCTCTGTAAAATGCCCAGGGAATCACCGCTAGAAAAACAATCTCAGATAAGGCAAGGCGGACGAATACATCGACGAATCGGTAGGGAGTGAATACATAAATTACTGCTGCCAAGAATGCCAAACTTCGATGCTTTACGAGTCCAAGTACCCAATAATACACACCAAAAGCTCCAATAATCGTAGATACAAAAAGGACAATTTTTAGTGAATCTATAGTCGAAAAACTAACTAGTTTGGGAAGACTGCCCAAGTAATATGGAAGAGGATTGATGAAATAAAATATTGGATATCCCAAGCCTGAATTTAACTCAGAAATCCATTTTGGGACGATATAACCTTCTGATAAGTATTTGTGAAAGTAGGCCAATCTGACCAAATGATTTTCACCATCGTGGCTAGTGTAAAGTCCTGGCTTGAAAAGTGGAATAAGAGAAATTATGACAAAGATAAGCAAAGCTCTCTGCATAGATCGTGATATCTTTTGGAAATAACATCCCAGGAAAATTTTTCCGCCTGTTTGCGCGGACGATTGGTCCACTCTGTTTCTATAGCCTTGGAAATTATGAGAGATAACTCCTCAATATTCTCTGGGTCTGAAATATACAACCCAGCCTCGCCCACGATCTCTCTTCTTACCTCGTCATCAATTGTCACCACAGGCAAATTGGAAGAAAGAGCCTCTAGTAGAACCAGTCCGAAAGCTTCGTGGGGTTTTGGAACAAAACAAAATAAGGATGCCTTTTTGTAGACATCTGGCATTTGGTCAAAAGTGAATTCTTCGGGTTGGCCGGGACCGACTAGTAAAAGATCTGTTTCGGGAAGCCTGTCATGGGCGGACTTGATTAGGTGAGTCCTTTTTGAAGCAGTGTTTGCCGCAACACAAAGAATGGTTGGATTCTTGGGTTTTTTCCCTGGAGTGAAGACTTTTGTATCAACGGCGTGAGAAATAACAATTGATTTTGTCCATGGATATTTGAACCTATTTACCCATTGCGATTGTGCGTTTGTGAAGCTTACAAAGACGTCTGGAGAACACAGCAAATTCCATTTGTCGTCTGCCCCTGGACCTGAGTGGCCAAAAACAACCATTTTTTTCTTCGTTATCCAGGTAAACAACCTACACAAGAAAACTTGCAGGCGGCCATTCGTAGAAATAATGAGGTCATATCCAAACCAAGTGAAAGGATTGTAAGCAAAATTTCCACTAATGATGTCAAACTGAAAACTCGTCACATGAGATTTTACACTTTCGGCCCACGACTCCACTCCCCTGTTCATCTTTCCGGAAAAATATGACAAGATGGCGATTTTTTTCATTGTAAGAGACGATATTTGAATAAAGTATAGACGGCATGAAGGCCATCTTTCCAGCTGATCTTTTTTCCTTCTTTGTATGACCGAGGGCGGACTGAGATCGGAATTTCGTAAATTTTTATGTGTTTTTTTAGAAGCTTGGCGGTTATTTCAGGCTCAAAATCAAATCTATCTGCCTGAATGTCCAGCTGCCTAAATAACTTGGCTCTAATGAGCTTGAAACAGGTTTCCATGTCTGATACTGATCCCCCGTACAAGAGATTGGTAAGTCTAGATAGAACACGATTTGCTAACAGGTGAATAGGCATGGGGGTCTTGTTTGGCCCAAAAAAGACCAAAGGGTAATGAATAAGCCGGGTGCCAAAAACAGCCTGACAATCGGAGTTATAAAAGGGGATAAGTAATTTTTTGTAATCACTGGGAGAATATTCGAGATCTGCATCCTGAACAAGGATAATGTCGCCCTTGGCTTTCGCAACTCCCGACTTTATGGCCGCTCCTTTGCCTTTGTTTTTTGGGTGTGTAACTAGTGTAATTTCTTTTTGTTTTTTGAGAATCTTAGGAGTAAAGTCACTTGAGGCATCGTCTATGACGATAATTTCTTTGGTAAATCTTGCAGGCAATGGGGCTTTTTTGATTCGCTTTAGTATCTCTCCGATTGTCTTTTCTTCATTAAACACCGGAACAATTATGGAAACTTTCATAGTTTTTTCAGTACAGTGATGAGAGATATACCAACGGGGGGGTGAATAAATCTTTCAAGAAATAAAAATGGTCTGGAGATGTAATCAAATATTTTGACCGGGTTTTCAGAAAATGTGTCTTTGGGTGACACAAGTCCAAAAACAATCCATCCCAATAAGCCCAACGGATTTATATAGTATGATTTTTGGATAGTAAAGCCCGCTTTTTTTGCCAGATTATTTATTTCGGGTATTGAATACCGCTTTACATGTCCCAGACCCTTGTCAAACTTATTGTAAGCAAGATTGAAACTGGGGACCAGTATTACTGCAGTACCACCTGGTTTGAGCATAGAATAAATATTTTTCATGGCTTGGGAAATATTTGGGATGTGCTCCAAGACATTTAGACTAACTGCCGAATTAAACTTTTGGTAAAGAACTTGAGGTACTGAGACTTTTTGGAGGTCGAACTGACAAGTGTCGACATCGTACTCTTTTTTTATTTTGGCCAAATATTCAGAGTTGTAATCTACTGCGGTTGTCTGTAGACCCGATGCAGTAAATAATGGTAAAAAGTTTCCAATACCTGCGCCGACTTCTACTAGGGGAGAAGATAAAAATGGTCTGACCTGAGAAAATAGCCAGTAATTGTAGTGGCTTGCTTGAGACATGACTGACAAAGTCTGTTCTCCTATTGGATCGGTCACGCTCACAATTTTAACAGCTAATTTGCCTTGGTGTATACTCTCTCACAATGTGTGGAATTGCCGGAAAAATAAGCTTTGGAAATAACTTGATACTGAAAGAAAATTTGTTACAAATGGCGGGAAAAATAGCTCACCGTGGACCGGATGATGAAGGGATATTTGTGTCAGGAAATCGAAGAGTGGGGCTGGTGAGTCGGAGGCTCTCTATCCTGGACCTGAGTGAAAAAGGTCATCAACCAATGAGCTATAAAAATAATTATTGGATAGTGTTTAACGGCGAGATATACAACTTTCAAGAAGAGGCTCTTAAACTTATAAAAAAGGGGTATAGGTTTAAATCTAGATCTGACACAGAAGTGATATTGGCATTGTATAACGAGTATGGGACTGATTGTTTGAAGTATTTAAGAGGAATGTTTGCATTTGCGATTTACGATACAAAAAGAAACATTGTTTTTTTGGCAAGAGATCGAGTGGGTAAGAAGCCCCTAAAATACTATTGGGACAAAAATACATTTTTATTTGCTTCAGAACTGAAAGCTATTTTGTCACAAAAAGAAGTGAAGAGATGTCCTGACTGGCTGGCTATTCATTACTATCTTACATTTGGGTATTGTCCCTCACCTATGACCGGATTTGAAAAAATATTTAAGCTGGAACCTGCTACCTATATGCTAATAGATCTGGAGAGCGGAGAAATTAAGAAACATAAATATTGGCAACCTGATTTTAATCAAAAGTTGCAACTATCTGAGACAGAGTGGTGCGAGAGAATCCTGAAAGAACTAGAAGATTCTGTGAAACTGAGAATGATATCTGATGTACCGGTCGGAGCCTTTTTGTCTGGAGGCGTGGATTCCAGTGCAGTGGTAGCACTAATGGCAAAAAATTCAAATCAAGCAGTCAGGACTTTTACAATAGGTTTTAATGATGAAAGAAGTGACGAAAGAAAATACGCGAAACAAATTGCAAACAAATTTGGTACAGATCACTTGGAACTGGTTGTCAGTCCCCAATCTATAGAGCTGTTACCAGAAATCGTAAAACAGTACGAAGAACCCTTTGCCGATGGAAGCGCAGTAATCTCTTATATGATTTGTCAGTTGGCGGGAAAATTCGTAAAAGTTGTTTTGAACGGAGATGGAAGCGACGAAAGCTTTTGTGGTTATTTAAGACACAATAAATTGGCTCGTGACTATGTACTAGGAAGGGCTCCATCGCTTTTTTCGACGGTAGGATGGATGGCTTCAGTATGGCCTCGGGGTAAGAGATTTGTGGACAGACAAAAAGTAGATATAAGAGACAGATATCTGGAATATAACTGTTATTTTACTAGATCCGAAAAATTGAGCCTGTATGGAAAAAGAATGATGGAGCTGGCTACTGACAGTAGTGCCTATGATTTCTGGAAAAATAAATGCGATGAGGCCGGAGTCCGAGATGTGCGAGATAGTCTGATTTTTGCTGATGAATCTATCTATTTGGCCGATAGCCAACTTCCCAAGATCGATATTGCTAGCATGGCTGCCAGCCTGGAGGCCAGATCGCCATTTTCTGATCACAAAATGATTGAGCTGACATCAAAAATTCCTTACAACCTCAAAGTAAAGGGCGGTGTGAATAAGTATATTTTAAAAAAAGCGTTGGAATCAGTCGTACCTCACGAAAATCTTTATAGAAAAAAGATGGGGTTCTCGATACCCCTGGACAAGTGGTTCTCAGGAGAGCTCAATGCGTATATGACTGCTCAAATCAAATCTAAAAAGTCAATTGTCAGACTGTTGTTTAGGACTGATGAGGTGCAGAGAATGCTGTCCTCACACTCTATAAAATCCGATTATGGGCCAAAGCTCTGGAGTCTTTTGACGCTGGACTTGTGGTATAGGCAATATTTTTTGGATTAGTACCCACTAGGAGACACCACTAGAGCTCTTTTTATCAATTTGAGTGGGGTTTGAACAGCTGCAAGGCCAAAATATAAAAAGTCTCTTTTCTTCCACGGGCTGGGTATAAATGTATTGTGGGGGGTGAAAAAATGCTTAGGGTAAGAAAAATCACTAGGGAATAAGTGCCCTAATTCGTATTTAAATTTAAACGATCTTTTCATGGTTTGAACATCTTGAGGGGACCTGGCTAGGTGAGTCATGTGAAGAAAATACAAGTCAGTCATGCTGCCTGCGAAAGGGGTACGGTCCTGAATTAAGACATCATCAGCATCAAGCAGACCTTGCTGACCGTGTGGTTTTGCGAAATGCAGACCGGGAACTCGCTTCAGATTTATAAATCTGATAGTTAAATTGCCCATGCGTCCTTGAATCTGATATCTTCCAGCAGACTCGTCTTGGTAGTGAAACACATCACCCAAAAGGTTGAAATAGTGATGAACTAAATATTCAACATTGGAAATTTCGAAACGAATTTTTTTGATAGTCTTTGATATTTGATCATCAGGCCAAACTTCGTCCCCATCGAGAACCATTAGCCAATCGGCGTGAGTAGCCTCCAACATTTTTTGTCGAGCTTGGGTAAATGAGTTTGGGTCAATATCCTTTACTTGATGAAGTTTTATTTTGGGACTAGATATAGATTTGACAATATCTATTGTGGAGTCAGTGGATCCAGTATCCCAGACCATGATTTCATCTACATAATCCAGAACTGAATTGAGAGAATACCAGATCCAGTTTTGTTCATTTTTTATTATTGTATGGGCGACTATTTTCATTTGCTTTTACGATAGAAAAAGTAGAGACATGACCCAGTTAGAGCTAGTAGACTGGCAAAAACCGAAAGGGCTGTCCCTACGTTACCAAACTTGGGGATTAGCAATACGCCCGAAACCACCACTACAATACCTTGAACAATGGCAGTCCAAAAAAAGACTCTGGGAGTTTTGAGGAAGTAGAGGATATAGTCTCTTAAGGGGTTGCCCATCATGAAGATGATTTGGGACACAAGAAGCACGAAAAATGGTGGAAGCGCTGCTGAATATCCTGTTCCTGCAAACCGGACCACAACAAGGGCTGTGGGTATCATAAGCAGTGCAACTCCAATACTGACCAGTGTCAAAAAAATAGTAGACTTTCGAAGATATCTCTTTGCATCGCGCGGATCAGACTTATTTGCAAGCTTTGCTGAAGTGACTGCACCAATCGCCACCGATAATTGCG
This sequence comes from uncultured Gammaproteobacteria bacterium, assembly GCA_964543035.1. Classification (GTDB taxonomy): domain Bacteria; phylum Patescibacteriota; class Microgenomatia; order CAZETR01; family Amesbacteraceae; genus CAYHIN01. The sequence goes on along the minus strand of CAZIVL010000001.1, from coordinate 316,042 downwards.
GCATGAACGAAACCATAGTAACTGCCAATGAATATGAGCCTATGGTAGACAGATCAAGATACCGACTGGCAAGAAATATATCTAGGCGTGATACCACTGACGACAACATACTAAATGATGCAGTCCATTTGTTGAAATTCCAAAAATGTAATGCATGTGTCGTATTTGATCTGGCTATCCAGATTTTTTTGTCTAGCCAAAACCAAGATAGCAAAAAGCTAAAAAGAGAAGTGAAACCGAAGACTAAAATGGCCAAGTGGGTATCGACGGGGACTAGAAAAGACATAGTCCAGAGTATGAACAACCGAATCAAGTTTGAACCTACCTGAAGCCCCCCCCAAATAGAAAATTTCTGTAAGGATTGCAACATGGAGAACGAGTAAGAGGCCATGATAAACGCAAAAGTGCCGAAACCCACTACTGGAAGGGTGTCAACGAGACTGGGCTGACTAATCAAACTCGCTATCGGAGAGGCAAAGAGTGTTAGACCCAACCAACAGACAAGTGCAAGAAAGAGCTTCGTCTTGAGTGCAAAATTGGCATATCCAAGATATTTGTCTGAATCTCGGTTTTCGCCAATAAATCTAATGATCCCCTGACCCATTCCCACATCGGCAATCGTTACCGAGGTGACCAATATGGACAGACTGAGAGAGAATAGTCCGTAATCTGAAGTTCCCAGGAGCCTGGCCAGTATCAAGTAAAATACAGCCCCGAGAGCTGCTGAAGCAAAGGTCGAGATTGTGGTTATTGATGACTGTCGAACAGTGCTAGTCTCTAAGAGTGATTTGATTTTGTTGTACATAGCAGGGCAGCCTTCTCACCTAATTCTACGGCATAAGTTGTCCCACGGTCATATGGATAAACCTGTTGAATGTTGGCTAAGTACACATTTTTTAATGGGGTGGTCAAGGGAGGAATGCTTTTGGAATAATTTGAGGTAACTATTGGCTGGGCAAACGGAGCCTTAAATACCCAGGCCTTCCTAATCCATGATTTTTCAAAATTGGGGTTAATTTTTTTTAAGTGAGGCAAAAACTCATTTACTAATTCATTGCTGGTTTTTTTGAAATATTCGTGGTCTGGTGCCAAATAGTTGCCAACATAGAGGAGATGGTCCTCCCCATACCCCTTGGGGGACATAAAATTAGTGTGTTCTACTATGGCCAGATAGGGCATACTTCGATCATTGATATTCAGCCAATAAGTCCCGTCGGTTAAAAACTGTTTCTTTAGAGCTATTACTAAATTTACTGCCCCAATTCCTGACAAACTCTGATACTTTTTTTTGTAATCATCAGGAAGTGAAGAAGCAATCTTTAGGAATAGAAACGTTGGAAGAGTGAAGATCGCTTTATCAAAAGTTAGTGTCTGTGTCTTTGTAGATATAGTTACTTTTCCGGATTTGTCTGAGCTTAAGTTTTCTACTTCACAATCGTAAACAAATTTGGCACCATTGTCTATCGCCGCCTTTTCTACTGCCTCGGCCAAAGCCTGAAACCCACCTTTGGGATAACCCAAAGATGAGCTACGCTTGAAAATCCGAGCCCAGAACCAAGTTGCTGAAATCCTGGGGTAATGAAACGAGAATTTGCCAACAAACAATGGCCCCCAGAGCACGTCCCACGAAGCTTGACCCATAATGGTCTTTATGTATCTTTCGGCTGTTGCAAACTCAAACATTTTCCAAAAGGGGTTAAATCTCATGGCAGCAAGTCCAATGCATGTCCTTAACCTGTCGATAAGAGGAAGTGCTTTGAAAGTCAAAAGGCTAATCGGAGAGTCAAGCTGAGCAATTTGACCCGCAAACCATGTGGATGTCTTTGGTCTGACAAAAGTTACCTGATGACCAATTTCTGCTGCAAGCTTTTGGATAGCCAGATCAGATACAAACCAGTGATGATAATGCTGCTCTATGGTCCACTCCCACTTAGGATCCTTAAAGCCAACTGCCAATCCACCAGGATTTTTTTCTTTTTCAAATACGGTGACCTTGACCCCCATTTTTGAAAGAGAGTAGGCCGCAGCAAGACCCGTAAAACCAGCGCCTATTATTGCGACTTCCATAACGTTGTAAATATAAGTGATGTGAGCATAGTTATTAAGAGACCTGGAATTACGAACTCTTGGGGCCGAAACTTTAGGTCGTATACTCCGTCCGAAGTTATATTATAACCGTTTAGATGGCTGTACACACGAAGTGGTGACTGTCCGGATAGTCGCCAGAGGTCGTCGTACATCTGCGAAAAAACCAACATGCTGGGTGAAGTCAGGCCAAATACTGTAACTTTGTAATGTGTAGGGGAGATGCGCACATAACTTAGAGCGGCAGAAGGGGTGGCTACTTGGATTTGGGTCGTAGTGACGCTTGACGCCTTGTCCTCAAGGGCTTGCCATGTGGGTTTTGGAAGGATAAGAATAGCGTTTATAACGTTTATGTCCCCTTGGGTCGTGATTTTCAATGCGTCTTTCGATTGCAAATCCCCCACTTCGTGCCAAGACAAGTCGGCTTTGGAGTAATCTAGAACCTGGTCGGGAATTTCGTCTAGCCCTGTAATTTTTCTTTTGACCTGCTCTCCTGCTACACCGGTCATGATGTCTCCTACTGGCTTGCCGCTTTGGAGGAATTGGATACTTCCAGAACGACTGCTTGTGATCGCCCTGACAAAAAGGCGGGATCCTTCCTGAATAAGACTTGATTCTATTGAAAGAGTATTCGATCCTTCAGAAAATGCATAGCCTCCACCAAGATCAAAATCGTCAATAGTTAACGCATATTTCTCTTCAAGAAAATTTCGTGCTTCTTTAAAACTGCCAGGGTCTCTTTTCCACCAACCAGACGAATCTGGACTGTTTGCAAGTGAGTAAGATGGAAAAATAAGATTATCTTTGGGAGCAAAACTTGCTATAAGATCCAAATTTTTCTTTTGATATACTTCCACACCGCTATTTGGGAAGTGGTCAATACTGTCCATTGTTCCAGGATGCTCCTCTGAAAAAACAAGAGGGGATGTTTTTATGTCTTGGATGTTTTTGTAATAGCTGTCAGATCCCACTATAAATTTTGGAGGAGAGGCAAGATACATCAATTTTGGTGTTGCTGTGGTTGTGATAAGACGTACATCTCCAAAAGACTGAGTGGAGGATACCCATGTTTTTTTTGAAAGCTGGCGATAAAAGACATCTTGATAACTTGCGTCTTCTGGTTTTAACTTTATCCGTTTTTCGTCTGCTGGTGGAAAAACGAGATATTTGATCCCGTATATTTCAAAAAACCTATCTAAATGACTAGACTCGCGAAGAAAATTCATGGTGTCATATGTACCTACAGATTCAATGTAGAAAGGCCGAAGTGTAGATAAGAATGTCCCCTCAAGAACCGTGTGTTGGGAGCTGTTGTAACTAAGAGGGGGTCTTGCGGGGATCCAAGCTATCCTACCAAATTCTGGTTTTTCAAAAAAATATTTGGACATGGCCGAGTAGTTAGCTATGTTCCTAGGCGGAACAAACAGGCCTGTCATCTGTCCAGACCAAACTGGAAAAGTAATCAAGAGACAGATTGCCGGGAAAACGTAAGAAAACCACTTAAACTTTTTGACCAGAACTGATACTGTACTACCCACAAGAACTGCATACGCCATTGAGGTAATAAACATAAACTTTACCGGATCCCGAAAAATTTGAAATCCAGGAACAGCGTTGAAAACCCATGAATAAAAGTCAGCCAGAGGAGGATTGCTTCCTTTCACCAAAAATGTACCGACCAGAGCAATTACAAGCCAAAATCTGATCTTTCTATCACTTCTGTTAACTACTCGGGCAAAAAAGACCAGAACTGGAATAATCAAAAAAAAGACAGAAATGGAAGAAACATCTCCGAATACATTTTTATACCAGTGTGGCTGTTGAAGAAAAAGAGAGTGGCCAAGGGTTGCAAAACTCAAAAAACTTATTTGACCCGTTTCGCTGTATCCAGTGGGCAGTGTGGGTAGTCGAGTCATGATAGCCGGCAGTAACCAGTAACTATGAAAACCGATCATAAATATCAAGCTAGATAACCCTATTACAAAACGACGGTAAAAAGATGAAGGAGACAGAATAAAATCTACAACAATAAGAAGCAAAAGCATGTAAATAATCCTAATATCTGATACCGAGAGGGCGATCGACCAGAAAACAAAGTTGAGGACATTTTTTTTTGTGAAATCTGACACTGCCTGTAAATATGTAAAAAAACATATAGGAAGAATGCCATACGCCATTGCCAAACCTAGCTGTCCCCCATCGATTAACAACAAGAAATACGATGTGGTTACATAAAATAGAGAAGATGCCTTGTGACCAGACAACTTGTATACCCCCCACCACCCTAAAGTGATGGGCATAAAAATACCTATTACTCTTTGTAGTATCCCAAAATCCAGACCAAGCGTACTACCAACCGAATAAAGTAAGTCTTGGGGCCATCCCCAAAGAGTTGAAATAGAATAGGCGCCCAATCCAAGACCTCCCCTGTCGTTCCATGTTTGAGGAAGATTTAGCCCTTCTCGCAGAGAAGATAGCGAGGAAGAGGGCAAATCGTTGGCAAAGCGCGGATCCAAACTGATAAAGCCATTAAAAATGATTAGAGCCGTAAGTATGTATAGAAGATTAATTTTTGACATCTAAAATTGTACCTAGAGTAAAAGTAACAAAAATAAATGGCATTAATTTACTAGCAAATCCCGGATGGTTCAATACTAAAATTACTCCAACAAAAACTAGTGCAAGTTCACCACAAATAAATAAGGCTCTTTGCATGAATTAGAGGTCTACATTCAGAAGAAAACAAAGAAGACCTTTTTGGGCATGTAACCGATTTTCGGCTTGATCAATAATTACTGACTGCCTTCCATCAATTACTTCTGCCTGAACTTCAAATCCCCTGTATGCTGGCATGTCGTGCATAAAAATAGCCTTTGATGAAGCATACTGCATGAGCTTTGTGGTGACTTGGAAAGGAGGAAAATGTTTGAGGCGCTTGGCCTTTTCTTTTTCTTCCCCCATGCTTACCCAGGTGTCGGTGTAGACGACGTCTGCATCCTTGACTGCTTCTCTTGGATTGTCAGTCTGAATAAATTCAGATTTTAAACCTGATGCTTGCTTGTTGACTATCGAAGCTATTTCTTTTGACATAAAGTATCCCTTGGGGGCCGCTACTCGAAAGTTGATTCCAAGAGATGAGCAAGCAAGAGCCAGGGAGTGAGTAACATTGTTTTCTCCGTCTCCTACAAAAGCGACAGTAAGACCCTTTAATGAGCCAAAATTTTCCTTAATGGTCAGTAGATCTGCTAAAGTTTGGCATGGATGTTCAAGATCAGATAAACCGTTTATGACAGGAACGGTCGAATTTTGTGCTAGCTCTACCACTGTGTTGTGCGAGAAAGTCCTGGCCATAATGCAGTCAGACATACGACTAAGAACTCTTGCGGAATCGGCAATCGACTCTCTTTTTCCCAGACCAATGTCCGCTGGGGCTAAATAAATTGCGTGTCCTCCTAGTTGTGTCATTCCAGATTCAAATGAAACCCTTGTCCGAAGAGACGGTTTTTCAAAAATCATTACCATTGTCTTATTTTTTAACAATTTGGATTGAAACACCCGGGACTTTTTTTTGAGCGATTGAGAAATATGAAGCACTTTGTTGAGCTCGGACGAGCTAAAATCAGTAATTCCTAGTGCGTGACGTGTCTTCATGATTTAATCTTTATTTCTTACAATATTTATTATAGCTTGCACTATACCCACATACCACCCTATAAACCCGAGCCTCATTAGAACTTCACTAAAATTTAGAAAACCTAAAACTGAGACAATTGTCCCGGCTGCGTAAAACGCTAATCCCGACTTAAAAGAAATTTCGGGCTTTTTATGCTTTGATTTTACTAGCCATACCCATCCTATAAATAATTCCCAGTAAAGCAGCGGAGTTAAATTTAGCGACGACAAATTGTACTTACTCCACCAGTTGATTGTCATGGTGGAAATTAATATCAAAAAATATAGTTTTACAAAAGATGATTTTTTAAAATGTGCCATAACAACAAGGTAACTAACAGCCCGATAGACGCTTGAGTAACAATTCTGCCTGATTCTAATCCTTTTTGAGGTCCAAAGCTGAGGTTCAGCTCATAATCACCAGGTTCGGTTATCAGCCAACCGTTGGCATAAATGTTTGCCAGTATGTGATTTTTTTGAGGGATGGCTGGTCCGAGAATTGTCTTGATCTCCCAACCTGAATTGAATAACTCTGAAAAGACAAGTACTTCTGGCTGTGAATCAGTTTTCTTCATTTTTACCAGATATTGAGTGGGGTTTGTCTTTGACCATTTAATTTCTGTTTTTTGACCATCTGTTGGCGGCTTACTGAGGGTAAGAAACACAGAGGGGCGCTCGAGTCTAGACCAGGATAGATTTTTTATCTGAACTTTGTATGTATCTTCTTTTTTGCTGCAACTGGTAAATAACAACCATTGACTCTTACATTTTGAACCAGAAACAGGTTGAGTGGTCATTTTTAATGTGCTTGCACCGTTGCTCGTTGTAAAAAAGGTTTGCCAACTTCCCCATCCATGAAACCTGGAATTTTTTTGCACTGCGGCTATATGAGTAGGGCTTCCTTTTTGATCAATGTCTTGAATAAATGAAATGTCAAAATTGTTTCCTTCTGAAAATAAGAAATCAAACTTTACAACATATTCTCCCGCTAAATCTGGCAAATCAATGTTTATTTCCTTGTTGTTTGTAGTATCGATCTCAAAAGTCTCATTTATTACCGATACCGGCTTAGAGTAAGCTAGATTTAGAATTGCGACTTCGTGTATACCTGGCTGTAATCTGATCTTCGTGTTTGAGCTTGATAAGGGCTCTCCATCTATGTACCAGGTGGCTTCGGATTGAACTTGTGAGCTACTAATGGTGTACTCCCCTGCTAATGGCACTTCGAAGTAGTAAACTAAAAATTTGTCAGGGGCTGTTTGCGGTAGAGTAAAACGAGGTTTGATGTTTAATTCAAACATTAATGTAGCAATCTTTTCTGTACAACTGCAACCAGTTGTCTCCAGTAGCAAAGATTGGTAAAGGAGTGAATCTCGAAGTAAGGAAGAAATTTGCGATTGAGCAGAAAGAATGTTTGTAAACTGTGACTTTTTTCTAAACAACTCATTTACGTATTCTGTTTCAGATTTTGAGATTATTTTTGGGTCAGCCCCACTCTTATGAAGTTTGTATATTTCGACTGCTCTTTTTCCTAAAATTCCAATTTCGAATATGTGCCTGCTCTCATAATTTGAGTCAGTCAGAAGTTGCAATCTTTCCTTGAGACGAGAGAGAAAGTAATATTTATCTCCCGGTAAATGAGTGGCATGAAACAATCTAGCAAGTAAATCGTCCTGGGTAAGGGTCACGGGGGTTTCTGTAAACTTTGACGGATATACTGCAAGAGGCTCGAGAATATGATAGTAGTCACCTGAAGAGCTGACGATAGCTGATGGATCCTCAGTTAGGCTTGGATATACTCGAGATAAGCTTACCGGGTCACGTGAATTTGAGTAAACAATCTTTTTTGTGGAATATATTTTGGGCCAAACATAATTATCGTTTACTGAATACACTTTTAAGAATTCAGCACTTGATTCTGAAGTGACTAATCCTTGATCCTCCCATTCATTTAGTAGCTTGTGAATTACTTCGGGATCGGCAGTCCTTCTGTCTTTAAAATCAATGTCTGACCTCCAGATTAGATACTTAGCGTTTAGAAATGGAAATAGTTTCAAAATATCGGAACTGATTTGATATTTATGAATCTGATTTACATAATCATAAAGTAGTGGAATTGTAGTATTGAAAGACACGACTGGTCTGTCAAACAAGGTGCTTGATAGTTCGACACCGGCGTAGGGCTTGTCCCAAGTGTATGTCATACCCTCCCCATTGATAGGTAAAACCACCGCTCTGTGTTCAAAAGGCTGACTACTTAACCAACTATTGATCTCCTTATAGGCGTTTGGGACCTCCACTTCCAGCGAGACGGGCTCCTGCAAATTTGTCGTCGTACGAGTAAATACAATTGAACTCCAATATGGATATCCCCACACAATACCCACAAACAATAGACAAAAAGTAAAAATCACGTTTTTATTTTTTTCTAGATGTGAAACGGCCACACCGAGCAATACTGAAAATCCCATTGATAACAAAAAACCAAATTTTTCGAAAGGATTCCTAAAGACCTGTAACACAGATAAATTCTGAAACAGTAGTCCAAATATTTCTCCTAAGGGAGGGTTTGTGCCCTTTATCAAAAATATAGTTCCTAAAAATATTGAGCCCCACAATAAAATTTGTTTATCTGACAGACGTTTTGATATAACCCATATAATAAGTCCCACAAATATGTAGTTTGGGAAGTAAAGCAAAGGCGAGAGAAATATTCGAAAATATATTGGAGCAGTGTAATAAAATGATCCATGATATAGCCTGGTTATGTTGAATAATCTTCCCAAGAGTTCACTTAAAGAGACAAGAGTTCCATAGTTACCCCCTGTTGTAAAAAAATCTGAAACTGCTGAGGCGTAATAAGAGGAACCGAGAAAACTAAATAATTGTCCAAGCCACCAGAAATTTACACCAATGTAACAAATTATTGTCAATATCAAATATTGAAGAGCGAACCACTTCTGATTTCCTTTCCAAACGATGAAAAAATACCACAAACTAACATAACCCCATGTTCCCAGCATTAAGAGATTGAACGGTGTCGCAGTAAGAGAGTATGAGAAAACTCCAGTAAGAAGTCCAGATAACATTACAAAATAGATGTTGCGTTTTGCCAGACCTCTGATAAATATCCATGTAATAAACGGGTAAAAACCATAAAAAACCATATAATTGGATAGGTTTCGATTCCAAGTATTTATCATTGAAAGAGGATTGAACCAATATGCCAAAGAACTCAAAAAGGCGTATCTAGAATTGATGTTTGGAAATGACTCCTGAACTAAATAGTAAATTCCGAACCCTCCTAATATAAACAAAAATGCATATACACTAGCCTGAATTATGACCGGAGAAACACCCAATATTTGCAGTTGAGCAAGAAACCAATAAAACGGATAACTTGCAGTGCCAATTCCAAGTCCGTTTCCCAAAGCTGCATCAGCCCATGACCATTTGGTCAGATTGGCAGAACGCACAAGATCATGAAATGGAAGTCCACCTTCACCTCCACCCATGACAAATCCTTCTTTAAACCACATTCCGGCAAGCAATACTGGCAATATAATCAATAACAGTCTAAACATCTTTTTCTGCTGAAAATCTTAAAACTTCTCCTTGCCCTAATTTGCTAAAAAATAACCCTAAGGCTACTGAAAAAGGGATTGAAAGTGCAAAAAGAATTAATCTATAAGGGGATTTCTCAAGAGTCTTAGAATAGCTGAGTGAAAAATTTAACAGACCTCTAGGTGGAGATTTGATGACTATGTTGCTAAATCCTGATTGCTTCAAAATGTTTCTCAGGGAGCTTGTGGATAAATAAATTCGATGCTCAGGCACCATCATCCATGAATAGTTTTGTCTGAATATTTTTAATACCCGCGAATCAAAGCTAGGTACTTCTCCCATAACCATGCCACCCTTGTTTAAATTTCTGTAAGCTGCCTTTAGATATTTGATTGGTGATGCCAAATGCTCTAACACATGCCAAAAAGTGATTACATCAAACTTTTTTGCTATCTTTTGAGATGAGAATTCGCCTCTAAAGACACGATTTTTTCCAATTTTCATTTCGGTATTTGCTTTTGCAACCTGACTAATGTCGCTGCCATAGGTCTTCCAGCCCAACTTTGAAAGATTATCCAAAAACTCCCCATTTCCACACCCAACATCTAAAATACTTCTAGGTGACAACTGTTGTGACACAAATTGGTCAGGAAGTGGAAAAATTCTGAAATCAAAAAATGGCTTCCACCATGATGCTTTTACAGGCTGAGACAATTTAACAAAATAACTATTTTTTGCATACAACTTTTTTAATTCTGGCTCAGATGGCTGGGGCTGTAAGATGCCTGCAGTGCAAGACCCACACACTAGATACCGATATTTGTGAGAATACGGCACTTGATCTATAAACGGTGCTTTGTTGTTACAGACTTGGCACATGCAAATTTTAGGTAGTATTTAGAACAAACTTTAGATAACTTCCTTTGTACCCAATTTTATTTATAATTTGACTGTCGGATAATCTTCTGTAATTTTGAATTAATTTGCGATTATAGATAGAGTCTTTTAGATTACAGATATTCCAGTACCACCCTCCTATAAACCCAATCATCGGCTTCAAATTTCCCGAAAATAAGTTTTTTACTACCCTTACCAATTGGTATGCTATCAGCTGAGGGGCAAACCATAGTATTGATTTCAACTCATAGTTTTTAATAAAAACTCTAAATACTTTGTGAGTAATAATTTCTGAAGCTATTTGGGGAGTAGACCTTTGAGATAGTTTCTTTGATATCCAATGATAAGATATTGATTTGGGCACAGACATTTGTCTATACCCCATCACCCATAATCGCCACGACAAGTCGATATCGTCAATGTTGTGACCAAATTTTTCATCAAAACCTCCAACTTTTAGAAACAAATCTCTTCTAAAAACAGTCCCAACAGCACCCAATCCGACTTCACGGATTAAGTTAAAATCATTTCGGTTGCTTAAATGTCCCACTGGAACTACATTAAAGGTGGCGGGGTCAAACTCCACTCCAAGACCTGCTAATATTTTTTTATTTTTTAAATCACAACTTTTTCCACAGACGGCTGCAACATCAGAGTGCGCATGAATGTAGTTTACAAGCTCTTGTAACCACGTGGGTTCAAATTCCATATCCGTTTCGACAAATGCAATATACTTTTTTTTTGAAAAAGAGACAGCCTGGTTTCTAGTTTTTGAGGGTCCGCTGTTTTGTTGATTCTGAAAGAGCTTGGATTTTAACTTGGGATGAGACTTAAAAAATTTTTGCAAAGTCTCATATGAACCGTCAGAAGATCTATCATCTAGGGCAATTATCTCAAAGTTTGGGTATTTGGTTTTAGCTAGTGATCTTAAACACTGCTCAAGAGAGAGCATAGCATTGTAACAAGGTAGTATTATTGATACAGAGGGGTAAACAGTCTTCATATTAAATCTGAACCAGAAAAGTACAATTTGTATATCTGCCAGATACTATCACGTATAAACAATTTTCTAAATAACTCTTGATCTGATGTCTTGCGGGTGGACTGCACATAAGCTCTAGTAGAAATTGTCTCTGAGAGGTTTGTGATTTGCCATACTATAGCTTGCCAGAATCCATTCCAGGCTGAAAAATCTTTTCGACGAATGATAACAAGCATAGCTCGGATTAAATTGATAATCAGACTTTGTGGAAGATAAATCATTAAATTTTTTAGTTCATAATTTTTTATCATTGACCTGAATGAATTTCGAGCAAGAGCAAAATATATTTTGCTGGGATCAGATTTGAGTATGGTTCGGGTAGCTGACATATTTGTACCGTGGTACATAACTGCACGATGCGCAGTTACCACTGCAAAGCCTGCAATCCATATTCTCCAACCTAAATCGATATCCTCGGTATACCTGGCTTCGACTGAATCAAAACCTCTAACTAAATCAAAGACATTCTTTTTTACCAACAAGAATCCCGAGAGAGTAGTTGTGAACTCGCTCTTGTCAAATTGTCCAGAATCAAGTTGACCCATTCCTTGCCCCAGCCCCCAACCGGTAGATGGCCACAACTTGACTCCCATAGCCTGCAAATAACCACGCTTCTGATAATCTCGAATTTTTCCCAGTACTGCTCCTACGTTTGCAGGTTTTGCCTCGCACAATAACTCAGTAAGCCATTTTGGATCAAGTTCAATATCATTGTCTAAAAAAACCAAGTACTTACCTTTTGCGACACAAGCACCCACATTTCGGGTAGCGGCTGCTCCTAGATTTGTAGAATTTATTTTGAGCTGAATTCTTTTATCACGCTTCATAAATTTTTTTATTATTTGAATACTTTTATCAGTTGAACCATCGTCACAAATAATAACTTCATATTTTTTGTATGTAGTTTTTTGAAGACTAGATAGAAAAGTTGGAAGAACTTTTTCTCCGTTAAAACTGGCCAAAATTATTGATACTAGATCAAATGACATATGAGTTTAGTTGTTTGTGAAGAATACTAGCAGATTTTTTCCATGAAAATTGCTTTTCTCTAAGTATGCCTTTTGCAATCATTTTTTTTCTTAATTTTGGATTAGTTAACACTGATTTTATGGCTTTTGATAGTTGTCTTGCATTTCCAACCAACAATCCGGCTTTTCCTACAATCTCTGGAAGACTTGAGTTGTGATAACAGATTGTGGGTACATGAAAATACATAGCTTCAAGAGGAGGAAGACCAAATCCTTCATATAGTGAAGGGTACACAACCAACTTTGCATGAGAGTATAAGTTTGCAAGCTCATGATCTTCCACCCTTCCGACAAAAATAAACTTATCTGAAATTTTTTGATCGTGTATATATCTGACAAAATTTTCGTAATCTGCTCCTGAATTTTGACCAACAACAACCACCTTTGGGACAAATCCCTTGAGATTTTTTACAGCAATGGCAACGTCAAGCATATTTTTTCTTGCGACGAATGTTCCAGGCACAGTCAAGATGTAAGAACTTGTAATTTTTTTCCTGGATGGTTTTTGTATTTTTAACGAATATGACACTGCTGGGGAAATAATATTTATTTTTTTTGAATCGACCATTAACCATTTCGAAATATCGAGTGCAGAATTTTTAGAAAATGTGGTTATGCCTGCTGCCTTGTGAGCACTCAAAAAATAACTGATCCATAAATAAACTTTGAGTGTGAGACTAGTATGTAAGTCGAAAATAAATGACAGATCAGGGATAGTAAGTACAATTGGAATAGAGGATAAAAAAGGGACAGGTGGATTTGGTACATATACCCGACTAACACCTTGTTTGGCTAGTGATACTAAAAATCCTGTTTGTATATACAATTGTTCCAGAAAAAACGCTCGAAAACCTGAAAATTCCTTGCTCCAATTATTGTATAGCTCTATGTAATTGTTTGACAGATTACGTAGTTCGGATGAAATGTGAGACACATAGATTCCCATTCCTGAATATGGATTTACTCGTGCTAAATTTGAGTAAATACCTATTTTCATGAATCTAGTAATCACGAGTCGCCATCAGATAGGCGGCAAGATCTGGGAAAAAATAGGTGAATGGAGTGAATAGATAATAAAGACCCAGAACTATTTTCGTGTACCATTTTCCAAATCCTGGTGAAATCTTTATGCCCATTCCCCGAACCTTGAATCCCGATGAAACAAACTTTTCAACTGTCCACAACGAGGAATGCGAGTCCGCTCCTGATTTTATGTATGTCTCAAGTTCTACATTTGGGGTGGTAATTATAGCTCTCCCACCTGGTTTCATAATTCTGTCAACTTCAAAAAGAAATTTTTCTCCTTCCTCTGGAGTCAGATGCTCAATAACTTCTGAACAAATAAGAAAATCTACGCTGTTTTCTGGTAAGGGGATGCTCGTTATAGATGATTTGATCACTTTGTGGTAGACATTGTGTGTTTTGCAATGGTTTAAGTACTGAGCGTTTAAATCGATACCTATTAATTTTCCTTTTGTTCCCACTTTTCGTGTAGCTCTAATTAAATAACCCCATATCCCCTTACCACACCCACAATCAACTACTGTTTTGTTTTCAATATCTGGTATCAGATCAAAAATTAAGGGGTGATACATAAACGGGTGTAATCCTCCCCACACAAATTTTTCACTCATGGTGCGATTATATCTGTATCAATTTATTAAGCAACTGGTTTGCTCTTTTTTCCCAAGACCAATTTAGTTCAATCATATTTTGGGCCTGTTTGCCCAAAGCTGACCTTTTGCGATCGTTTTGTAATAAACCTACTATTTGAGCTGCAAACGCATGATTTTTTCCTGGAGTTACCTTTACCATTCCTCTGGGATAGTAGTCCTTATATGCAGGCAGATCAAAACCTACTGCCGGAATTCCAAATGCCATTGCTTCTGCCGAAGCCATGCCTCCAGAATCGAACACTGAAGGGTGGACAACCAGTTGTGAGGATGAAAAAATCTTGTATTTTTCCTCTCCATCAAACACAAAACCAAATAGTGTAATATTTTTATCTAATGATTTGTTTCTGATCTCTGATTTTACTTGTGACATTAGCGGACCATCTCCTATCATAGCCAATCTTGCTTTTGGAAGAATACTCACAACCTGGCTCCATATGCCAATAAGCCCAATGACACCTTTTTGGGGGTGGAATCTGCCCTGAAATACTGCGTCAAAAATTTTTTTTCTTTTGGGATATCGGCGATTGTAGGCTTTTATCTCTCGGAGATTAATTGCCCCAAGTACTACAATTGCCTTATTTTGGAGACTAAGGCTCGGAAAAGTGTTTTTTTCTAGTTCATTGTTTACAAATACGTAGTCAGCAAATTTGGTAATTAGGTATTTTATTGGGAGCTGAACCAACCAATAAGCCCATGATCTGAGAAATGATTTTTCATCCCCAAAGCCTTTTTTGGGTGAAGGAGCAGTCTGATACCAAGCTGCGATCCATTTTATTGAAGGAAACTTTAGCTTCAAAATAATAGCAGGAAATGAATCCATCCAAAATTCAGAACCTGAATAAATAAAGTCAGCCGGTTGTGAGGATTGCCTAATTGCCCAGGCAACGCTAGCTAATATTCGCTCAAAATAATTAATTAGAAAATATGGTGAAGTTATCAGGATCTCGATCACTTTGGCTTTATGTGATGGATGGAAAAAACTTTGTCTTTCAAGCATTTTTCTTCCCGATGACCAAGTGATGATGGTCAGATCAATTTTTTTTTGCCATCTTTTTGCCAACTCAATCAGAATCCTGTCTGAACCTGATATGCCCTCTCCAACCGGGGACATAAACATGAAGATTATCTTGCTCATATTTGTATCTTTAGGATTATAATGCTAAATATTTGAAATATTATGACTTTGTCAAAAACTGATCCGTATTTATCGATTGTAATTCCGGTATTTAATGAGGAGGATAGGATAAAGAATTTAAACCAGGTGTGGAAATTTTTTTCTTCCCAAAAATACTCATTTGAACTAGTAATTGTAGACGACGGAAGCAGTGATCAGACTAGAAAACTGGTAACAAAGTTTGGAAAAAAACATAAAATTGTTTTTGTATTTTATACTCCTAACTTTGGTAAGGGGTATGCTATTAAAAAAGGTGTTCTGGCCTCCAGTGGAAAATATATTTTGTTTACAGACATAGACTTGTCGACGCCGCTTAAACACACAGTATTTGGACTTGCAAACGTAAAAAAATGCGATGTGGTGGTTGGGTCTAGAAAAGGTGTGTATACAAAAATAATTCGACGCCAAAGTGTAATTAGAGAGAATTTAGGAAAAGGATTTACCTGGCTATCACAATTCATTTTAGGAATGCAGATTTCAGACTTTACCTGTGGATTTAAATTTTTTTCAAGGCCTGCTGCTTTATTGATATTTCCAAACCTGACAATTAACAGGTGGGGATTTGACTCAGAAATTTTGTTTTTGGCAAAAAAGAGAAAACTTGATATTAGAGAGCTTTCAGTTACTTGGAAAAACGATCCTCGCACTAAAGTAAAATTTCCTCAAGATATTTTTAGATCCTTGGCTGATCTAATCAGAATTAGAGTCAATGATCTTTTTGGAGCATATCGGTGACTTGAGCGCGAATCTGGCTTGATATGTCTACAAACTGATTGTTTTTCCAGCTCAAAGCATAGACATGATCGATAGGTATTTTGCGAGTTTCAACTGTTGATACAAGATCGGGTATTGTCCTGACGCTAGATGCGACTAATGACTCATCAAGTTTTTGACCATAGAGTAGTTGCATGTGATAACCAAAACTTGAATATAATAAATTGTAATAAACCTGTGGCTCAGGATACTCAAAATAAAAGACTGTGGGTAAGTCATTTGGTAACTCTGGAACTAGTCTTCTTATTTCAGCAAATAGTAATGTGTTTTTTTCGGGGCTACGAGCCACTAGTAAGCGATCAAAGTATGAATTTGATGCTATAAAGTGTGATCCAACAACTAATGTAAGCACTGCTGTGCTCAATAAAGTTTTTGACCTGAAAATAACAACTGACAAAAGTATAGAAATACCAATAGCTGGAAAGGCTAAATATCTGTGAAACGATTCAAAAATAAACGATGGATTATTTTGCTGAGGAAGAATAAATGTAAAAATTGAAGCTGATGTAAATATGAACAGAAGCAACAAATTGGTGTTATTGGACTTGTAATGCTTCCACAATTGATGAAGTAAAACAACAGTAATGATTATTCCTAAGTATGTCCAGAAAAAATAAGAAAAATTGTTTAGACCCCAGTCTCCTTGGTACTTAATAAAAATCTTTAATGCTATTGATATCCCAATCGCTAAAGATAGTGACAAAAATAAATTAATTTTTGATCTAAATAATACATATGCACCTACAAGTACCATGCCACCCCCGTACAAAATGTATTTTGATATAGGTCTCACCGCCCATCCGAGATCACCTAATTCAGTTGGTCCAACGGGCAGCACCATTTTTCCTAGGTTTGTAAAAGGATACAACCAAAAATCCCAACGCCCAGTTTCCATAAAGACCTGGGCTGACTTCCATCCTCCAATTATTGCTGGTTTATTAATTGCACCTAAAAAAGGAAATGTGTGCTTCATAGCAACTATAGAAAGTGTTGCAGCCAAAGATAGTGCAATAATTTGCTTGACTGGAAGTTTCATATGTACAGATCTAATCAACTCAGCAATCGGAAGCAAAACTGGAATAACATACAATCTGATCGGTACAACCCCATATCCTAATAACATCAAACCCCAACCAAACACAATCCTACTAATACCACTTGAGAATAAGTAAAAATCGATACCTCTCAATGCAATGGCAATTCCTATGTATGTATTAAAATTATAGACCCAGTCAGTGGTCTCTGTGCCAATATTAAATACGCAAAAAAAGAAAGCTGCTGCCCATGCAATTTTTTGGTTAAATGCCCTCTTTATTAAAAAATACAAACTGGTTGCTGCCAAAGATTTTGTAAGCAGGTTTAAAATGTAATAATAAATAGAATTTTCTTTAAAAATCAGCCAAGCGATAGCCATTAAGTTTTGGAAGCCGTAATCTGCAAACCATGTGTCAATGCGCCAGTAAGGAAAGTATTTTCCGGGACCAAATGTATAAAAAAACTTGACTATTACTATCCAATCATCGGCATAAAGTGTCAGACCAAGACTTTTCCAGTTCGCAAAAAAAACCAAAATAGTCAAAATAAAATATTGAATCATTTTGCGCAGTATACATACATCTTCTTGTAATAGGCAACAAGCGTGTGATATAAATCACCCAACTTTTAAGAAATATGAATATATTAGGAATTCACCGAGGACACGATTCTAGTGTGGCTCTTGTTCAGGACGGAAAAGTTTCTTTTAATATCCAAGAAGAAAGACTGGTAAACATTAAACATTGTGTATCCTTGCCAGTGAAATCTCTTGAGACGTGTTTGAAGACTACTGGTATTTCTTCTAAAGACTTGGATTTGGTTGTGGTACCAGAGCTAACTGAGATTCCAGAAATAAGAATGTTGTTTGGTAACCCCGAGACAGAAGTGTTGGAAATTGAAAAAGACTTCCCAAATCAGGTCGACTACTATGTAGATTTTGTGGTACGCAATTTACACAATTTAGTTAACAAGGCTAAAATTTTTTCAAAACAGGAATTTCCTATTTATCAGAAGAAATACTTATTATCAAAAGACGCCAAGGTCATTCAAGTAAGTCATCATCTTTCACACGCTGCCGCTGCGTATTATGGATCGGGTTTTAAAGACAGATGTTTAGTTGTGACATCGGATGGAAGTGGATATGCTTTATCACAAACTTTGTGGATTGGCGAGAATGGCGAATTGACTCCAGTGTTAAAAATAGGGAGATCTGGATCGTTGGGATTTTTTTACAGTATTGTGACAGAGGCTCTAGGCTGGCAAATAAACGAAGGTGAAGGAAAAGTGATGGGCCTGGCCCCTTATGGAAAGACCACAAAAACTCGTGGACTACTAGACGACATTGTTCCGAAATATAAAGATGGCAAGCTAGTTAAACCATATAACTTCGGTGCGTATTCGAGCTGGCACGCTAATGGAGTTGATCATTGGCATTACCCCCAGAGTGAGCAAGTAAAAAAACTAGTTGATAGATATGGCAGAGAAGATATTGCGGCTGAAGCGCAGAGGGTCCTGGAAGAGCAGATGTTAAACTTCTTGTTGCCATGGATTAAAAAGCTTGGTGTAAAAAAGCTGGCCGCGGGCGGAGGAGTCTTTTTGAATGTAAAGATGAATCAGAGAATTTGGGAAGCAGGTCTTTTGGAGGATATGTATGTTTTTCCCGATGCTGGGGATGGAGGACTTGGGGTAGGAGCGGCATTGTGGGCGTATCATAATTATCCTGCTCCTCGAAAAGTACCTGGCCGTAAGATTGAGCACGCATATTGGGGCACGGAATTTTCTGATGCTGAGATTGAATCCGCCCTCAAGACAAGACAAATAAAATACACAAAGTACACAAGTACTTCTAAGTTAATTAAAGACACGGCATCGCTTCTTGCAAAAGGAAAAATTGTAGGCTGGTTTCAAGGAAAGATGGAATCAGGTCCGAGAGCGCTAGGCAACAGATCAATCCTTATGGACCCTCGAAAGGCCGAGAACAAGGATATAATTAACTCAAGGGTAAAATATCGAGAGCCATTTAGACCGTTTTGTCCCTCGATGACAGATAAAGGAGTGGAGATGTATCTTGAGTCTCCTACCCCTAAACCTGATTTTATGATTATTTCATTTGATGTTCCTGAAAAAAGGGCCAAAGAAATTCCTGCTGTCGTTCATGTAGATGGAACTGCTAGACCTCAAAGGATTTCACTTAAACACAATCCCATGTATTACAAACTAGTAGAAGAGTTTGGGAAATTGACCAAAGTTCCAGTAATACTAAACACTTCTTTTAATATCAGAGGTCAACCAATTGTGGGAAATCCAGAAGAAGCAATAAAATGTTTTTATGACACAGGACTGGACTACATGGCCATCGGAAGTTTTCTCTTGTCAAAATCTAAAACTGCATAAATACGAATTACGTCTCCCTGGCGAAGAAATGACATAATAAGCGTCATCGTAATTGATAATGGAATCCATAAAGGCAAAAAAATAATAAGAAGTGGTGATACTTTTATTAGACTAGATGAGAAGACAAACGGAAAATGAAGAGGGTATTCTACATTTGATACTCTAAATCCAAATTTTTTTAGATATGTGGCAAAAGACTTTTTGGACCAGAAATGAAGATGCTGAGGGGGCATAAGAAGTGACCAGTGTTTGTTAAAGACCCTAAAGTTGAGTGAGTTTGAATGAGGCACCTCTATCACTAAGGTACCCGACTTATCAATAATTTTTGATATTGATTTTAATGTGGGTCCAATTTCAAAAATATGCTCAAATACATGCCAAAGTGTGACTACTCCAAACTTATTGGCTTTGAAATTTATCTGATCTACTTTTCCCATGTATACTTTACCTGATTTTAATTTTGTAGAGGATGCTTCTACTAGATGCCTACCCATTTCGGTGCCCGCCACTTTCCAACCAAGAGATTCAAGGCCAGCAATAAAGTTGCCACCTCCACAGCCTATATCGAGAACAGACTTCTTGATCGAGAGATCACACACAGCGCTCGCTCTAAGCTGGTCAATTCCTTTTCCCATGTAATTTAAAAAGATTGATGAAAAAGGGAGACTCATAACAATATTTAGCAAGGGGTTATGTCTCTCAGGGTCAGTCATTTTTGATGCTGAGTAGGAATAGAGCTCTTTGTAGAATTTTGAGGAAGGCGGATTATTCAGAAACACGAGGTCACAATTTCTGCACCTAAAATAATCTAATTCCTTAAATTTGCATACAAGCGCGACTTCTTTTGAGTCACATACACGGCATTTTGATAATGTGTTCATAAACCTAGTTTTTTTGCTGCATCTGGACGCCAATACACGGGTGCAAAATAAGTAGTCAGATCAGAATAATACCCCATTGTCTTCAATTTGTCTTCAAATCCTGGAATTAGACCTGGGTATGCCACAACTACAACAGGTTTTTTGTCTAATGAAGAAAGAATATATTTGGGAGCATCAACATAAAAACCTAAACAAAACGTGTTAAAACACCTGTTTGCTGACGGTAAACCGGAGTAGAAAAGTATCTGAGGCTCCCCTACCAAAGATACATGAGCTACATCTCCATCAAGTGCCACTGACTTGGCCTTGATGCCAATCTCGCGAGCATGATAACTCTGAATGGTGGTGTGACCCATGACAGATAAGAGTGCAGTTTTGGGAGAGGTAAAAACAAATCTAACATGAATAAAGAAATATAATGCGAGAGAGATGATCATCAATTTCTTTAGCTTGGAGAATGGAAATTCTACAAACACGAGACCCAGTGAGGCCAATAGCGGGTAATAATAGTGCTCAGCCTCCCGAGATAGTACTTTTGCTCCTAAAAAAGTAGCCAACAACCAAATTAACTGCCTGGGAGAAAGGCGAATAAGAGAAGTATTTTTTAAAATCAAAATGACTAATCCTACACAGATTACTACCAATACAGGATCTGGAAATACTAAAAATCTAAAAAAGTTATCATTGTTATTTAGAGTAGAAAATCCAGATTGAACATAGAGTGTGTTATATCCTACGACTGCGTTAATAAAATCTATAAATCCAGGCGTGTTTAACTGGTATAGCATCAGTGCGACTGGGGCTGCGAGCCATCCTGCAGTAAACATTACTCTTTTTTTGACAAGTAAATAAGCAAACAGAATATTAGTCCCGGCAACGGGCTTAAGTACAAACGCAATACCAAGTATCAAGCCTGCAAAAAAAGCTCGATTTTTGGTAATAAATAAGTAAGCGAGCAATAGGAGGGGAGACAAAAATATTTCAACATTACTACCACTACCAGAAAGAAACAATGTGTTTGAAAAGAACACCAAAATAAGCGTTGGACCAACTCGTCTGACAATCAAAAAGAAAATAAACGAAGTTGCAATGGATGCAAAGAAACCCAAAGATCTAACTGCAAACTGGTTTTCGCCCATAATATTGAAACCCAATCTATATATCCAGTTGATCATTGGCGGTTTATGTTCAAAAGCATCTCTGTAAGGGACAAATTCTGAAGTATTTAGCTCGGAAGCAACGTATGCATAACCGCCCTCGTCTCTATTTATCGGAGTCCACCAACTTTGCCAGCGTAGAATCACAGTCAAAAAACAAATCATTAAAAATATGAATGTCAGAGACTTTTTTTTGATCATATTTTGAAAACAATATTTATTTCATAATTTCCAAGTTTTGTGACGTCCCAACCGTTTGCGTATCCCAATGAAAGAGAGTTTTTTGAAATATTTTTTCCATCAATGATGGCCTGCCAATGTGGGTTGTGGGTATTTTTCAAAACTAGTGTGAAGGGTTCTGATGCCTCAGATATATGAACTATATATTTTAAATATCCAGAGTTCTCGACACTTGCACGAACTGATCCTCCCCCTATTAATCTTATTTGGGGGTCTTCTGGGCTTTCGTATTTATATATTTCTAGCTCGCCAAAAGCTTTCAGTGGAACTACGCGTGAATTGGCTTCTAAGATCTGTTTTACCTGAGCAGAAGAACTTGCTTTTTCCCAAGTCAAATCTATATCGTTTCTAATGACAATAAACTTAATTCCCATCTCATCCAAAATACTTGAATAATCCCCTCCAGACACAAATGCTTCGTAAAGAGTTTTGTATTTTTTATCGAAAGTCGGGTTGCCGCTTGGACGTGAAACGGTGGGAAGATCAAATAGAAATTCACTAGGCTCTGTGCCAATGTACCCCCACTTGAAGCGGACGCTATCGTTTTGATGAAGAGGAAGCATTAGAATTCTTCCTTTCTCTGGTAGAGAAGAAAGATAGTTGTTTGCAGAAAAGAAATACTCAGGAATATGCACAAACTGAGAGTCAGAAAATAACCTTCCTGTCCAGAGGGGCCATGAAAGAAGACCAAAAGAAACTACAGATATCCCAATTATCCACAATTTTGCTAAAGATGGTTTTAATCTTTTTGCGATCAAAAAAACTCCGGATGCAAAAAATATTGAATAGGTCAGAACCCACACCAGACCAAATTTTTCATAAGAATTCCTCCATACTTGAGCTGGAGGAAATACGTATAACAACACTTTAAAAAAGGTGTATCCTCCAGGAAAATTTGTCCCTTTACTGATATACCAACCCAATACCGCAAGTAGTGTCAGAGGGAATTTGTAGGCTGACAGTTTTGTCTTCCAAAAACCGAATAGCATTACAGCAAGTATGACCAGACTGATAATTTTTATTGCTGAATGTGAATAAAAAGAAAATAAATGAGAATTTGGCCCAAAAACGTGTTTTTGTCTGAGAGTTAGAACCTGATCGTTTTTATAAAATGTACTTAGCCCACTAAGCTGATCGAGATTGTAAGCCTGACCCTGCACGGCCTGGGTTGCTTGGGACACCAGGCTGACATAAGGCACTACAAACCAGAGATTTACCAATAACCACATAAGTAGAGCAAAAAGCGAAGTGATGGCAATCAAACGAAAGCGACTCCTGTTCTGAATGATTCTCGCGACTGCCCAAACCCCTGCAACCGTCCACAGTGTCAATATGTTGGCCAAATGGTGGAAAACCATAGAATACAGCAAGCTACTTCCCAAAAAAATCAGCCATTTTTTTACCTTTGGATCAATAAGTAGTTTGTCCCATAGATACAACCAAATAGGTAAATATGCCCACAAAAATATTCCTGCTAAAATTAATCTGTTAAAAACCTGGGAAAGTGTAAATAGATTGAACAAGTAAAAAAGAGCGGAAAGAAACGAAATCCCATCTTGATCTGAGTGACTTGAAAATAGGTGTCTTGCAAGAAAAAACATTCCCAAGACTCCAGAGGACAACATCAAAAACATAAAAATCATTTGAGACTTATATAGCTCAAGACCTGCTCCCAGAAGGAGCTTGTTTAGGAGTACTGGAACTGCTTTTGTAATGTAAAAAGGAAGAGGGGCTCCAGTGCCCACTTTCTGCCAGGGATAAATCTGACTTATGATCGATTGGTGATTGAATACTGTGAATCCCTCCTCCCCTCCTGCCAACTGCGCCATGGGACTATACCAATTTCCAACTACAGTAAGAACTATTACAAGCAGAATAAGCAGTAGGGGATTTTTTTTATTTTGCATTGTGACTGGCAATATTTAATTATATACTAGCGCGAGCTATGATTAGGGAAGATAGGCGGGTAAATTTTTTGTATGATGTCTTACCGTCCTTGCATCACCGTTTTGAAGCGAGAATTACACAAAAAATTGTCAAAGGAAAAACTGTACTAGACATTGGGTGTTGGACAGGCCAGTGGCTATCTTGTATAAGCAAGGGCGCAAAACAGGTATGGGGAATTGATCCAAATGAACAGGCTGTAAAGTATGCCAAGACACGAAAAATTGGAAATTTCGTCGTAGGATCTGCTTTAAGTTTGCCGTTTGATAACCATAAATTTCAAGTAGTAACTATGTGGGATGTGATTGAGCACTTGCCAAAAAATAGTGAGCTTTTGGCGCTGAAAGAGGTATGGAGAGTACTATCTCCTAAGGGAATTTTTTGCTTATCTACAGTTACCGACAACTTGTTGTGTGTCTTGGGAGACCCAGCGTGGTGGTTTTTAGGTCACAGACATTACTCTGAAGCAAAAATTAGAGACTTTCTTGTCAAATCAGGTTTTGAAATAAAAGACATAGTATATTCTGGAGGTATCTGGACATTTGTAGCAGACATATTGAGCTTGATACGAAAACATTTTTTGGGCCAAAGAGGCGAAATTTTATTTTTAAAAGACAAAGTAGAAAGTGAGCACAGGGGCAAAGGTTGGATTCAAATTCATGTTATGGCCCAAAAAAACGAATCGTAGTATAATTTTTCAAATGGAAAGTGCAATAAATCTAAAAAATATCAAAGCTAACTTAAGTAAATATTCAAAGTCATTTAAAAATGCTAAACCCTACCCTCATTTAGTAATTGAGAATTTTTTTAAAAAAAGAGCCTCAGAAAAAATGTATTTGGAGTTTCCTACGGTGGCCCAAATGCAGATGAGCAGTGCTTTTAGCGGGGTGGCAGAGAAAAAAAATCAACTTTCAGACACTACAAAAATGTCTCCAATATTTAGGCAAGTATTTCGTGAGCTTATGAGTCCAGAATTTCGAAAAATTGTGGCTAGTATTTCTGGCATTGATCCTGTCCTACCTGATCAGGATCTGGCGGGTGGCGGCCTTCACCAAGGTTCGTCAGGAAGTTTTTTGGATATACACGCGGATTTTAACAAACACCCAGTGACAGGAAAGTATCGCCGATTAAATATTTTGATCTATCTAAACAAAAATTGGAAAAGTAAATATGGAGGAAATTTGGAAATGTGGGACAAAGACATGACAAAGTGTGAAAAAAGTGTTGCACCGATTTTTAATAGATGTCTGATCTTTGCGACAGACAAATATAGTCATCATGGCTATGCAAAAATGGACCTTCCCGATGGGGTAACTCGTAAATCGTTGGCGGCTTATTATTACAGCAACGCACCAGCTCCCGGAGAAGACGAAGAGTTTCACAACACTTTGTTTAAAGCTAGACCAGGAGAACTGAGAAATAAAATATTGTATCCTTTAATTACTTCAAAGGTATCTCAAAAAATTCGCACTTTGATAAGAAAGTTTCTGTGACCGTCCAATACCCCACCATTTCCATACTCTTTTTTGTTTTTAACGAGTCGACTAATTTATCAAGATTATTGCCATCGCTTACCGCACAATCGTATCCAAAAAAAAAGATTGAATACATTGCTGTAGATGACGAATCTACTGATAACTCTCCTCAACTATTGCGAGAGTTTGGCGCTAAGGTGATAACAATCGATAGAAGCAAAATAACTCATCCAGTGTATTATCGAACCGAATACAACAAAGGGCTTGGGTTACATATGGCCAAAGGTGACCTTGTGTATTGGATGGACGCCGATATGGAAATATGCGATAAAGATTTTTTAAAGAAACTTGTTGCTCCCCTGGTTCAGAACCCCACAATAACTGGCTCTCTGACAAGAGAGTATGCAATAGATGGACTGCCCAAGGAAAGTAGCTCATTTTTGAGATATCTATCATATGACAATACCCAACGAGACCCTGTATTAAAATTTTTTTCGACTGACATTGAAGAAACTATTGTAGATGACAAAGAGACTTATTTTTTATGTCGTTTTGAACCTCACAAGGTCCCTCCTTCAGGACGTATTATGTACAGAAGAAAACTTCTTTTAAGCACTAGTATTAAGAACGACGTTGCTTTTTATGACCTTGACTCATTGCAAATAATGGTTGAAGAAGGACACCAATTTTACGCATTTGTGCCTGATGCCAAAATTAGGCATTATCACGCGTCTAACTTTGTTCATTTTATAAAAAAGAGACTTAGAAACCTTGAAGGAAATTTCTTTTCTACTTTGGAACGCAAACGGTTTGTGTGGTTTAGGACTGACAATAGTCAGGATTTGTTAAAAATTGTGTATTGGATAATATACGCCAATTTATTTGTTCCAGAATTGATTAAATCAATTTATCTGTCTGTAAGACATCGCGATAGTGCTTATTTGTGGGAACCAATAACTGCTCTTGTGCTTACTGATTTGCTGGTAATCAAGTCTATGACAAATCCAACAGGCATAAGAATGATTAGGAAAATGCTGAGTATCTAGTGGATTAGTTTTGAAGTAAGGTAGCCTCTAATAAAACTTGCCCCATAGGCAACGTGAGTAAATATAATTCCCCAGGCCACAATAAACGAGTTTAAAATAGAGGTCTTTTTTATCACGCTTATCATGGCAAGTAGCAACATTGTAGGAAATAAAATTGCAAGTGTGATTCGTGACATTTCAATAAAAAAAGAGGTAATTATTAGAGCGCTAAGACCTAAAAAAAGAACGGATGGAAGAAAATACCCAGGATAGGCCGAAGTCTTCTTAAAGACTCTGGCAAAGTATCCTCTATGTAAACCAATATTTGCAATTTGCTTTAGATAACTTATGTATAAAGGTCTTCTGTGATGAAATACTACAATTGATGGATCGTAACGAATCTGGTGACCAAGACGAATTAGCTTAAGACACAAAAATGTGTCTTCACCCCCGTAAAAATGATTTCCATATCCTCCTACTGATTTTAGCGCTTTCGTTCTAACCAACAAATTATAGGCAGGATAATCATACACATACCGAGCGGATTGTTGTACAAATCTGTATTGAGCATGGCCCCCACAGAAAAATGAACTATATACGATTCCTGTCATTTGCCTCCAATAATCATCTTCTGGAGGAGTAACACCAGGCCCACAGACTGCAGACACTTTATATTTGTTCATAATAAGCATTGCTCTCGACAGCCAATCGGGTCTTGGGTAAGCATCGTCATCAATAAATGCACAGATTTCTCCTCTGGCCTTTGCAATTGCTATATCTCTTTTTTCTGCAGGACCTGTTTTTGTGTGTCCAGTGATAATTAGACGTATATTAAGTTTTTTAATTTTTGGAAACACTACTTTTTTGTCAGTAACTATTAGTATTTCAAAATTTGGATAATCAAGACTGGCAAATCGATGCAAATCAATAAAAAATCTTTTCTCTATTACGTAAAGAGGAACAATAATTGAAACTAAGGAAAACTTTTTCATAAAACTTCCTTTTTTAGCTTAAATATTTCGTAAAGTAAATCAATAATAACTTGAGGACGGACAAATGCAAAAAAGTGATTTCTTTGTCCTACTTCGTACATTGTTTTTCCCCTTACTCTCGGAAAATGACGCACTCCTACTTGCGTTATAGAAAACCCTTTTTTTTTCGCTTTGATTAAAACCTCCGCATCTATTAGACCAGTATCAGAGGTCATTGTAATTGACTCAAATACTTTTCGATTATATATTTTAAAAGAACAATCGACGTCTCTGATAGACAAGCCTAATGTTAATTTTATTAAACGATTGTAGACGAATGCTATAAATATCCGCATCAATGGATCTTGTCGATTTAGCCTGTATCCGGCCACAATATCGTAATAATTGGCCATCGGCAGGACAATGTCTAAATCAGAAATATCAAATTGACTATCAGAATCTGTGTAGAACACTAATGATTTTCTTGCACTTAAAAAACCTGTTCGCAGTGCATGACCATAGCCCTTATTTGGAGTATAGCTAATCAGACGAAGATACGATCTACTAGATATAAGTTTTTTTACTTTGACAGATGTATTGTCCGTGCTGCCGTCATCAACAACAATTATTTCAAAATCCTTAATTTTTTTTTTAGATATTCCTCGACGTTTTTAATTATGAACGAGATGTTTTCCTCTTCATTGTAGGCGGGAAGAATTACTGATAATGATGTTCTTATCATTTTATTGCCTTGATAAATACACCCACACCCCAATCTGGGCTAGGTGTCCAAATATCATTCAGGCTGTCTATTGCTTGAGATACCCTAAAAAATAATTCTATGTACCACGGCCTGCTTTTTGCGGGTTTAAACTTATTTATGGCGTCTGAATCTGCTTTTGACAGAGCTCCTCCATGTAACCTTCTGGCCCCAAAGTTTATGAGATTGTGATTGAAGGGCAAAGACCAAAAAGTAAGACTTTCAAGACAAGAAATTTTAAAACCTGCTCGCCTGACAACATCACTTATTTGAATGGGTGTGTATAACCGTAAATGCTGATTCCAAAGACCAGCCCAAAAACCAGAAACAATGTGTCTTCCGGTAATTCTTTCTAGAAACCAATTGACCGGGTCCCAGAGCAAGGGATAATTTTTGTTTGGCACGGAAAGACAGAGAACTCCACCAGGTTTTAGACTCTTTTGAACATTTTTCAGACCGGTAAGGTCGTTGGGCAAGTGTTCTGCTACTTCAGACATGACAACTTTGTCAAAGTAATTCTTTTTGAATGGAAGTGGCTTCATAAGATCTGCTTCAATAAAGCGAATACGTTTTCCTTTAAGATTTTTCTTACCACTGGCCATCCCTGCCGAATCCAAATCCGTACCTACCAAGGAAAGACGCACACCCAAATTTGACAACAAATACAAATAATATCCATCGCCACATCCAACATCAAGAATCTTGTCTCCTGGCTTTGGGTCAATTTCTTGAATTATCCTTCGAGCTCTTCTTTTTAGAGCGATGTCCCCGGTGTTGGCAAGAAGTTGCTCTAATTTTTGATTTTGACGATCTGTCATTTAATAAAACTTTGTGATAGAAAATAAATTTGTTGAGCTATATCGCGAAATTGCAAATGGGCGACACTTTCGCGCTAATTTAGCAAGTTCCGAACGGTGTGTAAAGAAGTAGTTTATCGTACTTGCAATATTTTTTGGTGAAATATTGATCAATTTTCCAACAGACTCGTTTAACGCTTCTGGGATCGCACCCCTGTTGGCTGCGATTACAGGGGTACCGCAGGCTAGCGACTCTAAAATTACCCTTCCGAATCCTTCATCGTGAGTAGAAGGCACAATAGTTATGTCTGCTGCGCTGAAATATGCAGGAAGTAAATCGTTTCTTATTGGGCCAAGATAACTGGACTTAGGAATACTGGCTTCCATGGGTCCAGTGCCTGCAATTAACAACTTAATTTTTGCTGACCATAATTTTGAGGCCTCTAGTAACTCTTTTATCCCTTTTTCCTCTACCAGTCTGCCTACAAAAAGAACTGCGAAGTTAAACTTTATTTTTAATTTTCCTTTGGCATTAGAAACGGGTGAGAACTTGTTAAGGTCTATCCAGTAAGTGAATACCGACGCTCTATTTTTTGTAACTCCCAAGGAAGTAATCTCCTGGTATGATTTTTTTGAGAGACACAGTGTGTGATCACTTATCCTGAATATTAAAGAAGCAAACTGTCTATAAAGACCTTTTTGGGGAAAATTGTACATACTATGCGTGGTCGTTAACACTCTTTTTCTAAATACTTTTCCCCAAAAAACAGATACAAAGCCTGCTATTAACCCATGTGAGTGAATTGTATTTATATTTCTGGCTGGCCCCATCAGAAGAATCGGCAAAGCAAAAAAGAGCCCTGGAGAAAGGTAGATAAATTCAAGAAATGCCAGATGAGTAAGTTTGTAAAACAACCCGCCGATCCAAGGTATCCTGTAGATGGTCAGCCCTGGATGCTTTTCAAAAATAGCTGCTTTGACTTTGGTTGTGATTGGCATGTATGTCAATACATGACACTTGTAGTTCTTTTCTACTAGTCCCGACGTTAGGTCCAGTAGATGGGTTTCTAGTCCACCTATGTTAGGGGCAAAGGATATACAAGTAATTAAGACTTCAGTTTGAGCCAACTTTTTACTGTAGGTATCGCATAAATAATTGTCGTAAAAATACACATTGGTACATGTAAAAACCAGGCTACATCATGAATATGCCAAAATCCAACCAGAGAATGAAATACAGGGCCTATTAAAGTCATACTGTATATTGCAAATCTGATGACGTTTATTTCGTCTCCTGGCATTACAACACTATATCTGCGATTGGAATGTTGTTTGAAGTGATAATCGACAACAAACTTGTATCTGCGTTTTAAAAATGACCAAAAACCTGAGTACCCTGTCTGATGAATAATTGCATTTTTTATAAAGGCAAACTGGTCGTATCCGTGAGATACAATGTCAACTATCACATCTATCGGGTAGTGATGATCTGGCCTAATATCCGCATACTTTAGTAACAAATTCTTACGAATTAGACAACCATTTGAACCAATTGTTAAAAACTTCCTCGGATTATTTGGAAAACTTATAATGTAGTATCTGTCGTTCTCAAACACTATGCTGCCCCCCAAATTCCAGCTGGTGATATGCTGCTGAAGCTTGTCTGATTTTTTTAGATAAACCGGTAGTGGTTCGCTGGCACCAAATAAGGCAAAATACCTGTCTAGTAGCGAGAGGCTTCGATCGTAGTAATATTTATACGACTGAGCAGCAACTAGCCTAGGATACGTTTCAAATGGAGCGACAGCGTCTTGTATCCAATTTTTATTAGGAAAGAAATTGTCGTGGTCGAGGATCAAGACTAATTCATTTTTGGCTGCAGCTAGGGCTGAGCCGCGGTTAAATTCTGCATTTTGGATTTTATGGGGAATTTTAATAGATTTTACTTTGTAATTTTGACCAATTTTTGCTGACTGATACCTGGGTCCCCCGTCTCCCAAGATAATCTCAATACTTTTTTGGGGATAATTCTGTGATCTGATTATTTTTAGGCACTTTTCTAAGGTCTTTGCGCACCCATCGTAGGTTGCAATCACTATTGATATAGAAGGAAGGTATTTCATTTTTTGCTCCATATTAATAGCATTAATTTATCGAAGATAGACTGAGGAAGAAGCTTTTGAACCCAGTATGTAATATGGGCATCTGGACCTATCAAGACCTGGGAGGGAACGTGTTTTGTACCTACCAGAGAGCAAATCTTGTTTACGACAGCTTCATGGGACGTGATGGGGAGGAGAAAGTTGAGAATAGGAAATTTTTTTCTTGCTGGTGTATGAGATAGAGGACGTTTTGTACTTAACGGACTCATGCCTGCAAATGCCCCAGGGGCTACGTTTACCATCTGAGTCGATCCATAAAGCTCGTAACGCAGAGCCATGCCAAGTGCTTGTAGGCCATGCTTTGAAGCACTGTATACCCCGAAGTTTGGCAGCGACAAAAACCCGTTTAGGGATGTGACATTGATCACCAGTCTGGGTCTGCTAATCTTTATTAAACTAAACGGACCGAGAATATTTGTGCGCAAAGAGTTTTCAAAATCAATGTATGAAAATGACAGAGTCGGACCTGTTAGAGTAAGAGCTGCGCAATTGATCAGGACATCCACATGATGATGTTTTTTGATAATTAGATTAATTACTTTTTCGCAATGTGAAAAGTTTGTAATATCTAATTTTATTGGAATAAATTTGGGCTCAACTGGTTTTCGTGTATGGTAAGTCCCATAGACTAAATAGCCCATGCTGATTAACTTATTTGCTACAGACTGCCCAAGTCCTGATCCAGCCCCTGTCACAATGATTACTTTATCTGCTTTAGTTTGTCTCATACACTAACTTGGTAATAAACTTTAGACTTTGAGAAGTTGATTTGGTCCATGAAAAGTTGTTTGACCATTTTTTTGAGCCCTGGGATAGTTTTGAGTATAACTTTTTGTCTTTTGCCAGTTTTTGACATGCGGTGGCAAGCCCCTGGATATCGTATCTTTTTACTAACAGCCCTGTATTCCCATGTCTGACTGAGTCACGAACACCTGCCACATTATATGCCACAGTCGGCACTCCAACATGCCCCGCCTCCACGGTCACGAGTCCCCAACCCTCGTGTACTGAGGGAAAAATGAGCACATGCGAGCGTGACAACAACTCAAATTTTTTCTCATCCGTTACATATCCGAAGTATATAGGATTTGTTGAAATTGATTTTAGTTTTTCTATATAAGATTTAGAGCCATTGCCCACTATCCATAACTTTGTGTTTGGAATGTTATTTTTTACAATCATAAAGGCTCGAATCGCATCCTCCACTCCTTTGTCTTCTGCCAACGCCGATAAAAATATTAATGTGAATTCTTTTTCTTTTGGATAGTGTTTTATTGTACTTGGTACAGTTACTCCGTTGTTTATTACGGTCACGTCTTGAACACCCAGACTCTTCAAGTCAGACTGAGTAGATACTGAAACTGTCAAAAACGGTGTTTTTATGTACAAAAGCTTAAATATCCATGGCTCTGTGTATTTTCCAATTATTGCTGGAATAAGATTGAAAGGTTTTGGCAAGGGATTTAATGCCCAAACATCTCTGGCTAATTCGTGAATCAGCCCAAGCTTCTTTGTACGAACATAAAGAGGTGTAAAAAACGGGATTCCATGAAATTCATCTATAACTAGATCAAACTTGGGGTGAGGAAAAAATAAATACCAAAAGAATGTCCATATTTTTACCCCAAAATATTGATCGGCTTTTCGAATTATCGAGATTCCGGACAAAACTTCATTTGGAATTGCTCCTGTATAACTTGAGGTCACGAGGGTGATGTCGTGCCCATTTTTTTTCCAGTGATTGGCATACTTCCATATCACCTGCTCCGCACCACCTGATAAAGGATGCCCAGGTCCTCTCCAGCTTAAGATCAAAATATTCATATTACTTGCCAGATTTTGACATAGGCATTTTCAAAAATAACTTCCACGCCCAGATCGCCTGGAGAGAAAGGCAAAATTTCTTGATAATCGGCATATTTTACTAAATATATATATTTTACTTTAAGAGCTTGAAGCTCTTTTTTTGAGGCCACCCTATCTTGGGCCTCCACAATTGATTTGTTATATACAATTGGCTTTTGGGAATAGTCTTTTACATATCTTCTGGTGTTTGCAAAGACTGCTGGACGATACAATCCAAACCAGCTACATTGAAGACATTCGTGATCGTATACCAATACTTTTCCTGATTCCATTAGGCGAAGCTTTTCTAGTGCTTCTAGCTCACCAGAACTAATGGAGTAGGTCTCGCGGCTCAACTTCTGGATATCTTTTGAAAATATTGTTTTTAGAAGTGTGCGAGGAGATTTTAGAATATGCTTTGCCTCGAGTGACCAATCCCGGATAGTAGCCCCTTCTGGACTCCATGGATACTCTTTTTTTGGAATAAATTTCCAAGTATCTGACTTTGACTGTTTTACTTCTAAATACAAAGAATCTGTGACCCATTTAGGGGGAGCTAAAGTAAGATTTGAAATTGTTAAGTATTCTGGCGAAAATTTAATTTCCGCTTTTCCAAGCTCCCATTTTTCGTTTGGTGATTGGTGCGTGTCAATTACTGATGGTATGTATATACGCAAGTCTTTTTCTCTTTGAGGCCATTTATCATAAGGCTCAATGATGTTTTTTGAATAGACACGCATGTCTACTATTGTGTTTGTCTTTTTGTCTAGACCGACTCGATAAAAGGGCGACTGATACCAAATAAAGTTATCAATTTCAATTGTCTGTTCAGGAGAGACTTCTGGGAAACTCATTTGATACCAATCAGCAAAACCTGCCATTGTTGTCTTCTTTGCTGAATTTTTTGCAACTATTGCTATTTGATTTTTAAACTCCCCTTGATATACGTTCGGCGAAAAATCGCCCTCTAAGCCTACTGTAATTTGTGAAAATCTGTTTTGGGATTTCTGATAAATATCTAAGAGTCTGGAAAAGTACTCTGTCGATTCTTTTTTGGGGAGAGTGAAATAATCCTGGGTGCTATATAGGCTACTTAGATAGCCGTCTCGGGGATGGCGGGCCGCCCATTGAAGTTTGACAACGTCAATCTTGTTACTGACGTCTTGGGCGGGAGTACCGGCGTGATGCAGGCTGGGATAAAATGGAGTAGACCAATACTGACCCCATAACTGGTAATTGTCGGTGGCATACTGATCTGCGCACCCAAGTACTGCAGTAATCTCATATTTGTCTTTCATATACTTAATTGAAGCGCTGTCTATCCACCAAGCCCCAACTGAAGTCGGATACGAGTCAAATGTCTCCTTGAATTTTGAAAAGATTCTGTCAATTAGCTTTAATCTGTCCTCTCTTGTGTATCCAGTCAGAAATA
Organism: uncultured Gammaproteobacteria bacterium; assembly: GCA_964543035.1. Classification (GTDB taxonomy): domain Bacteria; phylum Patescibacteriota; class Microgenomatia; order CAZETR01; family Amesbacteraceae; genus CAYHIN01. The sequence continues at coordinate 282,012 of CAZIVL010000001.1, read as the reverse complement.
CTGATGAACCAAAGTGCCAGCTCCCCGACTGGAAATAAGTGACGCCTGAGGCCTTGGCAAAAGAAGGTGTGATTTCCATAAATATACCCAGTTCTTGGTTGTTTGAAAAACCTTTGATAACTTTTACAAGCTTTGGATCGCTAAGCGCGTCATAAGTCATAAGCCAGGTGGCTGGAAGACCAAACTCATTAATAATCCCATATTGTGCCGAAACACCCTCTGACGAATCTGGGTTGTAATGGGAGATGCGGACAGGATTAACTACCGTTATAAATTGATCGTTGGCCACCGCCAAACCACATGAATAAATGAAAAGAAAAACAAATATAGCTAGGTGTCTTACCATTCTAGATACATATTGGGTTGCCAATTTTTTTTGTTTGCATCGTCATAGTATCTTCGAATCCTTAATCTGTAGAATACAGATATTGTATCCCAAATCATGCGAAAAACTGTACGTACGAATCCTTTTGAGATGACAGATGAGGCTTTGTTAAAATCAAGAGACAATTTTACTGGAGCCTCGTAAATTCTCTTGAAACCTAGATAATTCGCGACGGCTAACATCTCTATGTCGAAAGCAAATTCCTTTACTAAAATTCTGGGGAGCACTTTTTCAATAACTTCTTTCTTAAAAAACTTCATTCCGACTTGTGTGTCTTTAAGATTTAGCCCGAACATAATTTTTACCATAATCTGATATACCCATGAAATTATTCTTCTTTGCCAAGGATAACTGACTTTGGATGCAGGATGTCTCTTTGAAGCAAGAATCACGTCTGCTTCGTACCATTTCATATGCTCAAATAATAATGGAATAACTGAGTAATCAAGATCACCTGAATCGACAAAGCCAACTATTTTTCCTCTAGCCATTGCCATACCAAACCTCACTGCTTGTCCTTTTCCTCTGTTTTGCTCATAACCTGTTGAAATAACATTTCGCATCTTTGCTTTTTTTAGATTAGACTGAGTTTTGTCTAAACGTCCATCTGAAACACTAATTATTTCATAGGTTACATTTAACTTTTCTAAGACTTCTTTGAGCCTTCTCACATTTTTTACAATATGTTTTTCTTGTTTGTATGCTGGTAAAACCACAGATAGATAGGGCTTCATTAGGCTGAACTATATAATTGCGTGTGCGTTTATGCAACCCAGTAACCTCTGACAAAGAGGGTGAGAAAAATTGCCATTAGAATAACTGAAGACAGAATATAAATAAGTCTTGCCCATCTATGTTTTGACAATATCTGTCCTAACAAGACGAAGCTTGAAAAACACACCAAGACATATCGCGGCATGGATGTAAAACTACCGGTCAAAGTAGGAGTAATATATGCCAATAAACCAAATAAGGCATAACTGGCTCTGACCCTAAGCACTGAAAAAAATGTAAGAACTGAAAACAACAAGCTGACTCCAAACTCAAAAATAATGGTCAGATACAAAGGGTCTGACTGATTTACAGTAGCTACCATCTTCAGATACCTCCAGACCACTTGAGGCCAAAGTATAATTGAATCAGAACGACCCTGGCCAAAATACTTTTGGACATGAATAAATGCGAGAGGGTCCCCTACACTTCCTCCCAAATAATTCATAAATAATCCTAAGCCTACAATAACCAAACCTATTGCTAAAATGTTTTTTAAATTAAGGCGTTTTTGCAAATAGGCCTCGACCAGTAAGGCTGGGATGAGAAAAATGCCTATAAATCTAGTATAAGAAGCCAATGCACCTACTGCTCCTGCCAGCCACCAGCGGTTTGTCCTGGCAAGATATAAAGAGATAAGTATCAGAAGAAAAAATAGCCCTTCGGTATAGACAAATGAAAAGAAAAAGCTGGTCGGAAAAAAAATTAGTGATAAAAGAGTGTGTCGCACGATCTGATCTGAATAATCTAGCGCAATTAATTTCTTAAAGACTACTAGTGAAAGAACGAATGAAATACTTGATATGAAAATGCCCGACAAATATGGATTTGCAAACAAAGTATTAGCGTATCGAATTGTCATGGGATACAGAGGAAAAAATGCTTGCTGAAGGTGGCCATAGCTATTTTTGGCAATGGCAATGTAATGAATACCATCAAAATTACCCCGGGAGTAGATAAGAGGGTTCGATTGATATGTCTGGGTGGCACCACCTAGATATGTTTCTCTAAGTATTAGGAACCGAGGAGAAAAAAGAGTAATAGTAATAATTAGTATCTGTGACAGAAGAAAATACTTGAAAATGCTTTTTGTGTTCATAACGCTTCTAAGTACGTAAGGAGAGTCTCTTCGGCTGCTTTTTCCCATGAGAATTTATTGACCTGATCTTGTGATCCTTTTGGACTGGCCATTTGGATAGCATCTGCAATCAGGTTTGGATCTTCGGGATCAAAATATGTAGCGGCATCGCCTGCTATTTCTGGCAAGGAGGATCTGTTGCTACAAGCCACTGCCGTGCCACAAGACAGGGCTTCCAAAACCGGCAGACCAAATCCTTCAGACAATGATGGCTGGCAATACACTGTAGCCAGATTGTAAATGTCCACCAAGTCCTCGTCGGATACGAAGCCAAGACGTATGACATGACTCCACTTTGTATCCAAGAGGTGGCGAAGCTCTGGGTGTCTTAAGTCCATATTGGGCATCTCACTCGCTTGCTTACCCACGATAACAAGCGGTAGACCTGTGATCTTTGCTGCTACAAGTAAATTTGGAATATTTTTGTTGAAATTTATATCACCCACGTAGAGAATAAATTTCTTGGGAAGATGAAATTTGTTTTTGGGGTTTTTTACTTTTTTAAATATCGGGTCTGCTGCCAGATACACTAGCTTTAGCTTTTCATGAGGTACTCCCAGGTACTTCCGAATAGTCTTTATAGACGCATAAGAGTCGGTAATGACTCTATCGACATTGTAAAGAGACAGCTTTTGCAAAAACAGGTTGAGGCTACCCTTGAATCCAGGCGGGTAATGATCTGGAAACTCCAGAGGGATAACGTCGTGGATGGTAACTACAGTTTTTTTGGATTTCAGAATGGGTAATGTATGAGAAAATAGATCAAAATATGGATAGTGAATTAAGTCAAAACTGGAAGTTGTCGGGTCTACTATTTCTAGGCCGTGCGAAGCAGCCTGCTCTTTGAGGCGTGGGAGGAGGCGTTTGGTATAAAAACCTACACCTCGGATTGCATGTCCTGAAGTGAGAGGTGTGGTGACAAGGCCAATTTTTTTCATATGGACCTCTGCCAATGTTTTATATAAGCGACTCCGTGAATTAGGCCGGAGAATAGAGCGAAGACAAATCCAGCAAAACCGTCCACTAACCCCAAGTGACGAAAATAAATCATGAAAAAGATACTAACTGGTTTGATGGCTAAATAGTTAATTGCTTGTAGCACATTTATTGGTATTTTTTTGTCTGCCATCTGCTGTGATAAGAACGTGCTGTACCTATTGAAACCATCCATATATTTTTCAAAGGATACGTCTCGGTAGTGCAACAGATCGTGTGTGAGGCGTCCTATACTACCCTCTACTTTTGCCTGCTCGTGGACGTCACGGGCAGGAAGCCGACCCGTGTCCCGTCTATATAATCTAATAGTTGGGTCTGGGTATTGACCACCTTTGGTCAAAAAACGGTTGAGAAACCAGTTGCGACGGTTTATCCAAAAGCCGTTATATGTTGTTGGTTGTAGGTTGTCGGTAATTTTCGAAATTTCACTGGCCAGTTCGGGAGATACGACCTCATCGGCGTCAAGCTGGAGTATCCAATTTCCAATTGCGGCATCAATGGCAATATTTTTGGTAATGTGAAAATTGTCGTTGTGATCTACTGATATCACCCGAGCTTTGTAAAACTTGGCGATCTTTACTGTGTCGTCGGAAGAATGTTCGTCTGCTATTACAATCTCGTCTGCTATGTCTTTTACACTGGCCAGGCATCTGTCCAAAACCGAGGCTTCATTGCGAGTGGCGAGTACGATAGACAAGTGAATTTTTTTGGTCATTCTAGTTTGAGACTATCTTAAACGCTTCCTCCCCATTTGGGAAATATATCGTATTTACGACATTTACCCCTTCTGCTGGTATATCCTCTGGAGCGGCTATAATCAGACTGGAGTGATTATCTCGCACTTTGTCCCAGGGAGTCGACTCAAAATGGTATTTGTCGTAGTCTCTGACAGTCGAAAAGTTAAACTTGTCTCTGACTGTCAGCTGGTGCTGTCCTTGAAACAAGTGGGGTGGATATTTTGAATAAAACAGAAACAAAATGTACGGCTGGTCATATTTGTCGGTAACAAGCACGCGGTCATACTCTTCTTTTTTAGACTCGGCATATGCTACCACCTCTTTGAATCCAAATTCCCAGGCTGCTGGATACTCTTTTGGATAATGGACATAGTACTGATGAATATATCTAGTCACCTGGAATAAGTAAAAAATAACTAAAATTACTCCCCCGATTGTCTGCCATCTTTTTATAATCCAATAGATCCCCGCGGCTGTAAGGATCGTGATGGGAATTATCATGTTTTGGGATCTCAGTGCATGGGGTGTCTGAAAGGTGAGAGCAGCAGCAATGGGAGCTATGAGAAGCCACAATAAAATAACTTGTATTTTGTATTTAGTACCCTGCCTGCCGGCAGACAGGTTTTGTATCAAGTATATTAGTCCGAGAACTACAAATATAAAGTCGGTGAGATAGAGAAGGCCGGTCTCTGGAATACGATTTCTCTGGATGATGTCCCCGTTTACAAACAAGAAGTTTCCTCCGAAATGGTCGAGGTAATTTTTTGCAAACTGGATTGAATATATAACTACACGATTGTGAAGGATTCGGGCCATTATGCTTGCAGGATTTGAGTGTTGGCCACGAAATTCTTTGATACGGTTGAGGGGACCCTCGTCTGCTGTAAAACCTACACCTGAAAATCTAGATGCTGAATCGGTGGTGAGTACGTTGTAGGCCAGAGGGGATAATAGAATCAAAGTAAATAATAAATTAAGTATTATTAGTTTTGGGCGGCTGGCCAGATCCTTAAAATAAATCGCTGCCAGTCCTAGACCAATAAGCGGGGCTATAATTCGGGTTGATTGATAGGTGTACATAGACAATGAAAAACAAAAGATCGAAAAAAATATGGACCAATTATTTTTGAGTCTGGCCCAACGGAGAAACAACCACACGCCGATTAATAAAAGGGTTGTGGCGACATTGACCTCCCATGCTCCCCTGCTAAAGTGGAGATGCCAAGGAGAAATTGCCAAAAGTAATGCAGCTACATGCCCAGCTGTCATCCCGAGCGGAGTCGAGGGATCCCTCCGCTCTCCTTCGGCAGGCTCAGGATCGGTCGGGATGACAAGATTGGTAAGTAAATATATAAACAAAACGGCCAGTATCCCAAAAATGGCTGAGGGGAGACGGACTGCAAGCTCAGTCAGACCCATTACTTTGATAAACGGGATAAGAAGATACGAGTAAAGGGCGGGCTTGAAATCGCCAAATGATTCAAGGTTGATAGGCAGAAAATGCCCATGTTCATCGCGCCCGGTCAGCATGATGGAGTAAGCGTTGTAACCCAAGGCTGCTTCGTCGGCATTTAGCCCTGATGGATAAGAAGTCAGATCATACAAACGCAAAACTGAAGCCAAGATCAGAATAAAGATAAGCAGTATTTTTTTCATTTTAGTCCAACAATCCGTAATGCATGTAAACCGTTTGGATATTCTATCTCCCCTAAGCGCACCAGATGCGCTGGATTCATATCTTGTTCTGGTAGTTCATACTGATTGCCCACGAAGATGGTTGAGTGACTGCCCCTTTCGGCTGGCCAGTCGACTTTTCGAAACAAATATTTGTCCCAGGCCACTACTTCGCCCACGTCTTGAGATTTACTCTCTTGAAGCTTCGCCCAGGGCTGATAAAGCTTAGGGTGGACCTGGTTGTAAAAAAGTATGTAAATATAAGGTTGACCCAAGGTGTTGGTAAAAATTACGCGGTCATAGCTATTGATATTGTTGTTTAGCAGCTGGATGGCTCTTTTGTACGGATACAGCCAGGCAGAAGCGGAATAATGGGGGGCGTGGACATAATATAAATCTAAGTAATACACTACAAAAAATAGCATCGATAGAGAAAGACTTAAGAAAATAATTTTTTTTGAAGAAATTTTTGCCAAACCAATTGCCCCTACAATAGTAAGCGGGATGACCATAGGCAGACTGCGAACACCCGATACAATGTCCCGGGAGATACTGGCAGCCAGTGGCGAGAACACCAACCAAAAGAATATTAAGAGCGACTGAGGAGAGGGCTTTTTTAGCAAATAAACTAGTCCCACCAAAATAAAGATAATCTCTGGGATATGAAAATATCCATAGTAAGGGGTTGTGTGCCTTAAGTTTGACCAGTCCCCTTCAAAAAACAGATATCTGGGAGAGAAATGATTTAGATACCTCTCCACAATTCCTCTCGTCTGATCGAGCAACTCGGAGTGAAACAAAGAAAATACCCAGGCTGGGCTAGTACTACCCTCTTGATCCTGTATCCTAGATATCGATTCATGCGACCTGGTGTAATTAAACAAACTCAAAACCTGTAATCTACCCGATTGATCTTTGAGACCAATAATGACAGGAGAAATGACTGCTAGAAAAATAATCCAGGGGACAACAACTATCTTTTTTGGTCTAAATAAGACCAAAAGACTGAGTATGACGAGAGGAGTCATAAGCTTTGCCCCTTGGTAACTCCAAAAAGTCAGGCCGAAGAGTAGTGAGGACAGCATCATGTATCTCGTATTTTGAATTTTGTATGATTTTAGATATAGGGTGACGGCGAGGGTGGTGAGAAACAGACTCAGATTTGCTTCCCAGGCACCCCGGGAAAAGTGAATGGCCCAGGGATTGATGGCCAGTAGAATGGCCGCAAACATGCCAACTCGATACGAAAATAATAGACCAGCAAGTAGAAAAACTGTGAGTACTAAAAGTGATCCTAATACGGCTGAAGGCAAGCGAGTGGCAAGCTCATTCAAACCAATAAAAGCCACAGATGGAGCAGTCAGATAAGCATAGAGTCCTGGTTTGTAATCTCCGAACGATTTGAGGACTACGGGGAAAATCACTCGATACTCATCGCGGCCAGTCAAAAATAACGAATAGGCGTTGTAGCCTAAAGCTGCCTCATCCCAGGTAAATCCTATTGGGCGAATATCGAGCTTGAACAAGCGTAAGCCAAGACCCAAACTGAAAATCAGAAAAATAATGATCAACTTTTTTGTCATAGTCGATTTATGAAAAATGCCGGTTTGCCGTCTAAAAATAATATCTCTTGTAGAGGATCCCCGCTTGCCGGATTGTCAGGGCTTGTAATGACTAAATATCTTTTGGATGGATCAAGGGATTTTAATTGATCTAGTAATTCCCAATCGTTTACAAACCTAAATTTTGCAAATTCATCTACCCAATACCAACTGGCGTGATAGTCCCATTTTTTTGATGACGAATTTTGAAAGTCTGTTGGAGGCACTTTGAGAAAAAAGTTAATAAACTCGTGAGGCTCTCCATATCTTTTTGTCATAATTATTTGATCGTAGTTAGCATAATTTTTTTGAAGGTACTCTGCCAATTGCACATGCCCATATTGCCAGGCCCAAGAATAGTCTCTCGGATAGGTCGTGGTGTAAATGCGAAGATAAAGAACTGCAAGCGCTAGACTTACTGCCGTGACAATATGAAGAATCCTAAGCTTCTTTAATTTTTGATGCAAGAAAAACATTCCTATAGAAATAGAATAGATATATACTGGCAAAAGTGGGATGGACCTCAAAACGTGGGGCGAGTCACGTGTCGCACTGCTGGCAAAAGGACCCAAGATCAGCCATAACAGAAAAACTCTTCGCCTGGGTAGCTGCGTGAGGCCGAGATAAAAAAATGGGAGAGTCACTAAATAAAATAGCCCGTGTTCAGGAACGCTAAATTGATAATTTGTAGGTCCTGTCAAAAAAAGCTCTTGGGGGGAGAAGTGACGGAAATAATTTTGAGTGAATACAAAGGCGAAGTAGGTCAACTTGTTGTAAACAAGCCGGCCCCCTGGGCGACTCTGAAGCTCGTTGATGTGAGAAATTGCACCCGAATCAAGTATGGTAGTCCAATAAAATCTGGCTTGGCCCGAGGGTGAGAGAAGCTGGATGAAAATGGGGACAAAGAGAATTATGAATAATAAATAGTGAATTAGAGATATTTTTAGGTGCTTTCGCATCAAAAAAACGTATGAAACTAGGAATAGAGGGGTAAATATGCGAAAAGAATTGTATGTCCAAGCAGAGAGACCTAAAAGCAAAATTGACAAAAATAATCTCTGGGAAGCAATTAAGCTTACTCCTAACAGGAAGAAAAAAAGCCCCAAATTGGCCTCAAGAGCGACCCGGGAGACAAAGAAGCTCCAGGGTGAAATACACATAAAGAATGCGGCCACACCAGCGACGATTTTATTTTTTGTGAGCCTGATTCCCAGAAAATAGACTAGAAAAATACTTAATACTCCGACTAATGCGGAGAGGAATCTGATGCCAGGCGTCGAAAGACCAAGTACTTTGATGACTGGAGTCAGAAAATACACGTAGCCCGGAAGCTTGAAGTCTCCATATGCTCTAAAAATCGTGGGCAGGGTCATCCCCCACTCATCACGACCAGTGAGAAGGAGTGAATATGCGTTGTACCCTAAAGATACTTCATCCCAGTTTGGACTAGGAGGAAACTGATCCAGCCAAGCAAAGCGCAATACGGCACCCGTGATTATCAAAATGGTCAGTAGTAAGAGATTATTTTTTTTCATACTTTAGAATTACAAAGCTGATCACGCCTAGCAAGGCTCCGGCACTTATGACATTGCCAAGCGTCCTAGGCCAGGTATCTATAAATTTTAGCTCGACGGTCCACTCCCCTGCTGGTAGATCAATCGCCATATGTCCGGTACTGGGATCTGGATATACTGGTTGCTGTACACCGTCTACAAGACTAGTCCATCCCGGAAAAAACACGACGGGAAAAACGACCGTAGAAGGCCCATTAAATATATTGATATCGTATACCATGGAAGCTGATCTTTTTGAGATCTGCTTCACGATACCTGATCCTTGAGTAAATTCTGCCTCAGTAGGAGCTAGAGATTGAGGAGGAGGACCTGCCGTCTTTGGCCAGAAGTCTTTGTGGGCTTGCATCTGATATTCCATATTTTTTCCGGAAAAAAATGTGACATCGTCTGTTACATGCCAGATATCGGGGCGGAAAAAATCTACATTGGTCATAATTACAAGAATAATGACTGTAGCCAAGATTGTTTTGGGGATGCGAAGACCATGAAAAGAAGTAGCTGCTGCCAGAGTAGAGAAGAAGGCGGCGGGAGCCAGAAAACGCCAGGGAAACTGAATATAAGTCAGAGGGGGCAAGAGTTTCCAGATAATCTCTGATTTGCCGTGGGTCATAAACAAACAAAGCACACCCAAAAGAGAAAGAATCACACCTTTCTGATTTCTTCTTATGATGGAGGCGATTAGGGCTGCCCCTAATACTGTGGCCTGAATTTGGCCGGCAGAAAAACTCATGCCGTCGCCATCACTCCAAACTGACGCCCCATAGCCCCAAAATCTGGACCAAAAAAGCTGCTTAAGACTCGTGTAATGTAACTGGTAATTGTAATAGCCTTCGGTGGTGGCGCTTTGCAAAGAGATAAGCGACGTCTCCACGGCAACTGGCAATAAATAGAAGGAGGATAAAAGTAATGCCAGGATCCCGGACAAGAATAGATTGGGGATAGCAATCCAACTCCTAGTAGAAATCATGCGGAATATTGTCCAGGCTCCCAATGCCAGACCAAACATCACGAATGAAAGGTTGTGCGTGATAATGAGTAGGGCCACGAAGACAGCCAATAGAATAAAGTATTTGGATTTCCGGACAGTGATGGCTTGGTCCAAGAAATAAAAAATCAGAGGATAAAGAATAAATGCGAAAGCCTCTCCCAAAGCCCCTCGAACCCAGACGTCTACTGCTCGGTAGGGCGCGTATACATACAAAAGCGAGGCGAGTAGGCCGAGTTTGTAATTTGAATATCTGGATGCCACCCAATACATGGCCAATCCGGATAAGACAAGAGTAAGAATAAATGTAATCTTGATGGAAGTGAGAATTCCAAAGCCCGAAAGCACAAATAACTCCCCTACCCAGTACGGAAATTGACCATAAAAATTGAACAAGGGCTCTCCATAGCCATTTTCGGCATCGGGTGCCCACCTACAAGGAAAAATCCCATCTTGTATACATTTATTAAACTCAAAAAGTCTGAATGGATGAAAATCATGCATTGTGAAGATGCCAGGCCTGAGCATGAGGCCGAACGTGGGCAAGGACAGAAGTAAAACAAGGACTATAAATTTTTTCATGGCTTTTTTTCTACAACTCGGTAAGCTTCGGTGCCATTGGGATAATCAATATGAAAATACTCTCCTGATATAGAATCAAATTGATCTGGCTTGCCTACAAACAAGGTCGGCTGGGAAACTGGTTTTTCCACAAGGGAGTCACCAAAATGATATTTGCCAATTGAGTAGTCGGACAGTTGATCTACAAAATTTACTCCATGATTTTTCAGATTCTTATAGGGAGCGATTGCTTTTTGGTATTCTGTGGGTGGAGTCGCTGTGAAAAAGGCAAAGAAAATATGGGGATTGGAAAGAGTACGACTAAATTTTATTTGGTTGAAACCGGCTGCTATGGGCATAGTTCTTTCAAACAACTCTTTTTTGCCTATGTGCATGTCTTGGCCCATGTTAGTCTTTGCAAAATAGACGTAATCGTAAGCAAAATATACCAAGCTCAAGCAGTATAGAGCCATGACGATATAAATGGCTGGTTTTAGTGCCATAGATAACTTGCCTACTCCAATCGCCAACGCGATCGCAATGAAAGGTAAAGCGATGACTGTCCGATTTGCGGCCAATCCCGCTCCTTTGGTCAAAGAAGCAGGCAAGAAACTTAAAAAAATGAGGGTCGTCAATAAAATATTTTTTCGAGTGGGATTTTTTATCAAAATAGCTACGAATATACAAATTGCGATCAGGTCTAATCTATAGAGGACTCCCCTTCCTCTCAGCATGCCGTAGGTGCCCTCGGATGGACCATTTGTAAATAAAAATTGGGGAGATAGGTATGACGCATAGTTCTCAAACCAAGTGGTGGCGACATAGGTAAGTTTGTTTGAAAATACCCTGGCGATTGTATCCGGAACTCCGAAACTACGGGCTGCAAACCTGCGGGCAGACACATACTCCCAATTGTCGGTGGGTTTAAAAATAAGAAGGTCAGACGACCTGCTCCCCCCAAGGCCAATTTGAGAAATCAAAGCAGGTATCAATAACACACCCAGTATCATAAAAAAGGCAATTTTTTTGGTTGGTTTGTAAACAAACAGCGCAACCAATATCAAAGGGGTAAGGATCTTGGCGGAATGGTAAGTATAAACTCCTAAAACAAAAAAAATAGCTGACTGAATAAAACGAGAAGACAAATATGCATAAATTGCTAGAGGAACAAAAAGAGAGACGAGATTCGCCTCGAACGCTCCTCTGGACATTTGGATTGACCATGGTGAAATAGCCATAAGAGTGGCAGACAAAAGTCCGATGCGAGAACCTCCGATGCGAGAACCCAACAGGAACACGGCTAGAATCGATAAGGTTCCCAAAATGGCATTTGGGAGCCGGACGGCAAATTCATTGAGGCCAAATATCTTGATGGTGGGAACTGCCAAGAATGAATATAGTGGCAACTTATAATCTCCAAATGATTGAAGATTTGTAACTGGGAGCTGCCACCAGACCGTTCCCCATTCATCTCGACCCGTAAGAAGTAGCGAATAGGCATTGTAGCCTAGGCCAGCTTCGTCTGGTGTAAACCCAGGCGGATGCGAGGAAAGCCCGACGGTGCGTAACCCAGCTGCTAAAATCAAGATGAGAACTAAGATTGTTTTTGCCATTTGGTACTAAAATAAAAAATGGTCGTAAGTACTATCGCCCAGGCGACAAAGAAGGGAATATCTTTTAAGACTGGCCATGATAACGAGAACCCAGAGCGACGGTAATAAGAAGTGAAAGAGATTCGGTCCTTCTCGTCAATGTATACGTGTAATTTTCCAGATGTTCCCACAGGCTCGAGCCTTATGGACCGAATCTCTTGGGAATTTACCAATGGATCAAACTGAAGTTTAAGGTCGGCGGGATCTCCCACATTTCTGGCGTCAAAATCGATCGATTTGATCACAGTATCGCTCCCACTTAAAAGCTTCAATGTGTACTTGTTTTCATCGGCAAGAGCGGGGTTTTTTAGACGCAAGACAATTATGTTTAGACCCGCGTGTGTAGGAGCATAGCTGGTTTGCATAGGCTTTTCGAGGGGGTATGCTAGGGATCCGTCTATAGAATAATCAATTTTATTTTTTATGAATAGTGAGACCAAGCTTTGAGCTCCAATGACAAAAATAAGCGGTAATAAATATAATAGCTTATTCATGCTTTGAGATAGATTTGTAAGCAATCCAGAGCGAAATAGCAGCAAAGAAGGTCTGGGCCAGATTTGCCCAAGGAAGGGTGGGAGACAAGATTGAGCTAATGGCCGGCAGATTGAAGGCTTGGGGATCAAGCGGACTGACTACTCCCCAAGTCAAAAAGTTGTCTGGAAAAAGCAAAAGAACTGCAATCCAGGCCACAGAAAATACAACCAGTGGCCATAACTCGCGCTTTTTTACTAGGTAGATAGTCACAAAAGGCATCACCCAAAGTGTCCACTGAGGATGAAAATGAGAACCGGCCAAAGCTATCAAGAGTACTGCCGCATAGGATCCTGATAGGAGGGGCTTTTTGTCAGCCTGGCTTATAAAATAAAACAAAATTATACTTATTACCCCGGGAATAATCAGAATAGATTTGTCAAAACCTGTGGTGAGGCTCATGTGGAAGAGCCTTTGAGACAAACCTGAAACTAAGACACTATCAACAAAACTAGGATCCTTCAAAAATGGGGCAATGAGAAGAATGTAGGGAAGAAGTCCTGTCGCCATGACACTTAGTCTTTTGGGCCAAGACGAAAAAGCCGCAATCCCCAAGAATGGTAACAAAAGTAAGGGATAGGTTTTTAAGCTTCCTCCCAGGCCCAAGCAAATTGCTGCCAGATATGGCCTTTTGGGAAAAAGAACTAATGAGAGAACTGAAAAAAACACCGGGATAATGTCAAATTGGCCAATAATGCCTACAACATAAATACTAATTGGGTTAAAAAACCAGATAGCCAAAGCAATCCTCTTATCTTTGGAATCCGAAAATAACTTAGAAATTAACCAGCCCGTGGCAACATGAAGAAGTATTAATGGAAGCTTGAGCAAAAATTGATATCTAAAAATATAAATGGTGGTAACGGCGGTGTTGCCCTGGGCAAGCCAGCTAACAAAGTCAGTACCGGCCAGGAGTCGAACAATTGGAAAAATAGTACCAAACACGAGATATGTCAGGGGGGGATAAACAAATTGACCTAGAGTAGCGTGCTCTGGATGTGTGTTTAAAAAACTATAAATGTTGATTACTCCGGATGTTAGAAATTGGGAGTGGTGATAAATGATCTTGAGATCAGGATGAAAAAAGAATGGGGATATAAAAAGATAGAAAAAAAGAGCAAATAAGGTAATATTAACCGTTCTTTTCATGGTATGACAATCTGAAATAATCCACTAAGATTATGGAGAAGCCGATCATTGCCCCTATTATAAATAGATCTATGGTTAATTGTTTTGAGATAAAATCTACTAGGGATGGAATGCGAGGAGCCCACCAATTGTGATAAAGATTTAAAAAGTAAAAAATTGATAAATAGATAAAAACAGGAAGAATTTTTTTCCTATGAATGCAATAAAGTAAAAGAAATGCCAAGGCCGGCTGAAGGTAACGACCGTGCATGCGAGTCAGAAACATAAATGCGGAAATGCTAATCAGGCTAAGACTACCAAAGATCTGGGGAGGAGTAATCTTCTTTCTAAGTAATGGGGCAAAAACAAAGATTAAGGCGATACCAAAAAACACTAATCCCCATCCTCGGTAAGGTATTCCTCCTTCAAAAATCCGACCATCGGGGATCTTTCCTAAACCAGTCAGAATTGCCCAGAAGTTGAAGGCGTGATCTGTGACATAGTCTGAGCCTGAGCCTGATTTTATCTTTTCGAGATAAGTAGTAATTGGAAATGCTAGAGTATCGGCTGGTTTCATAAAAGGCAAAAAGGAAATCCAAAAAACGACCAGGCTGAGGATCACACCTTTCAAAATATTGATTTTGTCTGTCGAGACAAGAAACATAAGAGCAAGGATGGGGATAAAAATAATTGATGACTGTTTGGACAGGAAAGCCAACATAAAACACAGACTGCTCAAGACTGGTCTTTTTTGATAAAAAATATATAACCCCAGTATCAAAAACATTATGGGTAAAGCCTCTATCTGGCCCCAATATGCACTGTTATAAAAGAAGGCTGGATTAAATAAAACGAGTATTGAAAAAACGTAAGGCCATCTAGATTTGTCTGAAAAATGTTTTTTTGCTATCTGGAAAACTAGGTAGGCAATAACTATGTCTGACGCTATTGCCCAGACTTTATAGAACGCTGGCATGGTATCTTGATCTTCAAAGAAGAAGACTAGATTTGAGGGAAATATGGGAACACTAAAATTTAGATCCCAAACTGTTTTATCTGCCCAATCAAACGCTGCTTTAGAAATGGTAAAAAATAAAAGGGGGATAGGAGGATAAGTGGGAGTCAACGTATTGTATGGTGACGCAAAATCGCGAGTGTATACACCGCTCGGGCCAAACTCCAAAATGTCTTTGCCCCAGGAAATGTGATTATTTATATCCCCACTGTAAATTTGAACACTGATGATCAAACGGAAAATCAGTCCGGCTAAAAGTAGGATTGGTAAAAAAAGTTTTTTCATTTGGCAGTGGAAAGAATGGCAAACAGTCTCTCTCCGGTCGGACTATAAATTATTTTGTCTACATTTAGCCCATCAATTGGTCCCGTGGTCCAATCGTCTGTGCCAATCTCATCTCTGAAGCTGGCTACATATATGTCCCCAGGTCGCATGAGTGCTAAAAACCCACTTTCTCTAATACCCATATTTATGGTACCAAAGTAATATTTGTTTTCTAGCGCGAAGCCATCAAAGCCCGCTACGATGTCATCTTGATAAGAAAGTCTAGTCACTTGGGATTGGAATCTGGCAGGATCATAAGCAAACCAAAACATAAACCTAGGCAAAGCAGTCTCATAGGTCGAGTTGAAAAAGATACGGGTAGGCTTGGGATCGATAGACTTGACATAAGTGTATGCCTCTTTGAAGCCAAATTGCCAAAATCGCCAACTATCTTGAGGCCATTCGACGTGGTAGCGATACATGAAAAATGAGAAGCAATATACAGCCCCACTTATAACTAGAATAGAAAGTAATCTTTTTTTCAAAATAACCCGCAAACCCAGAGCCGAAACTAAAAGCAGTGGTGGCAACATGACAATCAGCCTACCGGCATGATTTCCCCCATCTTTGGTGAGAGCTGATGACACCGGACTTATAAGCAACCACAACAGAAGAAGCCTGACTGCCTTTGAGCGCCAATTTAGGACCATCCAGGAGAGGCCCACGGGGATTGTTATGATCTCAAACAGATAAAGCATCCCCATACCACCTGGGGAATGGCGAAGAATGGGATCTCCGTTGAAAAAAAGAAATTCGGTAGAAAAAGATCGCAGATAACTGTTTGTGAATTCGTGAAAGTAAAATAACGGTCTGTTTCTAAAGTAACGAGTTAGCTCTGAGCCTGACTGAGACCGTCTTGTCAAAAGGTCGTGAAGAAGAGTGGAGTCCCCAAATATGGAAATCTGAGAAAACCTATTTGAACCCACAGCAGACACTACCGTGACCCCATAAGGAATCAAGATAATCAGGGCGAAAATGCCGCCTAAAATAATATTTTTGTTCAAGATCTCTTTTAGAGGCACCGTCACAAGTAGTAAGATCAGACCCATGAGTGGGATAAACACTGT
This sequence comes from uncultured Gammaproteobacteria bacterium, assembly GCA_964543035.1. Classification (GTDB taxonomy): domain Bacteria; phylum Patescibacteriota; class Microgenomatia; order CAZETR01; family Amesbacteraceae; genus CAYHIN01. Next base: position 265,873 of record CAZIVL010000001.1, on the reverse strand, counting down.
GGCCACTGAATAGGTATAGAAGGCAAGGGCAAGAAGAGGGATGGCCCAAAGATAGTTTCTTTTGAGAAAGAGATAGATGGCGGGGAGCACGAACAAGAGTATGCCCACGTTGTCATTGGTCCATCTAGAAAAGTGAATGGCCCACGGGGAGATGGTATACAAAAAGGCCGCGAGAATGCCTATCTTTTCCCCAAACAATCTGCTTGCCAACACGTAAAGCTCGATAATCAGAAGCAATCCGATCACGATCATGGGCAGTCGCAATCCTAGTTCGGTAAGGCCAAATATTTTTACAAAAGGAACCGTGAAATACATCAAAAATGGTAGTCTGGACTCAGAAAAGGAGGCGATGGACAAGGGAAGAGGATGTCCCAAATAATCCTTTCCAGTAATGAGGAGTGAATAGCTTTGGATACCAACATCAATCTCGTCACCAAACATTTCAACTGGGGCCGCAGACAATCTGAAAAGTCTTAGAAAAAATCCAACCAGAAGCAGGACCGAGAGCAGTAGTAGTGTGTGTTTTTTCATGAGCGTAGCCAGTTTTTGTGCCAAGCAGAAAACATTACAACCATCCAGACCAGTTTACTGTGGTTTCCAAGCCTGGACAAGGTCCGCTGCCATAATCTGTTTACGGTGGGCATATCAAACAAATCATCTAGGTCTGGATTCTCTAGATGCTGGTCGACTAGAGGTCTGAGATCTGTGGTCATCCACTTATAAAGTGGTATTCCAAAGCCTTTTTTGCGAAAAAGTTTTAGACCCATGAAAGTACTGCCCCTATCTAGTATTTGAGAAGGGAGTTTCTGGGAGAGAAGTGATCGCAACTGCTTTTTGGTCGTAAAAAAGTCGGCGTGAGAAGAGTCGGTCGTGTAAGCATATTTGATAATATCCTGATCCAAAAATGGCACTCTGAGCTCTAGTGAATTGAACATGGAGGCCCGATCTGATTTGACGAGTAAATCCCCTTCTAGATAGGTCTGAAAATCAAGCTTGAGGATAGATCTGAGCATCTGTTTTGGATCGAAAGGTATTTGCATTAGTGCAGGTAAATTGCCTATTTTGGTAAGTCCTAATGACTGATTGCTCATCCAGTTTAGATGGCGCTCGATAGGGCTCTTGTCTAATCCCGATATACCGTTTAACAGCACTTCGAGAGTCGGATAATTTTGGGTAGAAGAGTTGAACTGCTTGAGAGACGTAACCAATGATCTAATGACTGAACTTGGAAGCTTTGGAATGAGGCTTGCTAGAAAATGACCTTGGTATGTAGGATAGCCTGCAAACAATTCGTCACCACCATCGCCTGATAGTGCAACTTTCACATGTTTTTTGGCTAATTTGCTCACGGCGTAAGTGGGGAATAAGGAAGGATCTGCCAATGGTTCATCCATTTTTTCGGTAATGTCTGTAAAAATATCCAGCATTTTTGAGGATGTAAATTCTTCTTCGAAATGAGTTGTTCCCAGCTGTTTCGATATTAGTCTCGCATAGGAACTTTCATCAAATGAGCTTTCGGAAAATGAGATAGAGAAACTTTTGACATTGTGTTTTTGACGAGTCAGATAGTAGGCAATCAGAGATGAATCTATTCCCCCACTCAAAAGAACTCCCAGAGGAACATCGGCAATTGACTGCAGCCTGAGGGAATTGTCAAAAAGCACGTCAAGATCGTGGGTATCAGGTGCAATTAGATTTTCGAGATCATAATATTTTTTGATCTGAAGACCCGTGGAATCAAAGGTCAGATAGTGACCTGCTGGGAGCTTGTGGATATCTGAAAAGATTGATTTGCTTCCCGGGATATATCCAAAGAAAGAGTAAAGATCAAAGCTCTCGGAATTCAAACGTCTTGGGACTCCTGGGAAGGCAAGAATAGTTTTTAATTCGGAACCAAAAATAAGTTGGGGACCATTTACAAAATAATAGAGAGGCTTGATGCCAGCGTGATCGCGACCTATAAATACTTTGGCTTTTTTCTTATCCCAGATAGCAAAGGCAAACATGCCGTTTAATTTTGAGAGCATTTCATACCCATATTCTTCGTAGGCGTGAACCAGAGTCTCGGTATCCGACTTGGTCTTGAATTTGTGGCCTAATTTTGCGAGACCAGCGTGAAGTGACTGATAATTGTAAATTTCTCCATTGAAGACGATTGCAACCGACTTATCCTCATTGAAGATGGGCTGGTCTCCAGTTACGAGATCGATGATGCTGAGCCTTCTGGCGGCCAACCCCACGTGATCATCATAATAAAAACCGTCAGAGTCCGGACCTCGGTGAGCAATCTGGGCATTCATACCAGACAAGATTTTTTTGGGGATCTGAGTCTTTTTAAAATCTACTATTCCTGTAATGCCACACATTTAGAGCTTTTCGGATTTGTTAATTTCATAGATCGGTTTTTGACGTGACTCGAAGTAAACTCGAACTAGAAGCTCAGCCAGAAGCCCCATCAAAACTAGCTGAACACCTACAAGACTCAAGAAAATAAAGATAATGAACATGGGATTGAGATGGACATAGACTCCTAAAAACAGCTTCTTGTAGATAACTTGGAGTAGAGCTGGGATGGCTAGTCCCAAACAGATAAGGCCCCAAGTGCCAAAAATGTAGGCTGGTTTGGTGGCGTAGGAATGCAAGAACTTGGTGGTAATAAGATCTACTATCAGCTTGATGACCCGAGAATAGCCATATTTTGAATGGTCGTGAATCCTTGGACTATGGCCTACTTCGATTTGCTTGTAACGAACTCCCCGGAGAGCCAGAAGGAGTGAGAGAAGGCGGTGATTTTCACCGTACAACCTTAGACCCTCGAGGCTCTCGCGACGGACAATGCGCAGTGAGCAACCCAGATCACGGATATTTATGGAAAACAGGATATCGGTCAAAAAGTTTGCAATCCGGGAGGCAATTACTCGGTCGAGTCTATCCGATCTGTTCTTTCGCCAGCCAAAAACAGCGTCTGTGTCCTTATCTAGGCTGGCAATGAGCTTTGGAATATCGCTAGGGTGATTTTGGAGATCGCCATCTAAAAAGGCTATGAGCTTGCCACTGGCGGCATCAAGGCCGGCGCTAATGGCCGCAGTCTGACCTTGGTTTCGGGTAAGTGAAATCAAATGCACTGGAGTGTGATCCTTGAGATCTGTTACATGAGAGCGGAGAATCTGGGCGGTGGAATCCGTGCTGCCGTCGTTGACATAAATGATCTCAGATTTGAGATCTAACTCTGAAAGAACCGTCTGGAGCTGGCTATCCAGCTCGACTGCACTACCGGCTTCGTTGTAAACTGGGACGATGACGGACAAATCGAGAGCTGACATAGACGTATCTGTGGTCATTTTGTCATATAACACGGCTAAAGTCACTCAAAAATGTTTGGAGCATTTGTACACCTCAAAAGACGTGTTTTTTGAGACGATTGTGGTAGATAACGACTCAAAAGACGAATCGGTGGAGATCATCAAGAAACACTTTCCTCAAGTAAAACTGATTGAGTCAAAAGAGAACTTGGGTTTTGCGAGAGGGAACAATCTGGGGATGAGTCGGGCTTTGGGAAAATATATCTTACTTTTGAACAGCGACTGCTTTGTGGATCCATACACTATCAAAAGGTGTTTGGATTTACAAAAAGATGTCCTGGGCTGCAAACTGTTGAACCCCGATGGATCTATCCAGTCATCTTGGGGATTTTTTCCCAGCTTAAGACGCGTTCTTCAGCTGATGCTTTTTATTGACAACCTCCCGGTTGTTCGAAAATTTGTTGATTCGATTCATATTCGAGATGTAGCCAGATATGAAAATACGAGACTTGTTGATTGGGTTATGGGGGCATTTATTCTTCTAAAAAAAGAGGTATTTGAAAAAACTCGTGGTTTTGATGAGGGATTTTTTATGTATGGAGAAGAGGTGGAATGGCTAAATAGAATTAAAAAAATGGGATATGAAGTTTGGTATACCCCAACCGCCCAGGCAACTCATATTGGAAGAGCCAGTCAGTCGGATAACTTTGGGGCCATCTGGGGCGAGTTTGTATCCTGGAAACGCTGGATTCCTAAAGACATTCTTCGGATAGTATTAATAGGTGGATGTCTAGTTAGACCGTGGTCCGGCGCCCACCGAAAAGCTTTGCAAAAACTTGTGAGGAACGGGTTGTGATAAGATTTTGACATGCCTGTAGTAAACTTCAGACAGAAATTGGCTCAATTTGAAGAGTATTGGAGTCCGAAGATTGTAGGAGAATTGAATGACGACAAGGTTCAAGTCGTTAAACTCAAAGGAGAATTTGTATGGCATAAACATGAAGTTGAAGACGAACTATTTTATGTGCTTAAAGGAAAGCTACTAATTCATTTTAGAGATAAGACTGAAGAACTAAATGAAGGAGACATGCTGATAATCCCCCACGGAATTGAACACAAGCCGGAAGCTCCTGACGAAGTGCACATAGTATTGATAGAACCAAAAGGCACCGTAAATACAGGAAATTCAGAGGACAAAACACTTACTGCTACTGAAGAGAGTATCTAGGATCCTAAGTCTGTAACTTGTTTTGCATAATAGTCAGCTGCTTTACTTATGACTTGTCTAAACAAGTTTCGTTTTGCCATGGCTGGACTATATAAATTGGTTACCGCTTTGTCATGAGCGGATGAATGCCGAGCATTAATAATCCTTTCCATTTCTACTACTTCTGCAAGGTCTTTCTTCTTTTGGGGCGAAAGTTCTGCATTTGATCCGAAAAATTGTTCCATCAAAATTCCGAACTGTATTGAGTTTAACGAATAAAGTGCTGCATGCCAGCCAAGACCTTCGCCTCTCCTTAAATATTCAGCTGCATCTTTGTCAGTTTGATCTGGCTCGACAATTGTTGTGTGTGAGATACTGTCAACTTTCAAAGATCCATCATCACGTATCGACATCTGTGCGTCTGAAAACCAGGGTTGGGCGGCGCCTTTCAAAATCCTCCGTGCCCACTTCTCTCTGACGATAGCGTTCCATGCCTCATCTTTGGCCTTTAATTCTGCAGGTGACAATTCTGGTTGACTATCCATTTTTTTTCAATATTACCTCAGTTGTAATAAATATTTTATCTTTTGACCAGACCAGAGAATAAAGGTTAATAAATAGTATTTTATTAACCCGTTGTACCACTTGCTGGATGCAATTAAGTAATTGTTTACTTTGGGATTACTCTTGGCACTCGACCCGTGTTCGTGGGAAATTACAATTTCAGGATCATAATAGACTTTAAGACCCGCAGCCCTAACTCTTCGACAGTAATCTAAATCCTCGTAATACATGAATACTTTTTCGGTCAAAAAACCAATTCTTTCTAATGTCGATCTGGGGAAAATCACACAAGCGAATGTCACACAGTCGACAGTTGTGACAGCGGGTAGCAAATATTTTTCGTAAGTGTCTTTTTGACCTAACCAATATTCGCGGATTGCATTTAATACACTAGGCTCATTATAGATAGAGGCCTGGTTTTCAAATTGTGGCCCCACAAGACCTGCATCTGGGTGACTTTTTAGAAACTCAAGTGATTTTGTAAAAAAATCTTTGGGAAGAATGGTGTCTGGATTCAGAAGTACTAAATATTCCCCTGTGGCTTTTTTGAGTCCCATATTTACAGCTTTGGGGAAACCGATGTTTTCAGAATTTTTTATCGTTGCTAGTTTGTCCGATCCGTCTGTCGAGGCGTTGTCTATAACTATGATCTCAAGATGTGGATAACCGGTGGCTTTTAGGGATGCCAGACAGCGCTTAAGTGAGTCCAATACATTCCAGCTGACAATAATTACACTAATCTTTTCCATATAGCCCAGAGTGTGGGAATAATAAACCCGGGATGAGAAATAATTCGTTTTATCAGAGTGGACAGATGTGATCCCAACTGTCCTGCGGGTAAATTTTTCCACATGGCCAGTAGATAGTTCCTGTCTTTGACTCGGGCCAAATAGGTAGGTTCAAAGGCTTTTTTGAAAGCAGTTTCGGTCAAATGATCGACCTTACACTTTGGGTCCCAAATAATTTTGTATCCAGCCTTGTGAGCTCTGAGCCCTAGATCCACATCTTCAAAATATCCGGGGGTAAAGATGGGGTCAAATCCTTTCAGCTGGTCCCAATAAGTTTTTCGAAAGGCCGCACTGCCACCCGATGCCCAGAGCGAGTCATGGACTTGTCCATCACGAATCCCATTTTTAAATTCCAGAAATCCGCGTTCCCACAACCCGTCCGCCCAGGAACGGTCCACTTCTGCAAATGTGACGGCAAACAATAGAGGGTCTTCAAAATGAGGCAAGGTTTTTTTGATAAGGTCTATCTGTGGCGTGACATCCTGATTTAGAAGTATCACGATATCTCCAGTCGCATGTGAGAACCCATCGTTGACCGACTTGGTAAACCTGATGTTTTTTGGATGAATTACTAATGTAACTTGGGGAAAATTTGACTGTAAATATGAAGATGTACCATCTGTACTTGCATCATCGACCACTATGACCTGATCTGCTCCCAACTTGAGCACATGAGGTAGATTTCTTTTTAGATGTTCCAGGCCGTTGTAGGCTGGTATGACGACAGAAGTGCTAAATTTGTAGAGTTGCATTTAAAAATAGTTTAACATGGCTGGTATGCTCTTGAAAAAGGATTTAGGCATTGGGGTAATTTTGGGACTTATCGTGTGCTTATCGGTATTTGGTCGTGGCTTACTCCATAACAAGTGGCCGACAAATGCTGACATGCTGACTGGATATTACATGCCATGGGTGGACATTGCTTTTGAGGGGGAATTGTTTCCCTTTCATGTAAAAAATTTACACCAGTTTGACTCTGTAAGACAAGTCATTCCTTTCAAATATTTGGCTATAGAACAATGGAAAAAGGGGGTTGTCCCCCTCTGGAATACTACTCAGTTCTCAGGAACTCCACTGGCCGCAGATTTTTTGACGGGAGCTTTTTTTGTGGGGAATATTTTGTTTTGGATATGGGAATTTGCGAAAGCCTGGGCAATGTTGGGGATGCTACAGATATTTAGTATGGTTTTTTTTGTGTATATATTTTTGAGAAGTTGCAAACTGTCAACTCTCGCATCATTTATGGGATCAATAACTTGGGGAATCGGAGGTTTTGCAGCAGGGTTTTTTTATATTAATTCAGCTCTTCATACACTTGCTTGGAGCACACTGGCTATGACCGGAATAAATTACATGAATAAAACTTCCAGAAAATCAGTTGCATTGACTGCACTTGGAATTGGGATTGCAGGAACCGCTGCTCATTTGCAGCTATGGATATACATGGTGGCAGTAATTGGGTTATATGCAGCATATAAAAAGGTTTCCTTAAGAAGATGTGTTTTGGGGATTGGACTTGGAATTATGATTACTGGGGTTCAACTTATTCCTTCGATAGAATTTATTATGAACAGTCACCGGGCTTCTAATTTTGATGGAGTGGTTGAAAATATCACTTCTCCACTTCACCACTTGCTGTATTTTTGGTTTCCCAACTATTATGGAAATCCGGGAAATTGGAATTATTTTGGCGGACCCTCTTATTATCACGAGTATTCATTTTATATAGGAGTTGTCGGTCTAATGTTGGCAATAGTGGGAATGTGGTCGAAGCAAAAAGACAAATTTTTTTGGATGGGGGTAGTGGGCATAGGCTTGATTATGGCTACAAATAACTGGCTGACTGATCTTATTTTTGAAAATCAAATACCTTTTGTGTCTACAATTACTCCGACGAGAGCTTATGCGTTGGTTGACTTAGGTCTGGCGGTGCTTTCTGCGATAGGTATAGACGCAATCATAAAGAAACAACGTGTCATAGGTGGAGTCGGAATGTTTGGTCTTTTTAGCCTGGTGGCAATCGGGGTCGCTTTTTTTAACTTACATTTTCCCGGATCGTTGTTTACAAAATATCTTTTTGATACGACCCCTGCAAACGTCGTGACGGGACTGAGATCTATGATTGTGCCGACTGGACTTTTGATTTTTGGCTTGGTCCTGGGGATATCTGCATTAAAGCTAAAACACTCCAAATTAGTCTATTTATCATTGTCGCTTCTAGTACTTTTGAACGGATTTGATTTGTCCAGACAGTTTGGAATACAAAATGGCAGCTTTACTTTGAGCTCATTTTTTCCAAAGACAAAAGTAACTGAATTACTAACAAATCATAAGTATCCTGCGAGAGTCGTCAGCATGACGGACCAACTACTTCCGGCAAATATAGGAGGTGTGTATGGGTGGGAAACTATTGCTGGGTATCAAGCGGTCTCCTTCGACAAATATATATCTGGCTTGATTTACGCTATCGAAAAAGGCTCAGGTCAAAAACCAGTATTTACTAAGATGGTATCTCTTTCGGATCCTAGAACATTGGTCTTGGATGAATTTGCAGTAGATTATTTGGCAACTCGGGATGAAATAGATGTCATAACCCGTGATCCCAACTATGAAAAGGTACTGACTGAGGGTGAGGTTAAGATATTTAAAAATAAAAATCCTAAGTCTAGATTTAGTCTGGCCACAAAAGGGTTTGACAGTGTTTCTGATCACGGATTTTTAAGTGAAGGACGAGTTGCCACTGATAGCGGATCAATCGCAATAGTTAATTATTTACCAAATAAGATAGAGCTAGTAGCAGAGACTATGGAAAAGACAGCCTTGCGCTCAATGGTTCCCAACTATCCGGGATGGAGTGCAAAAGTAAATGGCAAAAAAAGCGACATCATAGAAGATGAATATGGGTTCTTGGGGGTAAAAATTGATGAAGGGAAATCTGCAGTGGTATTTTATTTTGTGCCAATAAGCTTTGCTGTGGGTCTTGTTGTTACACTCTTGGGTCTGAGCGTGACCACTGCTTACATCTTACCTGAGCGGTTTTGGATGGTAATCTCGCCAAACTTTCGCTCGTGATTAAAAGTAGAATAACCTTTTTCCTCTTCTAGGATCTGATTAATAATATCTTGAGGCAAACCTTGAGAAGGTTCGATAATCATAAAAGTGCGTTCTATGTCTTTGGGTGGAGTTTTTAGATTGTCACCTAGAGATCCAGCTTGGGAGTGGCCATGCCAGTACGGTACAAAACCGTATTTTGACTTGCCATACCAATTGAACAAATAGGACCAAGTGGTATTGATGTACAAAGGGGCAGTGATTGAGTTGATCGAAAACGGTCGACCCCGGCTTTCATGGTACATATAGTCTATGGCTTCAAGCTCACGACTTAAGAGCATGTCTTTTTGAATAGAAAAAATCGATTGACCACGATGTAAATTTGTAGAGAGATACGATAGTTGGAAACAGGCAAGCAAAAAGACAAGTGGCATAAAAAATCTTTGATATGAGACGGCCAAGACTATAATTATCAATGACCCCAAACCCACATTGATGTAAGGGGTACTGACACCGCCGAAAAATAGGGCTGGAATAGACGAAAACAAACCTAAAAGCAAAATCAAAAGACCTCGATCTCTTTTAATTTGAATCAATAGACCCAGAAGGGCCACCACAAATACACCTATCGCTATTTTTGATTGACCGGGATTGAGATTGTTGGCAATCAGGAGAATAAACTGATCTTTATAGGTGTTTATTAAGCGTGGAAGACCCACTTTTTGGGTGGTGTACTCCCTGCGTGTCAAAAGATTTTGAACTCCTATCCTACTTGGAAAACCAAACTTGGCTTCAGAAATAATAAATGTGGAAATGCACAAGAGTACAGGTATTGAGAAGGTTAGAAGATTTTTTTTGGATAGAGGTAAAATCTTAAATATTGAAAGTAGTAATATGACCGGAAGATGATAAAGAAGAAAAAAATTAGATTGGATAGACAGTCCCCATCCGAGACCAGCAAGAATAGGGCCCACTTTTTTGTTCTGATGCCAGAGATAAAGACCGAGGTATAGGACGGGCACTGTGGCGGAGGCAATAAGCGTGTTGCTAAGATAGGTCGCGTATTGGGTCTGCTCATACGACACGGCAAAAAGAAAAGCAGCCAAAATTGAATCAAGCTCACGCCCGGTGATTTTTTTGGTAAGAAAATAGATGGGAATAACCCCCAAACTACTAATGGCGGCCATCCAACTGGCCGCTACCAATGGACTGCCAGACCCAATGCCGTAACCGATTGCCAACAAATAATAAAATAAAACTCCGTGGAAAAAATCTCGAGTGGACGTGGGTGGACCTTGGATCTTGAGATCACCCTTAAGTATTTCTCCCGCCGTATAGGCATCCCTGGCCTGGTCAAAACTGAAGGTAATAGCTCTAGCCTGGATATAAGAAAATCTAACTAGCCAAGCTACTAAAAAGATAATGATTAACTTATGCATGCTGGCTGCGGCTCTCCCCTACGGCAAAGAAGGCACTGGCGGCGAAGAAGGCTCTGGCTAGTGATGCCAGTTGATCTGCCGGATAGAAGCGACTTATAAAAGCAAAAAGTGAAAAATCGATATTGAATAATCCAAAATTTAGACTGGGTTCAAATAGCAATACAATCAATATGTATGTGGCGAGCATTCCTAGTTGGGGTAGCCTAGTTCTGGAATTTTCGGCAAACATGAGAACTAAGGCCGGAGCTATCCAGACAAACCACTGGGGATGATAATGAGTGAGAGAATAAAAGAGCAGTCCGACACTGGCAAACCAAACATGGGTATTCATAATCTGGGGGCGAAAATAGTTGAACCAGAAGAGAATAAATAGTCCGAGGAAAAATAGAGGGAGATACTGACTACCTGAAACCATAACCTTGGCGTAGATTAATTTGTCTGTCTGAGGAGCCAGGAGTGCGTATTGTCTGTAGCCCACTGACCCTAAATAAGGCGACATAAGAAGAATATAGGTTACAACTCCTATGATAATGTTTTTTGGTTTTGACCCAGGAAGAAATGGCATTAAAAATAATGGAAAAGGCTTGAAACTGGCTGCAAACCCCAAAAACACAGCGCTTATCCACTGATTTTTTGATTGGGAAAAGAGGAGGGCCAATAATATAAATAGAGCAATAAAGATGTCAAATTGACCAATCATATAGGAGGCGTAGATCGTGATAGGGTTGAATAGCCAGAGTAGGGTGGCCAAAAACTTGTGCTTTTGGGCGACTATCTGTCTTAGGACAATAAGGCAGAGAATATCGGCAATCAGATATGGCAACTTGAGAAAAATCAGTAGTCTAGGTAGATCGGGACTGCCCATGGTCTGGCCAATATCTGTAATCAGAGTCAAAAAAAGCTCTTGGGGGTATAAAGGATAAAGAAGGAAGTTTGATATCCCGTGAACTATATAAGCCAAGGGTGGATATATAAACAAATCGTCTCTATATAGCATTACCCAAGGATCAGCTCTGGGTTGGCGACTTAAGTAATCGTAAAAAGAAAACAACTGTCCTTTTTGAGCTATCAGATATCCAGCTAAGTTGTGACCTCTGACGTCGGGATGGAGGGCTGCCCCTGACAATACGAGACGAAGAACCAGAGCTACTATCAACCAAAAGCCAATTTTTTTCATATGAGTTCTAAATATCTTTTATTAAACTGCTTTTCCGAAAACATCTTACTCTTTTCAACTGCAGCTTGCGACATGGTCGTAAGTTGTTCGGCCTGCGGGCTCCTTCGGATGTTAGTTGTTAGTTGTAGTGTTAACTGCGAAAATTCAGACAACGAGTCATACAAAAACCCATTTATGCCATTATCCACAATCTCTGGATGGCCGCCTCTGTTTGGAACTATGGGGACACAGCCGGCTGCCATTGCTTCGACTAGTGAGATTCCAAAGTGCTCCTGACGAGCGGGAGGTAATAAATTATTCTCTGAAAAACCTGCCGCTGACCAAAAAATTTTTGCATTTTCTAGATTTTTTTTGATCTCGGAAAAATGAGGGTCAAAAACAAATTCCACAGGCAGTCCCTGTGCCAAACTTTTTAGACTCTGAATATATTCTGGGGTCGCCCCCATGGTCGTACCCCCAAGCAAAATTAGCTTCCAACCAGGAAGAGATGAGTGAATCTTTTTGAACTCGGAGATCAATATGTCGTGACCTTTTGATTGTGTGAGATTTGAAAAACGGCCTACGTAAACAATATTTTTTGCCTTCAATTTTCTCGGTGTAAAATTTTCTACACTTACCGGTGGATATATTACCTGGGAATTGATGGCAAACTCGGAATCGACAATCTGTTTGGTAAAGTTGGAATTGGAAACAAATGTGTAAAATCTAGATTTTATAAGATTTTTCCAGGACTTGCCGCCCACTGACTGAAATGGCACTTGAAGATGAACGATAGTTTTTTTTGCAAATGAGGTGGGAAGACTGCCGTCGGAGACCCAGAATACTAGGTCATAGTTGTGAGTAATGGGTTGTGGGTTGTAAGTAGATTTTGAAATATCGATATTGAAGCGCTCTTGAATCTGGTCTGAAATATCTTCTGGCCAATCCAGGTCTGTCTGCCAACCTTGATCTAACAGTAGCTTAATAAAACAAGCTACGTAGCGCTCTCCCCCGCCCAGAGAATCCCAATAGGGATTGTGCACTAATGCTTTTCTTGCTGGAGCTCCCATAATCTAGCGTAAATAATAAACATGTTAAATACTTGAAATATGCCGTCTATTATCCCTTCTGTTCCGTCCCGCCAGGCTGAAAGACGGACAAATCTAAGCCAAAATTCGGAAAACATGACTCTTAAAAACCGCCACCAAACTACTGGAGGATGGTCTGCTGCAAGTCTGAGTCTGGCCTCGTAATCGGTAAATAGGATGGTCTTTTGGAGCATAGAGGCTAGATCTCTGTGGGAGTAGTGGGTGATGCCGTTGTGGGTAGTGAGTAGTGAGCCTTGGTACTTTGGTTGCTCATGCAGATCCCCACGGTATCCTTCGAGAAGATCTTTTTTGAACAGACGAATAACCAGATCATTGCCCCAACCGCCGTAGCGCATTTCTTTTCCTAAATAGATATTTTTTCGGGGTATTTGATATACACCGGGGGAAAGTGTCGGTATCTCTTCTACTAATTCAGGAGTAGCTCGTTCGTCGGCATCGAGATAAAAAATCCAATCTCCTGTGGCCTCCTTGAGGCCTACATTTCTAAAATTGGCATAGCCTGAATTTGGATCCGCTTTGACAATCTTGGCTTTGTATTTTTTGGCAATTTCATTGGTCTTATCAGTGTTGCCTGAATCAACTACTATGATTTCATCGGCCAGATTCTTAACCGATTCCAGACAATCACCAATCATGGCTTCTTCGTTTTTTGTGATGACGATGACGCTAAGCATATGATCCCTTGCCGAAATGACCGAGATAAAAATCTTTGATGCCTATTTTTTGCCAGGGACGTCCGGAGTACAGAAGGGTTAATGATTCACGAATGAGAGCTAGTTTGGTGTGTAACGGCGCATGACGCATACCAAATAACATTCTATTTCGGGCTATGTAATAGTCCTGGAGGGGAGACCCCGAGCCCGTGGCTTGGGCATTTTTGTGCCAGACGATGCTGCCGGGAACGAACAGCAAGTGCCAACCTATCTTTTGCGCATTTTGGCAAAAGTCGTTTTCTTCAAAATATAAGAAAAATTTGGCTTCGAACAACCCCACATCTATAAGCGTCTGCCGCCTGATAAACATCGAGGCTCCGGTTATAAAGTCTGTATCTTTTTCTTCATCATATTGTCCGGTGTCGACCTCATCGACCCCGCGATGTATGGCAATCAGGTTTTTCCAGTCCATGATACCTCCTGCGTACCAAATGACGTGTCCCAAATCTTTTTTTTGATACCTCTCCTTGTGAAATTCGTAACCCGGATAAAAATAAATTTTTGATCCAAAAATACCATGTCTGGGATGATCATTGGCAGCATCCAAAAAAGCCAGGAGAGCCCCGGGCTCAAGCTTGATATCCGGATTTACGATCCAAACAAAATCCGCCTGCGTCTCAAGAGCTTTTCGAATTCCGACATTGTTGCCCTCTGCATATCCTAAGTTTTTTCCTGTTGGCAGAAATAAAAATTTTGGATACCTGGTGGTAATGAGCTGAGGAGAAGAATCGGTAGAAGCGTTGTCCACTACAATTACATTTAGGTCGTGCTCTCCCCTTTTTAGATTGGAGATCGATTGTAAGCAGTCGTCAACATACTTCTCACCATTCCAATTGAGAACGACGATGCTAATTTGCATGAACCGTCAGCCTGCGAAGTAATCGGTAATAAATTTTTCCTATCCAGCTCGACTCTTTTATACGAGCATCCATGCTCCACCATAGAAACTCTGACTTTTTTGCAAAGATTTGTTCTGATACTTGAATCGGGGTAATCGTTTTGGGTAGAAAACTTGATGCCTCCCAGGCTTTGAGATATAAAACCAATTCTGAAAATGCCTGGAGGGCAGACAGAGACAGACCATGCAATCCGTCTTTGTATCCCCCTCTGGCAAAGTACTGACGAATAAATTCAGAGAACGGCTTGTCAATTAAATGAGTCCATGAAAAGTTGTATCCTTCTTTTTGAAGATGTTTGAGCTGATGATCGGTGTAGCGATTTAGCCTATCTACATACTGACCTATGGTTACATAGTGGTGATGAATTATGGCTGTTTCGGAATCAGCATTTAGATCAGCTCCCCTTCCTTTGGTAAACGGAACACTATGAATGGTATCTTCCCAGCTCACATGGCCCTTTTTGAACAATCTGTATACATAATCCGGCCACCAATGACTGCTCTGAATCCATTTGCCAAAGATCATATTTTTCCTTGGGATGCGGTAGAAATCGGCTGATTCAGAGCTTGTAACGATATTTTTGATCTTTTCTAGTAAAACGCTCGGTATCTCTTCGTCGGCGTCTAGTATCAAAATCCAGTCCCCGCGAGCTTTGGAAATAGAGAAGTTGCGGACTGGCTCAACTATGCCTGTATTTTTGTGAGTAAAGACCTTGCAACCCAGCTCACGAGCGATCTTTACTGTGTCGTCCGTGCTTTCTGTGTCGACCACGACGATCTCACCTGCCAACTTTTTGACTGAAGCCACGGCTCTGGGCAGGGCTTTCTCCTCATTCCATGTGGTAATTACAACCGAGAGCATGTGTAGTTCTATTTTAGCGCACAAGACCAGTGTCTACAAAGTACAGGCCGGGAGACTCGTTGAAATAATCTACTCGTTTGACCACGTACTCTTCTGGGGCTGTGACTTCGGGATAGTCCCATTTTGCAGATATTAGAAGAGCTCTACCCCCTCTTTGAAGCTGATCCCGCCAATCAACTCGACCGATCTCAAATTTGTCTATTTTTTTGGTGAACATGTACTTTTCTGGGGGGTACTGACAGTAAAACAGGACATAGTAATCCGGAATTCCAGTCGTAAGAGGACCCAAGCTGCCAAACGTGGGAGAAATGACGACCCGGTTATACTCATCCCGATGTTCGCATCCGTATAGAGCAGCTTGCTTGAATCCATACTGCCAATACTCTGAAAAATAGAAAGGGAGAGCCGTAGTATAGAGATCTTTAATATAGGCTACGTTTATGAGGAGTGTTACAAAATACAGTAGAATTACAGGCCTAAAACGCTTTTTTAGATAATCAGCCCCGGAAGCAACCACGATACCAAAAAATGGCAACCAGACTAGTGTGCGAAGCGTGTGCTGGTCGTTCATAGTAAACGACGAGGCCAAAGGACCCACAAAAAACCAAAAAATGGTCAAAGATTGAAGTAATTTATTTTTGCTTTTGACCAAAACCCAAACTCCAAAAGCAAACAGGGGTAGATCAAGAACATAAAGTAGTCCTGAGTCTGGATATCCCGGAGGAGAAAGTGAGAGTCCTTTCCAAAACCAGAATCTCAAATCAAAATAATCTGTGTACTTTCCCACCCAATGATGAAAAATAAGATACCAGTCATGATCAAATATACGTTCATAAATATTTGCATATTTTCCCTGATGCAGACTTCTTAAAAGACCGCTGTCTCTCAAGATCGATGTCATGGCAGCTCGCTGTTTTATTGCTTCTGATGTCAATGCCAAATGCAAAAACGGTCCAGCCAATGAAGCGAACAACAATAGACAAATTACCAACTTTTTGCTGTTGAACAGCAAAAAGTATCTAACGTGCTTGAATTGTGAAATAACCAAAAAGAGTACTAACAAGGGCACAAAAAGTCGATTTGAATGATATGCCCAGACAGAGATACCAAAAGAGACAATTGATAACCCTAAGTAAAAATATGATTTCTTTGCTGTGGCTGTCCACCAGGCAGCGCAACCTGCTAATAAAAAGAACAGAGCGGTGATTGCTTCCAAGCCATAACGTGAGTGGTGAACGTGCCAGGGAAGAATTGCAAGCCAAAGTCCTCCAAACAAACTTGCTGATTTTGAAAGACCAAGCCTCCTTAGAAAGACCACAAACAAAATTGATGTCAATGAGCCAATAAGCGCGACTGGAAAACGAACGGCAAACTCGGTAAGACCAAATAATTTTATGGATGAGACAACAAGATAAAAATTGATGGGTGGCTTGTAGTCGCCCACTGATTTGAAAACGAGGGGTACGGGAGCTCCCCATTCGTCACGACCTGTTTGCAAAAGAGAGTAACTGCCGTAACCAATGGCTACTTCGTCCATGGTTAGGGAGACAGGATATGTCGTGATCTGCCAAAAACGGAAAAGCAAAGCAAACCCAAAAATGAGAACTAAATATTTAGCCATAAATTCATAAGAGAGATATATACACCGTAAACGAAGGTAACGGCTAATGTCTTCTTGCCAAAAAGACTTACTCCTACTGAGCAGATATATATCTGTAACAAAAATAATGGGAAAAGGAAAACAAGATTTTTGTGACCTGATATGTATCCTATGAAACAAAATAACAAGAATAACCACCCAACCTTTTTTTTGCCTTCCCTGATAAGAGTGGTGATCCCTATGATCCAAAAAGGAAATAGAATAGAGGAAATGGGCTCAATCCGCCTGGGAGAGAAATTGCTGCCGTCTCCAGCCAAGAAAAAAAACTTAGGGGATGCGTTTTGAATAAATTCAAACATTTCGTTGAGAATGACAATGTGACGAAAGTATAAAATTTTT
Organism: uncultured Gammaproteobacteria bacterium; assembly: GCA_964543035.1. Classification (GTDB taxonomy): domain Bacteria; phylum Patescibacteriota; class Microgenomatia; order CAZETR01; family Amesbacteraceae; genus CAYHIN01. The sequence goes on along the minus strand of CAZIVL010000001.1, from coordinate 248,785 downwards.
GAAATTGTGTCTTCCCTATGCAACGCCCGCCCGCCCCAGCGCATCTCTTGTAATCTTGTACTGTATTCGGTGCTTTTGATCTTGGCTGTGACTGTCTGGGAGACGTACTTGGGGAATTGTATAACTTGTGAAAAAAACGCTTGAGGCTGAAAAAAAACTTGCCAAAAGCCAGGGCTAGTAAAAAGAATAAGTAGGAATATTAATTTTATTTTCATTGTCGTTGCCAAATGGCTGCTTCGGAATTTTCAAATATGTTTTTCATCCCCATCTGTGTATCGCTGAGATATGGTCTAGTCTCATGGATTCGAGGAAGATAAACATAACTTATGTTGTTATCATTCACAAATTTTTTAGCTTTTTCTTTATCGGTTTGTTCAAATAATGACTTTACATCACTTTTCCGGGTTTCCCATGCATAATCTGTAATGTTCAGATTGACCTCATCTTCCATAAAGACAGGTTGGCCTGAAATGGCGGAAACGTACGCAGTAGACTCATATAGATACAGTGGTCTGGGAGCTTTGGCATAAGGATTGACCACAACAGGCGGTGTAAGGACTGTGCCTTTGGGGAGAGTAGCCAAAAAGTTAAGAGCCTCTAACTCCCGAGTGCTAATCATGGCGGGAGGTCTGCCTGGCAAGTAAATATCTTTGAGACTAATGATTGTCGTGGGAATGGTGAGAACTACTATGAGTACTGAGGCTAAAATTATGAATTTGGAATTTTTAATTTTTGACAACAGATACTCTACTGAAAGACCCGCAAGAACTGATGAAAAAAATAGTGAGTAGTAAAAGAATTGAATAGTGTTCCAGGGAGTGCCTTTTTGCAAAAAAAACATGGGAACTATTCCCCCGGCTATGATTATTGTCCATATAAATAGATGTTCGGAAGAAATATTTCTGATGTTTTTTAAGTCTTTTAAAACACTTATTTCTTTTATGCCTCGGGTGCCCATATTGCCAAACCAAAAGATTAAAAATGCGACTGTGTATGCCAAGACCGCTTTTGGCCAATTGTCCGCCAAGCGGTAATTGGTCATGGCGGAATAAAATCTCGGCCAGTTTAGACGATCTGAGAGCCCCATCATGGTCTCGAGGAACCAACCCGGTTGCCAGACCAAAAGACTTGTGGAATTGCGATTTAGGGGAAGATACATGGCAGCCGAAAAAATAAGGGTAAAGATAAAAATCTTGATAAACTTACGGTCTTTTATAAGACCTACTACTAACAATGCTGCAAGGGCCAGTAATCCGGCATATACTTTTACAAAACCGGCAATTACAAAAAAGAGGGTTGCCAATAACTCTTTGTTTGACCTAATTAAAATAAGTCCTACTAGTAACAATATAAGAGAAAGGGCCAGTGGAGGATTGATAAGAGTTGATATAGCTTGCTGAGACCAAAAGGTGGACTCGCCTCGGCCGAACAGCCAGGCCCATGAACCGCCAAAATATACAAAGAATACCGACCAAATATTTTTTGTAAGAAGATAAGTAAGAAGTCCAATTGCGAATGCAAACAGTGGTGGCAGTATCTGAAAGTACAAGGTTACAACAGGAATGCGAGAAACGGTATGAAGAGCAGCTACTAATAGATCAAAGCCAATATGATAATTTTTGATACCCTCGCCTGCAAAAATAGGCATTTGCATTGAGCCCTGGGATAGCGACTTGATAAGAGATATATGCCAAATGCCATCGTGACCATTGGCGCCCCAAAAACCCATACCGTAGTCGTAAATCAATCCGCTTTTTACCATTGTCGCCGACCAACAAATGGTACCAATAAAAAGAAGTAACCAAAGTTTATATTTTTGCACGGAAGTGTTCGTAGAATGGCCTAACTTGGGCATATAATTTCTTTCCACCAAACAGGGCGACGGCACTGATATAGGCAAGTGTGGCAATTGTGACTGAAGGTATTACCCCCAAAGAATGCGACCATACTGCAAATATAATCATGATTAGTGTAGATACGACAGGAGTAAATAGGCTCTTTAGTATGTTAAAGCGAATAATTCTTTGAGCGATAAAAAAGGGCACTAGAGAAGAAAATGAAATAATGGCTGTGGCGTAAGCCACGCCGAGATAGCCAAAACTTGCGGCCATAGTGGGCTTGAGCAGCCACTCTAAAACCAGCCACATAACCATGAGTCCGGTCACAATCTTTGCTTTACCTGCTGCATATAGAGTGTTTGTCAGAGGAGTAGACAGACAGGAAATGGCGGCGCTAAAGCAATAAAGATACAGTGGGATAAGTGCCGGTTGCCATTTGTACCATTTGGGAACCAAGTATGCCAAGTGAGACCACAGTAGACTGATTCCCACTAGTGTGGGAAATACTACTAAACACACAAATAGTAATAATTTTTCGGTGGCCGCTTTGAACTCCTGAGGATGATCCTGCAGACGAGAAAGGGCAGGAAAGGCGACCCGAGTAGCATTGTCCATGATCAGTCTTTGGGGCATTTGACTATAATAAAAACCCCAATTTGCCAGACCCATGCCGACGGGCCCTACTATCTTCCACAAAAAGAGATTTACCACCTGGTCTTTGGCAACTGCCAAGAGAGAATTTGTCTGATAGGGCACTCCAAAGTGCAATAGTTTGTGCAGACTGGCTCTGGAGAAAGCCAGACCTACTGGCCAAGGATGAAATAGCCAAATGAGCACTAGTCCCACTATTCCTTGAGCAATGACGGCCGGGACATAGGACATAAGACCCATGCCTTGGATAGCCAGAACCACAGCGGTGACATTGAATGTCAAAGACTCGGCAATTCGAACTAACATAATACGGTCAAAACGCAGTGATCTCTCGAGCATGACCGAAGGAATAGATTTGAGTGAAGAGAGAAAGAAGCTAAGAAGAAGAGACAGGTAGAGATAGTACTCAGGCAAACCAAGGGAGTAATAAGCTCTGATTGCGGGAGACAATATAAGGGCTACGGCGATACCTAGTAACACTAGAGTTTGCTGAATGGTAAATGTCGTTTGGAGATCGGACTTGGTGGGACTTTCTTTTTTTTGGATAAGAGAGGCCGCCAAACCAATGTCTGAAAAGTAGCTTAAGATTACAATAATACTGCCTATCAAGGCGTAGAGGCCAAATTCTTTTGGTCCCAGATAAGTAGTCAGGAGCAATACCCCGATACCTGAGATGAAGGTCAGGATCAATCCCCCACCCGTAAGTGTCGCCATGCCGCGGACTGCTCGTGATTTTACGACCCTTAACTCTTCAGAAGAGATCTCCTCCACATCCATACAATTATTATACCAACCATTGCCGCCCAGGAGATGACAGATAGGGAGTTTGCAAGGAGACGAATCGGGGTGTTTGTAAACCGGATCTCAACTTGGTGGGATCCAGAAGACAAGTCGACCTGGATGCGCCCCAAAAGAGGGTCGCGAGTGGGGTCAATCTGCTGTTCTACTCCATCTACATATGCCCGCCAACCGGGAAAGTAATATGTCTGCAGTTCAATTGTGGCTGAGTCCAAAATAACATCGACTTTATAAACCTGCTTATTGGATGATTTTAGAACTCGGGTATACTCCCCTTCGCCTTGAACTATGTTTAAGTCAGCGCCGGCTGGGTCTGCCGGGGGGAATGGTGCCCAGATGGGTAAGTAATCAAAGATGCCAGAGGTAACAAGAAGTTGCCACGACTTGCCGGAAAACTTTGCTTGGTCAGTCATATCTGGATACCAATCCCTGGGACGAAAGTAATTACCATTTAGTATTATGACTGAGGTTATAAGTGCTGTGAGCAATAATTTTTTGTTTACGGCTGGAGCAATGGCTCCTGCAGCAAACGAGGCTCCAAAAATGGTCAAAGTCAGAAAACGCCAGGGGAACTGTAGCAACTCCAGGGGTCTTAGATGCTGCCATAAAAACGTCGATTTTGAATGTGACATAAATAGAGAAACAAGAATTATGAATATGGAATAAAGAATTATGGCTATATATGGCCGAAGTTTTTTTGTAAGGGAAAAAATCAAGATTACCAATGGCACTATCCAGTGCAAGTAACCAATGGCAAATGACATGCTGTCAGTAGGTCCCAGCTCAGATGATCCATAACCCCAATTGATATTTATAAAAATCTGCTTGATGTCCAAAAAGTGAGCCAGATAATTGAAGTATCCTGAGGTGAGTGTCCAGATGCTGACAAACTGCTGCTCAAAAACGACCGGAAGAGTGAAGAAGGCGGCCAGGCCTGCGGACCATATGGCCGCAATGGATAAATGGCCAAATGGTTGAATGGTTTTAAACTTTATCAGCCAGAGCAGGCACCAGCCGATGAGAACCGGGGCGAAGATCATGAGCATGGGGTTGTGAGAAAGCATGAGACCTGTGACGGAGAGAGACGTGAATACAATCCACTTCACGTTCACGCTTGACATCCCGAGCCGGGTCGAGGGATCCCTCCACGCGCTTTCGCTTGGTCGGGATGACAATATGAGGCGATAAGTGCTATAAAAAATGGCGGGGTAGAAGACTAGGGCCCAAAACTCATTCATGGCTCCCCGGACATAAAAATCAACCGAATGATAAGGAGCATATGTATAAAAGACTGCCGAGACTAATCCCCCTCTTCGCCCCCAAAACTCTCGCCCCAAAAGATACATGAAGACTGCTGAACTGACCCAACCCATAATTCCCACAATCTTTACAATGTCGATGTAAGAGATATCTAAAAGACGTAACGGTTGTCCTAAGAGATATGGAAGTGGGGGGTAAAAATTGAACAAAGGGTAGCCGTAACCATAACCCATATCCGGCACCCAACGACAGGGGATCTGGCCGTCTGCAAAACACAAGTCTTGCTGGTACTGGCGCATGGACTGAAGATCATCGTGCATGGAGAAATAACCCTTTTGCAACAAAATTGCAAAGCTGGGGATGATAAGAATTAATAAAATTAAAAGGTCTTTTTTCATAAAGACTGGATCCTTCGCTTACACTCAGGATGACATTGTATTATTTTGGTATGTATTCAAAAAACAACAAATATTCCTGGGTACCATCTGGGCGAACAGCCTTTGGGTAGCTGGCCAAAAGTTTGAGTCCCAAATCTTCTGGTTTTTCGTGATGGAACCTACTGGAGTTGACCACTAAAAATATCTGGTTTTCGACCGAGGCGTTGATTAACTTTTCGTGGACTGAGTCTATCCAGACTCCGACTCCAATTACTCGAACATTTGGTACACCGTTGAGATACATTTGGAGTCCGTCAAATGGAGTGCCAAAAAAACCCTCAGACCCCACTATAACTGGACGTTTTTCGGCCGCTGTTTGAATGCGAGCAGATACTTCTTTGAGCCCGAACCCGGCAGTCCACTCTTCTAGATACCCGGAGCGCTCAATCCTGGCCATGGGCATATTCGCAGGATTTGTCAGCATCAGATGATCAATCCAAAGAGAAGGAATTATGATCAAGGCTCCAGTCAGGGCTGAGAGTAAGTGTCTTTTGGTGTGCTGGCCTATATGCTCCACGGCGTGAGCAGCCAGAATCACGGCAAAAGGCGCTGTAAAGAGAATATATCGGGCGGTAAAAGCACGGGCTACGGCTGATAGTGCAATGATGGGTAGCAAAAACCAAAGCCCAAAAAATAGCTTGGTCCAGACGTGCGATTTGCCCCCAGCCAATATACCCCACAAAGACAATAAAACACCAAAAGGTGTGAGGAGATATAAATAAAACGTGACACTATCTTTAAGGTGAGGGAGTAATGGATCTTGGGGGTGTTTTAGAATCTCAGGCAGAGTAAAGACATAATCGGCATTTCGCAAAGCAATCTGATGAAACTCAGGGCCTAAGCGCAAGATGTTGTACATGCCAAAGGCAATTAAGATTGGGGTAAGAATATAGAATAGTGAATACAGAATAGTTTTTAGATTTTTGTGAGGGATAAAAATTAGTACTGAAGGTAATAACATCAGGGCAATGGTGGCGGGAGATTTTGTGAGCCACGCGAACCCAAAAAAGAATCCGGCTATCATGGCCATATCTAAGCGCTGTTTTTGAATAGATAGAACGCTTAGGCTCAATCCCCATACGATAAACATACAGAGCATGCTATCTACCAAAGCCATGCGACTAAAAAAAACTGAGTAGGGAACAGTCGCCCAGATCGCGGCTGTCCAGAATGTGATGCGAAGATTTTTTAGAGTTAGCCAAGAAAGAAGGGCTATGCCTGCAGTTGTAAAAATTCCGGTAAGAGCTGACAAAAAACGGGCGGCCACTAGTGGATCGGAAATAATTTTGAAAAAGGGGATGGTCGCCCACATAAACAGAGGCTGTTTACCATCGGAAAGTGGAAGAAATCTGAGGGTGCTTTCGGCCCGCATGACCTGGGACCAGCGTACATAGATGGATTCATCAGCAAAAACAGGCCATAAACCCACGTTGTATAGACGTAAAAAGATTGCTGCTGCTGCGATCAGGAAACAAATAAAAATAGACTTCTTAAGCATCGTACTTTCTTAGTATACCCCAGAGGCGGACCTTGATTGTATCGATGAGCATTTGGAGTGGTTCCTTCCAGATATTTAATCTGTCTGAGGGATATTTGATCCAGGTGACTGGGATCTGGGCAATATTTGCTCCGTATTTGCGAGCCAAAAAGAGAACTTCGACATCAAAGGCCCCCATATAGCCTCCCGTTACTACACCAGTAGGCAAGCTTACTTTGAGACTGGAAAATATTTTTTTGGCAAGACCGTTTTTGAAGGACTTGAAGCCACATTGAGTGTCAATGATTCCTGGCAGGGCAATAATCTGAACAAGGGTGACAAAGATTGCACTTCTGACTTTTCTGACCCAGGTGTCTTGCTTGGTGCTTACTCCCCCACCCCTAACCCCAATCACGACATCTGACCCCAGATCATGAGATCTCAAAAAAGATTCTGCCTGATACAGAGGAGTGGATTGATCAAAGTCGGTAAATAATACTATTTCGCCTTGGGCCGCCAGAACTCCAGCCGTGACGGCACTGGCTTTGCCTCCGTGATTTATGGTGATGACTTTGAAATGTTTGTCTTTTTTTGCGAGACCCTCGAGAAGTTCTTTCGTGTCGTCGGTCGAGCCATCGTTTATAAACAATACTTCGTAAGAATAATTGACCGACTTGAGATAATCTAGGCCCGAGTCCAGCATGCCAGATCGAAAGCTTTTTGCTTCATTGTAAGCCGGGATAACGATGGACAGTTTTGGACTCATAATCTCTTATCTGAGCTTATAGGCGTTGGTGAGGGAGCGGAGGCGGACAACTAAAAGTCCCATGAGGCCGGCTTTGGCATCTTTTATAAAGCTCACTCTTCTACTTTCTTGATGGCGCCAGGATACGGGAACTTCGACAATCTTGTAACCCAGCTTGCGACCGAGATAGATCATTTCCACATCAAAACCAGGGTCTACTGCCGGACCCTCGATTACCTTGTACGGTCGCAGCTCTTTCATCTTTGTAAAAATCTTGACGGCTGCATCGCGAGTAAAGGCTTTGAAGCCACACTGGGAATCCCGGACGGGAAGATTGAGGATAAGCGTTCGAAGCGTCACCATACCAAAGGCCAGGATCTTTCTAAACAAGGGAGCTCCTTCACGGTTGGCCCTAGAACCAATAATGATGTCATGACCTTCTTCTATCTTGGGTAAAAATTTGTCGAACTCGGTTATGGGAGTAGCCTGGTCCATGTCTGTAAAAAGAATGATTTCTCCCTCGGCCGCCAGAACCCCAGTAATAACAGTTTGGGCTTTGCCTTGATGAGGATTGTCTATAAAGCGAACATGCTTCTGAAATTTTGAGAAGTCAGACAACATCTGGGCTGTGGAATCAGTAGAGCCATCGTTTACAAGGATCACTTCCCAGGGATACGGCTGTTTTTCCAAGTAGGCAATGACAACATCGAGTGTACCTCTATTTAGGTTGTCTTCTTCGTTGTATGAGGGGATGATGACGGATAAGTAGGGTGTCATTTTGTAAAACCAAACATGGGATCAGTAACGTTGGAGTTCTCACCTGAACAACTGTCTCTTACTCCGGATTCATTATAACGAGAATAATCTGGCAGAACCAGTCCAAGAGCACCACTCGTATAGTCCAGACGATTGGCCCGGCCGTGGGGAAAAACAATTGTGTAGACAGGGCTATTACTACTTGGGCGATTGACATGCATTTTTTTCTGCCAGAACAAATATCTATACCCTAGTTCATAACCGGGATTGGTCATAAACGAGATGGCGATACAAGGAAACTTATGTTCTTTTGCATCCTTTGCTATGTAGTCCACCATTGCTACTCTGTTTAGATAACCGCTACGATTTATAGGGAGAGTAATTATTATGTAAAGGTTGTAAAACAAAAAAACAACTAGCAGAATACTGCCTAATTTGCCAAGTCTTGATAGCACGAGCGCCGCCAAAATAATCCACATAATGTTCAGACTGTTGATGTAGTACTCAGAAAGATTGATGTGATGAAAGATAAAAAAACCAATAAATACTGCAAACCACAAAACAAAAGTTAACACCAATTGACGGGATATCTTTTTTCTGACCAAAAGTATCCCTGATCCCATCAGAATTACTAAGGGGAGAACATAGTCGGGAATATTGTTTGGGCGAACCCAAAAAATGGCATTGGCATTTTTTGCCGCAACTGACAAAACATGTAGCGACTTTTGGGCTAATGTTCGAGAAACTTGTTCTGCCACCTGAGACGAAAAGAATAAAGACCTGAACTGAATGAAATCGTGACGCAGCTCAAATAAAATCAGGGGGGTTGAGATGATAACTAGAAGCGCTACCGGCAAAATAAAATCTCTGAATTTAAACGATTTGAACCGCGAAATCCAGGCAATACCCATGGGAACTGCGGCAATCACAAGCACTAATTGGATATGCCAGACCAGAGACAGTAATACAGCAGCGATAGTGAGTCCAAGCTTCTTTCCTTGATAAATAAGGTGTACTGAGTAGATAAACCAGATGGACCAAACAAATATCCAGGCAGTGGGTACGACTTGCCGTTCGGTGTTACTGATAGAAAAAGAGCCGGCATAAATGAGAGCTGCAAAGAAAGCAGTTTTTTTATCAGTAGTTTTGGCTGTGACAAAATACAGACTCAAGACCCCGACTACACCTACAATTATGGGATAAACTGAGGTGCCGATGGGATCTAGATTCGTGGCCAGGTAAAAGGGGATGAGTGAGTAATAAAAGAGAGGACCTATAAAAAGACCCAATGATGATGTCTGCTGGCCAATGAGCCTTAGGTGTCCATCAATGACAATGTCTTTAAAAATCCAGGCTGAGAGATCGGAATCATGATCATAGGCAAACCTCTCCACTAGCTGATATGACCTGGCAAACAAGGCGAGTAAGACTATGCAGATGAGTATGGACTTATTTTTCATGACGTTGCCTTCGCTCGACTATTAGAGGGCCTGCAATATAGGTATATTCTATGGATGAAAATGTAGACTGACGAGTACGCCATGAGTTTAGCAAGGTCTGTTGCCTAGAATCCGGCTCTTGAATGGTATATAGAAGAGGGAGCAACTCTTTGGTAGGAAGAGTATTGAAAACCTTGGTCCCTCGCCATAAAAACAGATAGTCATAAGCATATGGGATCATCGGCGGGACGTAGGCATCGGTGTTGAAGGGGGTACCTGCTGCATCTTTGTATACCCAGTCGACTGCTTTAATGCCAGAAGCAAGGGTAATGTACGCCCCCTCTCCTGCTTTAATGTAATTTGTCAATTCGATAGTATTTTGTTTGAGGAAAAATCCCAAAAAAATTAGGCATACGGCGAGGGCTAACTTTTTTGAATACAATTGTGAAATACTGACGGAAAACAAGATGACAAATACAAGATAGTAGCCAGTGAAATAGTAGTCATAGACATTGCCCTCGTTACCATGAAAAAATAACATTCCGACAAGTGGTGCAAAAAACAATAGACTTAAGAAACTTTCATGAGGTGATAGTTTTTTGAATCTGATAATGAGCGATGCTATTGCAAGTATTCCAAATGGAATAAAGTATGACTGGACCATGGGGAATAATTTTTTGCTGAACATATCGTAATAAAAAGGCAGACGCACGGAAATTGTATCTATAAATGACAGTTTGAAGCTGGAATCATCCACAAAGAATTTGGATGTATTTTTACTCAGGATGCCTTCGTGCCTAACATCAAAAATAATCTGAGGGGTAAAGGGGATCATCAGGAGCACTGATGAAAAAATGATTGTCTTTAGGTCTGGCCATAATTTTTTGTTGATCAACACGAAGGCCGCGATGGCGGGAAAATAAAATACTTCTGCCGCTGATCCAAATTGCATCGACAATCCGAGGAGAAAGGATAAGGGCAGGTAGGCGGATTTGCGACCATCGATTACTTTGAAGACAAAATAGAGAATACTCGCTGAGATAATAAACATCGGAGTTGGGTTTGATAGCCAACGGGCGGAACCGACCAGGTTGTAAGACAGAGAGGAGATAACCAGTGCTAGAAATCCGGCTTTGAACCCTGCAATTTTTTTGGCTAGCACAAAACTTAAGGCAGAAGCCACTATCGTGGTAAAAGCCAAAAATACGGCTGGCCAAACAGGGTCTCCCCGACCCAAAAAGTAAAAAGGGGTGATGAGCCAGTAGTACCACGGTCCCCGAAAGATTCCTTCGATGCCAGTGGTAGGACCAATAAGAAAAAATTTGTGATTGTAAATCAGATCCCAGATAACCAGGGCGTCCCTTCCTTGGTCGTACCAAAATCCCAAATATTCAGGGGTTTTGTAAGTTCTTACAAACAAGCCTATTAACAAAACTGAAATCACGAGAAACCAGTGTTTTAGTCTCATAAGCTTTTTCCCTCTGGATTGGGTATCAGACGATAGACCTTGACCCCCCAGGGGAACTCCCATTCCCTATCAATCCTGGCCCAGCCAAAAGCGGCGATCTCCCAGAGAGGATTCCCTATGGGCTGACAATTGGAGATCTCGCAGATGACATAGAGCTGGTCTGTGATCTGCTGATGAACCGTAAAAAGAGGTGAATTGTTTTGGTAGAGAAAATATCTGTAACTGGCGTCGTAATTGGACTTGGCCAGAAGTGCCAAGTTAAAAGGTCTACCTGCTGTCTCCTCGTGAATTAGCTCTGCGACCTGGCGGGTCCGGTCTAACTGATGGTTGGGGGCAGACAGAAGTGGAGTGCGAGAAAGATTGTGAAACAACAAAAATACAAAGACCAGTCCCACGATTTTGGCTGTGATTTTTTTTTGCAAAAGATAATCTAGGCTGTATGCCAGGAGGATAAAAACCGCCGGAAATATAAAGCCCATGTAGTGGTCATAAATGTGCTGCTTGTACAGGCCGAGACCTATTAGACCCACGCCAAGCCACGAAACTGTCAAAAGAAAATCTTTGGAGCGAAGCTTTTGGGAATTTTTTAGGGCAAATATTATGAGCAAAACGGGGACGGCGATTGCAGAAACTAGGCCCAGGGACCTGTCTTTGGCGGCAAACATACTGGCATTGAAATCCAACCAGATGGGCCAGAGATTGGGGATCGCTTTGTAGGCTTTGAGATTGACCGTTGTCTGACGATCTGTAAAAAATAGCGTCATTGCCTTGGTGTTTATCCAGTTGTGTCTGAGGTCAAAGAAGAACAGAGGGCTCATCAATAAAATAAAGGCGGCGGCTGAGAGGGCTAAATATCTGGGAGAAGATGGGCTTTTTTTGGAAAAAAACAAAAAGATGGCCACCACAGGAGCGAGTATCAAGCCCAGATAATGAGAGTTGAGCACAAATGCGAAAGAGACAGCACCAATGACTGCCCAGCGCCAGTACCCAAGAGCACTCACCTTCCAGACACTATATATAGTAAGAAGGGCGAAAAATGGCATGACGTTGGGATTCCATGATGAGCGGGAATAGGTGATGATAGTCGGTGAGATGGCATAAAGTGCAGAGACAACTAGGGCGGCAGTTCTGCCCGTCCATTGACGTACAATCCACCACAAAAGCCCAATGGTGGCAAGACCTATCAAGGCTACAAATATCGAGGGACCAGCAGGGGACTCGCTTGCCAAAGCCAGAGAAGGAGCCATCAAATAGTAATAGAGGGGGCCTAGGTACATGTTGCCAATGGAAGTGCCGGGGCCTATGAGGGGAAAATGATTTCCCAGGACCATTTCGCGCATGACGATGGCATCGCGACCTTCGTCACCCAAAAAAGTCATGTGCTGATCAATTTGCCATAGACGCAAGAACCCTCCACCTAAGATAATGAGCAAGATCCAAATCGCTTCCCAGCGGAACACTGCTCTCCCCTGCTCCACCATGATTTCCTGCTTTAATTGCCACCAGAAAGCGAGCAACTCGAGTCCTGCTTTGGCCGCCACCTTGAAATTACCTCCAGTTGAACTGCCTGCGGTCCTGGGGAGATGTGTCACTTCTAGTTCAGCCACTTTCATGCCCCGGGCCCTGGCTCCGGCAAAAAGCTGGGTATCTACCATTGCTCCGTCAGATGGAAGAGAAACTCGTTTGAGAATATCCCTCCTAAATAATTTGAATCCACAATCAATATCTGAGGCCAGATATCCAAAGGCGGCACGGCCAAGAGTGTTCCACGTCCATCTGAGTAGTAGACGGTACAAATTGTCCTTGCCACCACTAGGTCTTATGCCAGAGACTATGTCTGCTCCCGTTTCTGCTTGTTTTGAAATAAATTTTGGAAGTTCGGAAAAATCAAATTGGTTGTCTGACGGGACAAACACAATAAAGTCTTTTTTGGCGGTTTGAAAACCTCTTTTGAGAGATCCACCGTAGCCCCTATTGGGACGATTGTCTACGATCTTGAGATTGGGAATTTTTTTGATAAACGACTTGGCGATTACCCCAGTCTGGTCCTTTGAACCATCGTTGACGACTATGATTTCCCAATCGATATCAGATAGACCTTGAAGGACTGTGTGAACATTGGTAAGGCAGGTGGCAATGTTTTTTTCTTCGTTATAGGCCGGGATGACGACCGACAGACTCTTGACCATCGTATTCGCAATCATACCAGTATGCTAAGATGATTGGAAGATGAAATCGAGGCTAATTGACTGGTCTGTCTTGGCTGTAACATCGCTTTTATCAGTGCTTTTGGTGTGGCTGCCGGTGGGGTTTACTCGAGTTTATGAAAACTTTGATGGACCGTATTATCTGGTAGTGGCTGCGAGCTGGTATGACAAGGAATTTATTGGAAGAAACTTTTCGTTTAACCTCCCCCTGGAGTACTACGCCGCTCATTTGCCCGGATACCCGCTACTTATAAATCTGTTTTCCAAAACGGGCCTAGTCAATAACTTGCAGGCGATGCTTCTGGTTAATCTGATCTCATCGGCAGCTCTCACTATTGTGTTTTTTGAGATTGCAAAACGAATGAAGCTGTCTCACCCGCTATTTTTATCTTCGGCCTTACTATTTTTTTGGCCTCGGATGTGGGCCGTCAGATCGGTGGGGAGTCCGGAAACGCTGTTTATGCTGTTTGTCTTGGGATCTTTGTATTGGTTTGAAAAAAAGAGTTATTGGCTCGCGGGACTAGCTGGAGCGGCTGCGGTTCTAACGAAGTCACCGGGGGTGCTGCTTTTGGGGTCGTATCTAGTATGGGCAAAGCTGAAATGGTTTGAGACCAAAAAATTTGATTGGAAAATTTGGCCAATACTCCTGATTCCACTGGCTGGTCTGGGACTGTTTTGGCTGTATCAGATTAGAATGGGAGATTTTTGGGCGTACTTTAATTCCGGTGATAATATTCATTTGCAGTTCTGGCCGTTTAGGATATTTGATAGTGCGCAGGCCTGGGTAGGATCGCATTGGCTTGAGGATGTGTTGTGGATATATCTGGTTTCTGCCGTGGGTGTATGGATGGCGTTTAAAAAATCGCGAGTGTTTGGACTGTTTGGCCTGGTGTATCTGGCTAGCATACTATTTGTCTCCCACCGGGATATTGCCAGATATAGCTTGCCTTTGGTACCGATCGTTTTGATAGGACTATCAGATATCTTGAAAAACAAGACTGTCAGGTGGATTTTAGTATTACTTCTGGTCCCGGCTTATTTTTATACTCTCAACTTTTTGAATTTCAATTACTCTGCGATTGCCGACTGGACACCATTTCTTTAGCTCTTTAATTCTTCTTTCCCGTCTTCCAGATGAATTTGTTGTAGATATAGTAGTTGGTGACGAGAACTATGGCGATGGCGCCGAAATAAGATCCCTGGACTACTAATTTGTTTCCGCTTGAGAGATATGTCCCAATACCGACTATTACAAATTGAATAGCGAGAGCTATTAAGGATGTGAGGTTGAATTGAACAAATTTTGCCAATAGATGAAAGCCTGTTACCTGATGATCTTTAAATGTCCAAGAATTGTTGAGAATAAAATTACTGATGATAGCTATCTCTCCCCCAATAGCAGTGGCCAGTGAAGGAATAATCAGATCAGTAAAAATGGCTGTCGAGTAGAAAAAGATCGTTTGGAGAGTAAGGCCAGTGCCTCCGACGATGGCAAATTTTATAAACCTGTGAAGTTTGGGGTTTTTTACCTGGAGCCAAAAAATGACTCTAAGAGTCTCCTGAAGTTCGTTTTTTATAATCTTGGATTCTCCAGCATCACGATTGTCAAAGACAAAGGGGACCTCTTTTACCTTGGCCCCTTTTTGAATCATGTAAAAAAATAAATGTATTTTGTAGGCAAAACGCTTTGACAAAAGTGTCGAAAAATCAAACTCGTCCATAAAGCCCTTGGTCTTATATATCTTGAATCCCCCAGTCACGTCATGGACGTGGGGAAGAACCAAGAGAACCCGGGCGACTAAGTTGCCGATCACGCTTAAAAATTTTCTATTAAAACTCCAATCCCTGGGAATTCCCCCGCCTTTTATGTAGCGAGAACCAACGATGAAATCATATCCATTGCCAATTTCTGCCACGAGCCTGGGGATGTCTTTGGGGGGGTGCTGAAAATCGGTGTCCATCTCCATAAAGTAATCCGCTTTGAGCTCGTGCATAGCGTAGGGCATGGCCTTGGAGTAGGCTGCTCCCAAGCCTTTTTTCTCGGGATTGACCAAGAGGTGCAACCACTTGTACTTTTTTTGGTACTCGCGAATGACATCCGCAGTGCCGTCTGGGGAAGTATCGTCGACATACAATACATGCATGTCGTGATCTGGAATACTGGGCAAAATGCCAGCTAACGCCTCAATCATCTTGGGGGCATTGTCTTTCTCGTTGTACGTGGGGATGATGATGACAACCTTGGCCATTGACTTAATATTAACTCAGATTTGTTAAGATTGGTATCATGCGCATAGATATATTGACCCTTTTTCCGGAAATGTTTGTGGGGCCGTTTGAGTGGTCGATTGTGAAACGAGCCAAAGAAAAGCAGCTGGTTGAGATACATATTCACGACCTGAGGTGGTGGGCCACTGACGAGAGAAAAACTGTAGATGATAGGCCATATGGAGGAGGAGCGGGCATGGTCATGAAAGTGGATATTATTGATGAAGCAGTCACAGAGATAAAAACTAAAAGTTTAAATTCTAAGGACCAAAAAAATACCAAGGTTATTTTGATGGATGCGGGGGGGAAGAAATTTAAACAAGGATTAGCACAAGAATTTGCACTTGATGAGCACTTGATAATAATTTGTGGGCATTATGAAGGAGTAGATCACCGAGTTCATGAACATATTGCAGATGAAGTAATCTCGGTTGGGGATTATGTATTGTCCGGAGGAGAGCTGCCGGCGATGACTGTCGTAGACTCGGTCGTACGACTCATACCTGGAGTGGTCGGAAACCCAAAGTCATTGGAGGAAGAATCTCACAACACTAGTGAAACCGAGTATCCCCAGTACACTAGACCCGAGGAGTATAATGGCTGGAAAATCCCAGAAGTGTTATTGACTGGAAATCATAAAAAAATAAATGAGTGGCGGGCAGAAAAAAGAAACAGAACCAAATAACAACAGAGGCGGTCTATTTAAGACTCGAATTTTGGGGGTATTGGAAAAACCTTACACTCCTAGACCTGATCTTAGAAAGTGCTTGAGAGAGACCGCAAACGAGGGTGGCGTAGACATGCTTGGACCATGCTTTGTGTGTCAACTAAGAGTGTTCGTTAAGGGGAAAAGAAGCTAGGCGCTGATAGTGGCTGCCGGTACGGGAAAGTAGACTTTCAAAAATGGTAATGCGTTCGACTGAAAATTCCATCCAGTCCCCTAGCTCTATTTCAGAAACTTTGTCCATAAATTGTTTGGTGGTAGTAGGATCGGCTTTTTTGTAAGTACCTAGCTTGATATGGGGCAAAAAGCGACTCTGGCGAGGCAGATTCATCTCCGAAAGCTTTTCCCCTAAACTCTCTTGAAGTTCTTTGAGAATATTCACATCGCCTCCGGGAGCCAAATAGATCTTTGAGCCGTCGTGACGGCTGTAAAGTGACTCTAAAAACATAGGCTTGAGAATAAACTTGGGAAACTGGGCAATGATGGAGCGCATTTGGCCGCGAATGGCAGAAAGATCTGAGTCGTCCACTCGACCTATAAAATTGAGGGTGAGGTGCAGGCGGTCTAGGTCCTCCCACTCGACCGGGACTTTGAGAGAGTTGATCCGACCTTGCAGCTCTTTAACCGATGGGTAAAAAGTTTCGGGGATCTCGATGGCTATGAAAAGTCGGTGTTTCAAGCGTTTAAAAGTAGTGATCCAAAGACCAACACGGCAAGTAAGCCAACCAGAATATACTCGAAGACGATGTTGATATGCAAATCACGGTGAGACTTATGATGCCATACTCCCCAAGTCACATAGCAGGCGGCCATGATGGTAATCACAACTAACTGTCCCAACTTGTCATAACTAAACCAAAAGATCCCCCACAGACCCAATACCTGAGTACATAACAAAATAAAGTAATGGAGCGGGTGCTTGGGAAAATCTTTTTCAAAACTCATAGTACTCATATAATGTGACCTCTAACTATAGTAACTGCGGCGACGACTAGACAGGCCAAAAAGACAAAATGGGCCAGGCTCTTACTAGTCCAGCGGACCAACTTTTGGCGGCTCACTACATACATATCAACTCCTAAGATGAGGAGAAACAGCGAGAGAACGCCTATGGAAAAATACTTGGTGATATCAAAAGTACTGGCGACGGGAGTAGCTTCGCCGGCCACAGCGGGGGCGGCCTCGACTGCAAAACTGGCGGTGTCTGAGACTTCGGGCTGGGCCGAGGCAGCGAGCTTGGTGCCAAACATCTGGACTACTAAAGTGGTGTCGTGACCGGTAAGACGACCGTCTATTACAGCAATACCGATATCCTGGTACCTGTTACTAAGCAGATTGTCCCGGTGAGATGGAGAGTTCATCCAGGCTTTGACGACAGAAGCAGGGTCAGAAAAATCCCGAGCCAGATTTTCGCCGGCATAACGGTACGAGTAGCCGCTTTCACTTATGAAAAACCAAGGTTGAGTGCCAGTAGGCGAGACATGGGCCCAGTAATCACGGGCGACCATATCCCCTGCTTTACGAGCCGCAGCCTTTGTAAGCAGTGGGTCTGACTTGAGAGGATTTAGCCCTCTGGACTGGCGCTCGATATTGGTAAGTCGTATCACCTCTTCTGGAGCTATTTGGGCTGCAAATCCCAAAATAGTAGGATAGCGGGTCGAAAACGAATTGATGAATATCTGAAGAGATAAAAATACTCCCATAACCAAAAGGAGCGAAGAGGGGTGCAAGAGCTTGGCTCTTTGATTGTTGGACTCGTGTGGCGTAAACCAGTGTAGCAGGGCAGACATTTAGGACATTATGTCAATTCGCTTGAAGCTGTGCAACTACTACGAGTCTTTTGCTGTCCAAAAAGCCGCTGCAAGTGTAGAGAGTAAGACGAGTATCGATGGAATCTTTCAAAAGATCTGATTGATTTGGTGACACCTCGGCGATTTGGGAAACTTGAAATATCTTTTTGGAGCCATCTGACAAAACCACTTCAATAGTATCCCCGACTTTGATCTGGTCTAGATCCCCCAGCTGAGACTCCCAATTGTGGCCATAAATGACGGAATTGCCGGGACTGCCTGGGAGCTTGGTAGTGGAGACATGGATGAGATTTTTTGTAGATGTGGGCCAACGATTGTCTTTCATCTCTCCCTCTGTGACTGGCAAATCTATGCCAAGTGAGGAGATCTTGAGAGAGGTGGCATGAATAGGTCCTGGAAGGGTTTCGACCACGGGTGAGGCAGTCGCGGGGGCAACTACCTGATAGGTGAATATTCCCGCTGCCACGAAACAGAATATCGAAAGGGACAAAAATAGCCAGGAGAGTTTAGACACGGAATTTTCTTGATACCATGCTCAAGATAGCAAATCCAAGGCCACCTGCGACAAGCCCCATGATGATTCCCATTGTGCCGGTTCCCGCAAATGTGGAAGCTCCCAAGACTTGGCCACCACCGATGCCACCCTGGGATGAAAAGTCGCCAGGCATACAATTGTTGACGGCTCTGACTTGGAAGTAGTAGACAGTATTGGGATTGAGGCTTCCGATGGTATAAGTGGTGACATTGCCGGTGTTGGGGACGCCGTATTGGTATGAGCCGGGCTTGTCACCGTAGGCAATTGTGTAGTGGGTGGCATTGACTGAGGCTGTCCAGTAAAGAGTGGCTTTATCACCTTTGTACTCGACTTTGGTAAGCGTTGGGGTGCCTGGCTTGACGCTGGTACAAACAGGGGTCGAACCTTCAGATGATCCCCCACCGTTTGATCCTGTCGAACAATTAAAAGCAATGTTTTTTGCTAAATAAGGAAGATCTTCAAGACCCCAGTCGGCACCGGTTGGGATAAATATCCATCCCTCAGACCTCAGCTGGGCCACTTGTTCGTGAGATAGACTGCTGACCTTCCACCAGTTAGTTTGGGTGCCGGCATTTGTGGGAGAGCAAAAGCATTGGACTAAAGTTGTATCCGACAAAGTGTAGACGCTGTCACTTCCAGAAAACTCACCTACTCCAGGAATTCCGTGGGTGCCTGTGGAATAGGAAACTTTGAGCTGACCGCCGGGATTGGGGCAACCTGGGAAACTGGGGACACTGACTTGAGAAACTGCTGAAGCGGAAACGGGATTGAAGATCGCCTGGCTAACCAGAACAAGAAGTGTGACTATTAATATTCTAAGTCGCATGAACTTAGGGCAAGAAGCAGGAAGACAGGAAGCAGGAGGAACTAGATGGATTTTATTATACTATGAGCCTTTTCTGTTAGCAAGTAGAAGAATTGCTGCAGGCGAAAGAGCAAACCCTTGTAGACAGGTTCCAATACTACATCCTGTGTCGATGACGAGGTGGCAGTAAAATCTTGGCTTTTGAAGCCCTGGGCCAGGTATTGTAATTGATCATGTCCTGGCATTAAGGGAAGCTCGTAGTGACCATTTGGGTCCACTGAGAAGTCGCGTCCCAGGTATTTAATCTTGGCATTTAGAATTGGCTTATTGGACGGATCTTTTACCGAACCGCTGAGAATATTTGGGTAGTAATACTGAGCGATTATGCCCGCTGCTGGCTTTTTCTGTCCTGTATAAGAATCCCAAATTTCAGTAGAACCGCCATGACTTACCCAGTAGTTTATTCCGTGCAACTCTGGTATTTCAACCAGCTTGTCGAGTGCTCCCTTTAGCCAGGCTGACTGCTCTATCGCGGACATTTCTCCATGAATATCGGGGATTGGGGCTCCATATTCTCCCAATACGATGGTAGCTCCGGTTTTTTTTGAGATGTCTTTTAGGTCTTGAGCAAGCTGGTCAAAAGATGCGACGTAATGGTCTAGAACTATTACCGAGTCGAGAGATTTTGTAGTGGCTTTGTCCATGATTAGTTTTGCTACATCAAGATTCATTGAAAAGTAATTTGTTTCCACATCTTTATTTATCTTTTTGAATGCGTCTTTTGCTACCTGATATTCACTGATCAAAAAGTCTCTGTATTCTTTGACCTTTCCTGTCTGTCTTGGGTCCCCTGGTCCTCCATTTTCACATTCATGGCAGGGAGAGTAGATGTCACCGTCTAAAAACAATTGAGGATTGCTTAAAATAAACTCTCTTGTCTTTTGAATATGTTCTGTCTGAGAAATGTCTGGATATCCGTACCAATTTTCCCAACCTGAGAAATTACCTCTAAACCAAACTTTCAAGCCGTGCGTTCTGGCTGAGTTTACCCAACGAGTCATGAAGGGTACAAACTCGGCATCATAAGGTGTGGCAATCGCAACGTGGGTTGCCCCAAGATTTTTTATTTCTAATATCTGTTTGTCAATCTCGGCGTCAAATTTTTTGTTTACTGACTGAACTCTGGCCAAATCTCTGGAGTATTTCATCGTATCTACAGACTGAATTCTCCACAAAGTAGTCCTGCTCTCCTGTGCTGATATTGGGGACGAAAAGAGTATAAAAAACGTGACGAGAGCTATAATTAGAGACTTCATAAGTTACGCTCGAAGATAAGAATATCTTCTGATGTATAGACTTTTTTATAATGAACATATAAGCGGCCTTGTTTTTCTGGCGTGTCAAAAAACTGTTTCCAGAGAGCATCGTCTTTTTGTAAGATGATCCATTGAGCATGACTTTGGGGCGCCGCCAATGTCTCCTCCCAGTAAGGTCTAGTACCTATATATATGATATTTTGCATTGGTAGTTGTGAAGTGATAACACTAAATATTCGCTTGTAGTCGTCCATTATGATTAGTCCCCCGGTGTAATTTTTTGCCAGCCAACTGACTGCGTCGGGATACTTGTTAGCAGACAATCCTATTGTTCCGTCATCGTAAGAAACCACTCTGGAATATCCATTTAGATAAAGACCAAATTGGAGTAGAAACAGTGTGAGTAGTACAAGCCTACCGGCAATTTTTGATCTATAGAATAGGTATCCAAATAGAAAAGCGCATGAGGGGATCATCATAAGACCATATCTGACATTAAATAATCGCCACTCATACCCCACAGGAGTAATTGAGGGAATAAAAATCAACGATTGGCCTATGTAAAGGGTGATGACATAAAAGATGAATGGAGACAATAAAACTAAAGCAGTGTATAGGGGGAACTGAGTTTCTTTGTTTTTTATAAAAGTAATCAGCCCGATTAGAGAAACGGCAAAGATGAAAATTCCGACATTGCTCATCGTGGTCGCCGTGTAATAAACAATCGAGGCTCCCAAATCTTTGTAAGCGGGGAGTTGTTTTTTTGCCAACCAGCCTTTTTGCTGAGATTTGGCTGAAAACTGACTAGTCGTAAAGTAAAAAGGGTCGCCTAAAATTAGAGCTCCCCATCCCAACCAGAGGACCACTCCAAATAAGGCCAGTGTGCAATAAATAACTAAAAGACCTTCACCCTTTTGGGAAAGAAGCTGAAACTTGGTCAACTTTCTGGAGGCAATGTTTTTTAGAAAATCGAATATGCCTGTGTGAAGCAATCCAATAATACCAGCTTCTATTAGAACTATTATCCAGCCGTCGTATCTGGTAAGAGTGGCACAAAAACCATAGAAGGCAGCCAGGATTAGATCATTTAATTTGTTTCTATCTTGGAGATACTTTGTGAAGTAAAAACTGTTTAGGACAAAAAAAGCAATCAATGGAAGCTCTGTCATGGGAGTGGCTTGCATGTAAAGAATGTTGGGATTGGTGGAAAAAACGATTGAGGTTACAAATGCAGCTAATTTGTTTTTTGTGAGCAACAGGGCGAGTCTATATAGATATGCTGCTGCAAATACATAACAGATACCTGAGACTATGGACCCTGCAAGACCCGTGCGCCACAGATAGTCTGACCAAATAAATGGAAGCATCATAACGTGAGGAAGCGGTAGCCAGATACCTCCAAGTTGGGCGGCTCCTGGAGTAAGACTGTGAATAACTCTTTTGGCAATATTTAGATGGGACTCCGCATCGCCATAGGAGATGATTGTGTGGTTCTGAAATGCTATGTAAGTGGAGACTGTTGCCAAACATACGGCAAGTGCTATTGAAACATAGAACAGTGGAAGATTTTTCAATCTCTCAAATATGGTCTGAATAATTTTTTGGGAAATTGAAAAACTAATCGTCATGTCTGGTAATTCTAGGAAGAATAAATAATACAAAGAAAGCAATACTCACTACGAACAAAAGAGTGTACAAATAAAAATCGGTTAAACTTAGATAATTTTTCAAAAAGTTATTGTAGACAAAACTACTATTTTTACCTTTGAGCAAAAAATCTATATTGAGTAGAAAATTGTGGTGTGCGTTAATAAGCTTGGCATCTAGTACTTTTGGAACTCCTATGGTGGTAATTGCCCCCAATAAACCTATCGCACTAGAATAAATAAATAGAATCAAAGCAATAATCTTTCTGAAAGTGCTATGCGTCTTTTCGCTTAGCCATGCTGCTATAAAAGGGCTCAACATACCAAGAGCGGGTATCATGTACCTCGGCCCATAGGCCCACCCCCCCCATGGATCACTCCAGCTGCTGTAGAGAAAAATTGTGATACATACCGACGTAGTCAATATAGCTGTCTCTATCGTGAATTTTTTAAAATTGTGAACTAAGCCAAGGATCCCCAGAACAAATAGTGGCGAATACAACAGAAGTCCTCGATCCTGAGAAACTAATAGAGTATATATGCCGAATGGAAAGTCCTCCTCGGAAAAATATTTCGTTGGATTGATTTTGTCTTCTATTTCTTGAATTTTTTCTTCTCCACCAACTGACTCTAGTAACCCACCCTCTTTGATCTTCTTATAATCTATGATGCCTCCGCTTATTTTTGACCACTTTCCAAAATGAACATGGTTGTAGTAACCATGGACTGCTGATAGACCTATGAACATAATTGATGTTAGAAGTAGGCTGATTCTGAGAGTAAAGCGGTATTTATTTTGTGAGATAGAAAATTTTATCCCAGACAAACCAAGATATATCATGATTGGAAGGTATAGCAGTACATTTGGATAATCGATCCACAAAGCAAGAGCGTAAAAAAACCATACACAAGCAGAATAAACCCAGCTAAATTTTTGGGCTTGTCGATACTTCCATACCGCATAAAAACCAGAAAGCATTAGGAATGTAGTGACGTGATGTTGATACAATGTGACTGCATACGCCCAGGCAATTGACCCTAAGCAAAAGCTTATACTTGCAAATACACTGGACCAGATAGGCAGCCTAAATACCCGCCTTGCTATAACAAATATTATTATGCCGTTTGCTGTGGCAAATAAAGAAGAAAGGTAAAATGAGAAAACCTGGGATAAATTAAAATAACTACCTAAAATATACAATGGAACGGCCATTAGCGAGATGCCTGGTGCGAAAAGTATAAAGAATTTTCCATCATGCCATCCAACATCAGGATATACTGCATCAGCCATTTCCTCTGTAAGAGCAAATGATCGGTTCTTAACTATAGACATTGTGAGAACAAATCTTCCCCGTTCAGGTGATAATTCAAGTGGCTGGGTAGGCTGATCTAGATTGTTTTTCACCTCCGAAATATCAGGATTTCTATAAACCCCTTTTGAAGTTAAGGCATAGATGCCCATTAATAACAGAGTCGCCAATATACTGATAGTGACTTTAAATAAATTTCTCATAGCATAATTTCTGAATAAAAAGTTCTCACTTGTTTTGATATTTCCTCCCAGGAATGACCTTGGGTAAAGTCAATATTATTTTGTCTCATTTTTTGTATTTTGGGCGATTTAGAGTTATCTAAAACATACTTGACCCTTGAGGCTACTTCATTATAGTCGAATGCTGGAACACAATATCCGTTTATCTGGTCTTTTATAAGTTCCTCCAAGGCCGTATCCTTCGACACTATGCACACACACCCCTGGCTCATAGATTCGTGCACTGCATTACAATAGCTTTCCCAGGTCGCCATGTGAACGTTTGCAAGAGAATGCCTGAGAAGGTAGAACGTATCTACTCCCTCTATTACACCCAAGAAATGGACTCTATCTTGTAACTTTAGATTATGAATTGTAACGTCTAACAATTTTTTATATTCTGGATCTGTTATTGGACCAGCAATTACAAAGTTCACATTTATTGGAAGCAATTCCAAAGATTTAATAGTTGTTAACTGGTTTTTTATTGGATGAATTCTGCCGACTTGGACAATGTATGTACCTATTTTTTTTAAACGAGATTTAATTTCGTGACTGGCCAACTTATCTATTTCTGTATACACCTCTGACTTGAGACCATTTGTAATAGTACGAATGATTTCCGGCCGAACCCCGCTTTTTACAGTTTCATTTGTCTCCCACTCAGATACAGATCGTAGTCCATCAACCACATTGTTAATTAGAAAGGTTCCGACGGTTCTTTGATAAATTTGCTTTATTGTTCGTGAAAGTATCCCAAATGTAGACCATCCTGGTGTGTATCCACCATGAGGAGTTAGGAAAACCTTTGGTGATTTTAGGCCAATCAGTCTTCTTAAAAAGATTAATACTAGGATCCAAGAATGAGGAAAAATATCGAAGTTGTGAAGCGCCACTGCTGGAGTTTCTGACCATCGAATGCGAGGAAGAATCCCATACCATCGCCATGGGTAACGAATGACTTTCAATCCTCTAATGGTGGTCTCAGGTTCTAAGGAATGAGGTTCACCAGGTACACTGTCTGATGTATGTATCGTGACATCCCAACCGTGGGGGACCATGAATCCGTATACATTAAGTACGTTTGTCTCAATACCCGCAGTTACAGGATAAAAATATTTTAAGATGACATCAATTTTTTTCATATTGATAGACTTATATGTAAGGTTTCTATTAAAGCTTTTTTGTGCATTGGTGTCACATGTCTTATCAAGTTGTATGTTGCACAAAATATTCCTAAAACATTGAATATTTTCCTGTTAATTTTGGATTCTAACAAGCCTTTTTTTACAGCATCTGTGGTAGCTGGACTACAAATAAGAGAGGCTGCTTCTAATTCTGGGTATGAATACATTGATTGACCCACATCTAGAATAGTGAAGCCGTTTTCGGTGATTAATATGTTACCAGGATGAAGATCACCATGTATAATCGTTTGTTTGTAACTTTCGAACAGTGATGGGATTCCCCTTATGAATGAGAATAATGACCTTAACATTAAGAAAAAGATGTCTAGATTTTTTATTGTGGCAATTGTCCAAATTAATGGAAATAAGAATATGAAATAAAACTTATTCTTTTTATGAACGGGTAGACCTGTTGGCAAGCTTTGCAAAAATGGAATTATTTTCAGTGGATCTCCCCCAATTTCCCCTTTATTGTACTTTATAACCATCGAGAGCTGCTCATCTGATTCCAGACTCGACACGTATTCAGGGAATTTGTATTTTGTTATAGATAGTTTTTCTTCTGACAATTTTTTAATTAATAAAAGTTCCCGCTTAAACAGATAGCAGTTAGAATCTGGATGCTTTCCTCTCCAAATTTTTACAATGAATTTTTCTCCATTTTCATTCCTATATAATCCTGTTCCGAAATATGACTTGGAGTGATGTAATTGTTTAACAAGGTTTAGTTTATGATAATTTACTGGAAGGTCCCCAGACCAGTAATTTGGAGGTACTATCAATGAAAGTAGTTTGAAAAATGTTTCTTTCATACAATTTTTCCTACACCCCATTTGCGCCAACTAACTTTGCGATTTTTGAAAGTGTCCAAGTCTACTTTTAAAGCCTGTCGAAGTTGGTCTGAAGAAACACGTTTTTTCAATTCTTTTGCCGGTACTCCACCTACTATTGTGTAAGGGGCAACGTCTTTTGTTACGACTGCTCCTGCAGCCACGATAGCACCTCTTCCGAGGGTGACTCCAGCCAAAATAGTGGCATTGGCACCTATCCAAACGTCTTCCTCAACTGTGATTTTTCCAATACTGTAACCATTGCTAAGAATCATCGGTGTGGTCCAATCCGAAAAATCATGATTTTGAGCTACAAATGTTACATTTGGTCCAATCATTACATAATTTCCTATCTGAACCTGACTACCGGTTGTAATAATGTCGCAATTTTTATTGATGTATACGTGGTGACCCAATGAGACGTTATAAGGCTCTACAATATTCGCAAAGTAGACTCGACAGTGACTTCCTAAATTTCTTAATTTAATTTTAAGCATCAACATGTACAGTCCAATCTTTGTTGAAGAGAATAGATGAAAAATAAATCTGTAGACTGGAAAAAAAAGATGTAGTGTTTTTTTCATAGTCCCAAAATTGGTTTAATTAATCTTCTGAATAAAATGCTAGATGAAAGTGGGAGCGACTTAAATTCCATAAATGAATGTGTTGCGTTAACACCAACTCTTGGCAAGACATAAGGATTTGATAACCTCGAAATTTCACCGTCGTCCATTGTTAGCGCTAAATCGAAGCCTGCATTTTTTACTGCATGCAAAACTGATGGCGAATACTTGCCTTTAGGATATGCAAAGGTTCTTATATTTATTCCTAAAGTTTTCTCTAATTTATGTTTTGCGTCTGAAATCTCAAACTTTATTGATGATGAGGTCAAATGTTTGAAATCTGTGTGAGTGGAAGAGTGGCAACCAATTTCCCAGCCCAATTTGTAGAGATAAAGTATTTCGGAAGTTGAAAGAAGTGGCTTATTTGTATCAAGTTCTTTTCTGTCGACTATCTCAGGATCTGAAACTACAAATACTCCTGCTTTAATTCCCTGAGTATCTAAAAACTTGGCCGCATCGAGGATATCACTGTATCCATCATCAAACGTTATAACTATTCCGGGAGCAGTGAGAGTTATCTCACCTCGAACATACTTGTACAAATCCGTTAGAGTATAGAAATTGTATATGGACTTGAGATAAAGTATTTGTTTTTTAAAATTTTGCAGTGGGGTTCCAAAAAGCCAATCAGAACTTATGCTGTGGTAACACAACACCACAATATCTGGTCTAAATCGGATTAAACCCAAAAGCCAGTAAATTAATTTTTTAAGCATATGGATTAATGGTTTTAACTTTTTCAGCAGAGATCCTGTCCCAATGATCATCTTTGGCAGTGGGTGTAAAAAAGTTGCTAACCCGATTAAATAAATAAAGTAACAAATAGAATAATAACCAAACATGGTCTGTCATAAACGACTTAACTATTTGCTGCATTTTAAATAATATAGGTACCTGAAATTCCTTTTTTACTAGCTTGGCTCCGAACTGATTTTCGAGTTTGTTTATCGATTGAAAGAAACGTATACCTTGTTTGCGATGGTCAACAATGTTTTCTGGTACCTTAAAGAGGATACAGGTGTTGGTGACATAATGAAACGTATAATTATTTGTCTTTGCAAAAAGATAGGTATACATATCATCGGCAATCGCTTGCGAACTCAAAGTAATATGCCTGTAAAGATTCTTAGAGTGAGCCCTAACTGGACCACGGCAGGCGTATATATTTTGCCCATTTCGTAAATTTTGAATCGTCTTTTCTTTCATCAATGTTCCTGCTCTTAAACTTTTTGAGACAATTCCACCATTCTTAATTGGGTACATAGGACATGAAACTAAGTCAATCTTGTCTTTTATAATTGGAGCTGTTATTTTTCTTAAAAATTCTCTATCTGTCACGCGTACGTCATCATCTAAAATAATCGCTATGTCAGAATCGAAGGACTGAAATAAATTATTTATACCTTGCGATTTTCCAACACGTCTTTTTGTATCGATAATTTTTATAAACGATTTTTTAGCTGATATTTTTCTGATTAATTTCTGAGTACCATCTGTACACTCATCAGCATGAATTGTAATTGAAGAAAGAGTCAGTCCCTTAAGATTTTGATTTAAAAGATCAGCTATTAATAAACCAATATGAGCTGCTCCATTAAGTGTAGGAATACCGATTGAAACTGTGTAATTCATTTTATTTTTTAGAGACAGCAGTAACAATACACGGGTAATTAGGATCATTAAATTCAAGCTCTGCTACCGATAAATCTTCCTGAGCCATGCCTACCCAAAAAAACTGTCCAGCTAATACATTTCCATAAGTAAAAACTGAAGTTTTTTTCTCATTAAAGTACTTTTCTAAAAGATATCTGATCGAATTTCTTGTGAATCTCCAATAAATTTTTTCTTTGGGAGTGCCAAACCCTAGACAAGAAGATGTAAATAGAACCACCCCTCCTGGTTTTAGAATTCGATAACATTCACTTATCGCTGCTTCGCAATCGTCAATCAGACCCAAAACGTGAGTCAAAATTACACAATCGTAAGTATTGTCTTTTACGATCCCTTTTAGATTTCTAAGATCTCCATGAATATTGGCTTTTTTATTTTTTTTATCAATATCTAGAACATCACTAAGGATGACTCCTTTTCCAAATTTGCTGGTATATTTTGAATCGGTAATTTCTAATACGTGTCCTTTTATATGATGACTATTTGCTTGTAAAAATGATTCAATCCAATATCTATCAATTGGAACTCCTCGATCAAATCCAAATTTTCTACTAATAGGCTTGAGTGACCTAACAGGTACGAAATACCTCTTTGATTTCTTGAATACCTGACGATTTAACCATGCCCTAATTTTCAGAATTAATGTGATCATATAAGATTATATTTGTAGTGAGTAACTAAACTTTGTTTCACGGTATCTATAAATTTTGTTGACAAATTACTCCACTTAAACTTATTGGCCCATTGGATAGCGTTTTTTGACAGCTTAATTCTAAGTCTTTCATTATCAAAAAGACGAATAATCGCCTGGCTAAGAGAGGCAACATCAGAAACCGGGACAAGAACTCCAGTTTGGTCAGACAGAACTGAGTCTCTTAATCCCACTACATCTGAGGCGATGACTGGTGTACCAGAAGCATTTGCCTCGATAACGGTTATTCCCCATCCCTCAAATGAGGATGGCTGAACTGCAATCCAATTTTTGGAAAGAAGTCGAGGCTTGTCACTTTCTTTCACTTTTCCGAGAAATTTCACAGACTCTGATATTCCTAAATTTTGAGTCTGTCGTCTGAGTGCCTCTACGTTATCCCCCCACCCTGCAATTGTAAAGATTGCATTTGGAAATTTCTTTAGCACGCTTGCAAAAGCGGAGAGAGCGATATCTAAGTTTTTGTATGGTCTAATTCTCCCAAGATAAATAATTGATGGATATGGAGTTTTCTTTGATACTGAAAACTGGGACAATTCTATCCCAGGACTGACAATTTCTATGTCTTCAGCTTTTGAAATTCCCAACTTAACGATGTCTTGTTTAGACGATTCCGAAACAGTAATAATTTTTGAGTTCGAATAGACAATCGGCATTAGTTTAGACTCAAGAAACATGGCTAAATAGACAAGAGGGAAAGGTAAACGACCTTGAAAAATAATTTTATCTTGATGTATGTGGTGTATAAGAAGAAATTTTGGGACTCTTACATAAAGCGGAGTAAAAAATGGTATTCCATTTTCAGAATCTATAACCATATCAAACGCTCCTCTAAGCTTTAAGACATAATAAATGAAGGCCCAGAGGTAAACTGTGAATGTGCCTCCTCTACGAATTATTCTGACATCATTTATGGTCTCGTTTCTACTGGAGTGACCATCATTTCCGCAAAATATTGTGACGTTATGCCCCGACTGCACCCAGTACCTGGCTAGTTGTTG
Source organism: uncultured Gammaproteobacteria bacterium (assembly GCA_964543035.1). Classification (GTDB taxonomy): domain Bacteria; phylum Patescibacteriota; class Microgenomatia; order CAZETR01; family Amesbacteraceae; genus CAYHIN01. Next base: position 219,052 of record CAZIVL010000001.1, on the reverse strand, counting down.
AATATATATTTCTGCACCCCCCGCCCAAACATGTTTTGTATCCCTCCAGTTGAAAATAAGAATGTTCATTTTTCCTTGATTGATTGTCTTAAGTGGTTTTTTTAGATTTTTGAATAGATCAAAAAAGTCCAAGGCGTTATGAAAGACAGAAACTATATGGGGATAGAAAATGTGAGTAAAAGATATAAGTAGGGCTTGAAATACGCTCAGGATTGCCATGACGGCTACAAACATACTGAGATCCTCGTGAAACAGGTATAAGAGTGCTGTCTGAACCAATGTGACGAGGAATCCAAGCAAGGGAAAGAGATATTGTCGCTTTATTTGGTGATAGTTGACAATATTCGAGGCGATGGAAAAAGCTACTACCGATAGTGTGTATATAGGTAGGAGTCTCAAAATCGAGGCTGTTTTCTCACCAAAAAGAATTGGAACAGTGTACGGTGCAAACATTCCGAACACAATGAAACCTCCCATACTTGCTAGAGTAGTGACGGTCAAAAGTTTGTAAAAAGTTTTTTTCGAATTTGTTCCCGCTCCCTCTGAGTGACTAACAACCGGAGTAATGAATTGAGAAAACAGAGAACCTATTAGGTAGACTATTTTTCCAACTAGAGATAACAACGCATATTCTCCTGCTTGAGTTGCAGACAAAAATACTTTTGCCAAAATTATATCCAAACTCAAAAAAGCCAGATTGGAAAGCTTTACTAAAATTGAGGTAGCAAAAAATCTTTTGGGGAATATTGTCTCGGACTTTGCATTTTCTGTGGAGACTGGTGTCGGAAGAGCATTGGCCGCAAACCACCCAATTACATATGATGCTACCATTGATAACGGAATGGCGATGTACACAAGCTCAGAAAGTCCAGTTTCTACAAAAAATACTGTGGCAACTAATTTTGATATTGCTTCCAACAAAGTGATAATTGCCAGAAGAATGAATTTTTGACTGCCTCCTAAAAATCCTCTGTCAATTGCAGTAAGAGCCCCTATTATCCATATTGGACTGAATAGGATGAAAGGCGATGCATTTTCTGTTTGAAAAAACTTGGTTAAAACCGGTAAAGCCAACAGCCATATTACTGTAAGGAAAATCGATAATATTAAAGCCTTCGATCTAACAAATAACCAAAACCTTTTTGCATTAATATTGTATTTTCCAAGTAAATAGGCGCTTTTGTAAGTTATAGTTTTGGAAAGAGCAGTGAACGGTATCTGAGTAATATATAAAATGCTTCCAATAAGACTTATTAATCCAAATTCTTCGATCGATACATTCTTTGCCCTTCCAAGATACGCGTTGTACAAAAATCCGAACAAATTACTTATGACTGTTGCCGCTACCAAGACACCTCCGGTAATCACTTTTTTGTCAGAAAGACCTTTTACCCAGCCTATATCTTGAAACAAACTAGACCGGATAACTTGATTCTTTATGTGAAGTCCATGATTTGTTTTTTCCCAATAGTGGGGCTTGGTAAGCAGCTGGTAAAAAGCCTTCCATGAAGCAACGCTTATAAAAAGCCAATAGACAGGAACCAGAAGCACCCACTTGATGAGCGACCAGGCGCCTCTTTTTGCGCAGCCAATCATGTAGTAGTACAAGTACAAAAAGTTACCAAACACTAGTGAGATGACGGCCATGTAAAAGACGGCAGCGGGATAAAACGCTTCGATAGTGGGACCGACAAAACTGTACAAAGTGAAGTAAGAAATGGTTAAAAGCCAAAGCAAGGGATTGATGATCATAAAAGTCATCCGAAGGCCAATTACAAGCTGAAAGACTACCGCGTGAATGCCGTGAGTCCTGATAAATTCTGGGAAATTTCTGGTGTGGACGAGGTAGGTTTGTAAATAACCTTTTATCCAGCGGGATCTTTGTCTGATCCAGTTACCAAGATGAGAATTGGCCTCCTCCAAAGTCACAGAGTCAATGAGAACTGTGGTAAAGCCCTTTTTGAAAATACGAGATCCGAGATCACAATCTTCGGTAACATTGAAGGCGTCCCAACCTTCTAATTTTTTCAATACTTCTGTTCGAAAGTGATTTGATGTACCCCCGAGAGGAATCGTGGTATTGATGGACTGCAATCCTGGAAGTACGACGTCAAACCAGAGAGAATACTCGGCGGTAAAGAACCTAGTCAGAAGATTTTGATGAGGATTGTAATAATTTAGTTTGGCTTGGACACAGGCTATCTTTTCGGAAGATTGTTTGAAAGCCAGGTAGGCTTTTTTGAGCTGAAATGGATCCGGTCTATCCTCGGCATCGTAGACGACTACAAACTCGCCTTTTGCGTGAGCAAGACCATAGTTACAGGCTTTGGGCTTGGTCTTGGGCTTGGAATCTGGAACCACAATTACTCGCATGTACTTAGGTAGTTGCAAGCTTTTTGCCGCTTCAATAGTTGGAGCGTCGTCTTGTTCCAAAAGCAGTTGAACGTCTAACTTTTCTTTGGGCCAATCCAGTTTCTCTATGGATTCGACAAAGTGTGGCAAGACATGGGCTTCACGGTACAGAGGGCACAAAATAGTGTAAACAGGGAGATCTTTGTTATCTGGCTTGGCTAATTGTTCATCTGAAAAATTTAGTTCAGGTGGAAAGTGAAGACTTTTTAGAACCAAATAGAGACTGAATACTACGTCAATAAAGTATATGGCGCTCAAGATCGCTACTATGATGACACCTGCGGTCAGTGGATTTGCCCATATCCCCAAGATGGCGGCAGCGGTGACTAGCAGGGCAAAGCCAATCTGCCAGGATGAAAAAGTGGTGATAGCTGTGTGATGATGCTGAAGTGTACTATGGGTCGTGAACCTCTTCCCTCGGTGGGCAATTCCGGCTCCTATCATGGATGACTTTTTTTCGGGAGCAAGAGTAAAGTATTTTCTGGGCAAAAAATTGCGCCTTAATCTAGCCAAAAAACTCTCTTTGTGATTGTAGTGACAAACTGAGTATCCAAGATCTGTTACAGTACAAATTATGTCGTCCTTATCCCCCAAATGAGAAACAAGCTCGTCACGAACCAAAAAAGTATCGCGATCAATGACCACCAAACCGTGTTTGTCTAGTAAATCTAGATGTTCAGAATCGGCCTTGAAATAGCTCTTTTTTCGAGTCTTGGGGTTGATATTTGTAAAGGCTTTGGATGACATGAAAAAAATCAACCCAAGAAGTAGGGTTGACACTGAAAATTATATCAGAAAAGAGGCTATTTTGCTATAGGACTACCTCTCCAGAGTCTGAGGGCAAGTGTCGCCGCCAAAATACCCATCGTGTCGATGAAAACATCGATGGTTTTTCCAGTCCGATCAAAGACAAAAGTCTGATGAAATTCGTCGGTTATAGCGTAAGCTACAGCTAAGATCATCGTGAAAAGTAGCCGTTTTGGACGTGAAAGCGAGGTGGACTTGGTGAACGCGTAGAAATACAGGACACTTAGTATGAAATACTCACCAATGTGGGCGGCTTTTCGGATGTAAAAATCTTGCCAAGCGACGGCTGAGGCACGAAGTGACGGCTGGGCAGAAAAGGAGTAAATGATGAGCATCCAGACGAGGGCCGGAAGCCAGTATTTGAGCTTATGCACCCAATTATTTAAGCACTTTTGCGCCCTCTTATAAACAGGAAACCAGAGATACCCAGCATGATGGCACCCAAGAAAATGACTAAGTAGGCTAAATAGCTATGCCTGCTGGCTGGCAGGTTGTTTGATATTGGTTGTTGGTTTTTGGTAACTGGTGGAGAAGGAGTAATGGATGGGGCCCTCGTGGTTTCGTCAGTGGTGCCCAAGACTGCGGCCGTGGGCGGCACCTGAGTAACAGTCGGCTTGGGCGTACTGGTCGGTTTGGGAACGCTGAGCGTTCCTGTCGCCCCGCTGAGCGGGGTGGGAGTAGAAGTGACTGGAACTTGCGTGGGGCTCGGAGTCAAAGTAGGAGTCGGGGTAGGACTGGGAAGATTTAGGCTTACGGAGGCTGTATTTTGAGCCTCGGTACTGCTACAGGAAGTAGATGTAAAACGGTGGGCCTTGATCTGGTAATCCCCCGGCTCACGTCCTTCAGAACCGATACGAAGCATAATGGTGGCTGATGTGGAGGCAGTCTCGGGTATGGAGTAATAATCCTGGCAGGGACTGGAAAGAGATTTTATATCCACCCAATTGCCAGCGTTGTTTTTTATCTGACCAAAGTAACTGGCTCCTGACTCTTTTTGGAAAGCGACGCGAAAATATGAGTCAGATGGGAGATCAAAGATATCCAGGTCGACCTGGATTTCTTGGTTGATATCGGATACCGAGCTAGGAGAGACTTGAGTGATCTGAAAGGAAAAGGCTGCTTGGGATGGAGATACTGATAAGAAAAACATAATCGCCGCTGCGAAAATTTTTCTCATGTATTAAATATACAACTTGTCTACTGGACGTGGAGATAGAAGGTTTTTATACCATTGCCGTGGTCAACATACTTGATATTTAGATTGGCCGATCCACATTTTCCTACATAGGAATATAGCGTGCCGTCAACTGGGGAATAGATGGTTTTTAAGTTTGAAACCATGTCGATGCCCGTGTGTTGTCCACCGCTAGAAACATAACGATATGAGTATGGGGTCTTTCCGTAGCGTTGTGTGATCTCTATGTCCCCTTTTAGCGGCCAGTCCCATGAACCTGAGCCAATATTCAATCCCCATTTGTCGGTCATTGGTCTCAAATAAGTCTCGGCATTTACCCATTTGTCATTGACTCGAACTTCAAAATGGAGATGCGCCCCAGTAGAACAATAAGGGGAACCTGAGTTACCGAACAGAGCTATGGGGTCACCTTTTTTGACTGGTCCTTCGAGTTTTCCTAAGGCTATTGCTGATTCGAGAGCCTGCATCTCCAAACGAGCTTGCTCTAACTGATGCTGATACGTCTCTTCGTCGTTTTTTGTATGTTTCAAAAGAGTATCTCGTTCGGCCCGGATGTTATTTAGTGAGACTTTTTGGGTTTCCAGTTTTTTCCTGGATGCTGTGATTAGATCTTTTTGATCTGAATAATTTGATTGGGTTTTTTGAGTGTCATAAATAAACTTTCTGTTGTTACTCTGAATAATTTGCATATATTTGAACTTAGAGATTGCATGAGAAAAATCACTGGAAGACAGCAACAGTGGTAAGGGGCTTGGGGCTCCTGACTTGTAGCTTGTCACGACCTGTTTTTCTAGCACCTTGCTTCTTTTTTCAAGACTTTCCTCAAGTGTTACGATCTTTGAAGTAAGCGATGCAATCAATTCCTCAGTCTGAATAATTTTTAGAGTGGTCAGTTGGATCTGGCCATCATAGTAAGCTATTTGGCTTTTGAGAGTATTTGCTTTGGTTTGTGTCTCTTTGAGTTTGGCTTCTAGTTCTGAAATTTCTTTTTCTAATTCTGCCTCGGTTTTAGAAGAGACTGGTGAAACAAAAATAGTGAAAGTAAGGAAGATTGAAAGGAGGGCTATTACTTTTTTCATGACTTGAGGAATCTTCTGGTGGCAAAGATGGCTCCAATGCTGCCGACCAAAACACCCAACAAGAGCTCGACTCCGAGAAGTGAAAACATAAACCACAATGGTGGCGGGAGGATGGGAATACCACTTAGGAAACTAACCCAAAAGCCCATGGTGTAAAGAAGCAGCAGGTAAGCGGCCCCCCAAGCAATAAATCCCCCAGTAAGGCCGTAAATCATACCTTCGTAAATAAAAGGAGCGGCGATATAACTCGGACTCGCTCCCAAAAGCTGAAGAATAAAAATCTCTTCTCTCCTGGCGGCTACTTTGATACCGATGACCAGAAGAATGACAATAAAAGTAATAAACACATGCGCTCCGACTAGAGAAATTCCCACAATGCGAATTGATTTTGTCCACAGGCCCAATGACTCCACGATATCTTGGGCAAAACGGACATCATCGATATTTGTCTCTTTTTTTAGCTGCTCGGCTACAGTAGAAAGATCGTCTAGACTGAAAGCGGAAATCTCAAGAGAAGCGGGCAGAATATTGGCCGTGACTGCTTCCAAAAGCAAGGGATCGCTTTTGTTGAGATCTCGGTAGATGGTCAGAGCATCTTCTTTTGAGATGTAACGCACTGTTTCAACGAGACCTGTGGAAGTGAGTTGGGCGGAAATGCGCTCGATTTCTTGGGGAGTGGGGATATATTCTTGTTTGAAAAAAGCGTTTATCTGAGGCCGGGTCTCAAAATATTTGAGGATGGCACTACTGCCTGCGGCCAGCATCATAAATATACAAGCCAGAAACAGAGTAAGAGTCATGACGGCAATAGCCGATGCAGCCTGATATGGAGATCTCCTGATACGACTCATGGCAAGTGAAAAGTGATTACTCATGATATTTGGATTTTGGCGCGTCTTTTATAACTTTGCCGCGACTTAGGGTGACTACTCTTTGGGCTAGATCGTCTACTATCTGGGCGTTGTGGGTGACCATGACGATGGTTGTTTTAAGATGAGTGTGAATTTGCTTTAGGAGGTTGGCAATTGATGAAGCCGTCTTGGGATCTAGGTTTCCAGTCGGTTCATCGGCCAAAATGAGGCTAGGGCGGCCGACGATGGCCCGAGCCACGGCTACTCTTTGGATCTCCCCTCCAGAAAGCTGGGACGGGAAAAATGACGACCGGTCCTCGAGACCGACTGTTTCTAAAGCAAGCTTGACCTCTTTTTCGATCTCGGAATCTTTTTGTCCGCGGACCATAAGAGGCAAAGATATATTTTCAAACACACTACGGTCGTTTAATAATTTGAAATCTTGAAAGATGGTGCCAATCGTTTGGCGAAATTTTGGGATCTTTTTCCCCGGCAGCTTGGCCAGATCAACTCCTCCTACGACCAGTGATCCCGAGTCGGCCATGAGATCGCGAATGATAAGGCGAAAAAGAGTAGTTTTGCCAGATCCGGAGGCGCCGGTGATAAAAACAAATTCTCCTGGCTCGATTTGCAGATCAACCCCGTCCAACGCTAGGGCAGAACCAAACTTTTTGGTAAGTTTTGAGGTCTTGATCATGTTGTATGACTTATTGCTCGATGACTTTGACGCGACCAACATCCATCAGCCAGCCGACGTGCTGTGCGTCTATTGTCTGCCCTCCGACCTCGACATTTTTGCCCACAAACTCGTCTAAGTCTACGATAGAAGAAATGAGATATACGGTCTGACTGACTCCACCCGGTCTTTCTAGGTGATGGGTGCCCTCACCCGATAGGCCACCGGCCTGCAGAGTACCAGTGGCGTTGTCAGAAAAAGTCTTGGTGTCGGTGGTACCGATGACTTTGGCACCAGTGGAGTCGGTCGTTACACTAGAACCAGCGGTGGAAGTCAGAGAAGTCTTTGAAGAAGTAGCCAAGAAATAACCTGAAACAGACCCTACTAAAATTATGGCTGCTGCTGATAAAAGAATTGGGTATTTTGGCATTGAAATTAGTATATCATACGTATTTCCGCCTCGATGAAAGCGTCCAAATCGCCATCTAGTACTGCTTCGGCTTGAGAGGTCTCGACACCGGTCCTTAAATCTTTGACCAGCTTATATGGATGCAACACATAGGACCTGATTTGGGTACCCCAGGAAGCGGCAGTGTATTTGCCCTTGAGCTGCTTTTCGTGAGCGGCGCGTTCCTCTTCTCTTTTGGCCCAGAGTTTGGCTTTGAGCATGGCCATGGCCAATTTTCTATTTTGCTCTTGAAACCTCTGGGTCTGGCAGGCAACCGAAATCCCGGTGGGAATATGAGTAAGCCTGACTGCGGTACTGACTTTGTTTACATTTTGGCCGCCGTGGCCGGTGGCTCTAAAGGCTTCAAACTGGACCTCGTCTTCGGGGATGACTATCTCCCCTTCGTCTTCGGGTAATTCGGGAAGAACCTCGACAAGAGCAAATGAGGTTTGGCGCAGATTGTCCGCATTAAACGGGGACTGGCGCACAAGTCGGTGGGTGCCGTGCTCGCCGCTTAAATAGCCATAAGCGTAGGGACCCGTGATCTCCAAGACGATTGTCTTGAAACCCGCTTCTTCTCCGGGAGTCTGATCGACGATCTCCACTCCCCAACCCCGGCTCTGGCAAAACTGAAGATACATACGAAACAGCATGGAAGCCCAATCCATAGCCTCGGTCCCCCCTTGGCCAGCATGAATCGTGAGAATGGCGTTGGAATTGTCGTACCGGCCATTGAGAAAAGTCTTGATCTCCAGCTGACTTAGTCTTTTGGTCAGTTTTTTTACATGAGATTCCAATTCTTCGGGCTTGTCTAACACATCTGTGAGGCCGTGAGCGTCTTTTATCTCTGTGCCCAAAGTCTCCAAGTCCTCGGACTCTTTTTGCAGGGCCGACAGACGCTTCATGGTCGCTTGGGCCTCGATCTGATCGGACCAGAAGCCTTCGTGGAGTGTCTTGGCTTCGAGCTCTCTGATCTGTTTGGCCCTGACCTCGGGATTTAGCTTTTCTTGGATTTGGTCAAAACGGACTCTTAGATCCTCTAGCTGTTTTTTTAGTTCTTCCATGGGGATGATTATATACTGGGCGTCGGAGTCAGAGTGGGCGTGGGACTGGTAGCTGGGGCACAGATGACTTGCTTGAGTTCATTGACCTGATCTGGAGGGAGATTTTGGATGAAGTCGATGACGCTATTTAGACTGTCGTTTGAGATCTTGATACCCAAGACGACGGGAGAATCATTGTGGGTGACGAGTGAATCCAAGCCTTTGCTGACATTTTCGGCCAGGGCTCCAGCTGAAACATTTTTAAAATTTGAGAGAACTTTGGTCTCAAGAACTGATTTGATATCTAGCTCACCCTTGGAAGACAAAACTGATTTGAGAGTATCGGGGTTTTTTATGAATAAAAAATAGCCTCCACCAGCCACAACTGCCGCGACAATGACAATCTTAAATAAAAACCCGAGCATTACATTTAGTATACCTGATTGTGGCTACCTACGTCATAAAACTGAACTGTATCTGAATTTATAATCTTATAGGTCACCCTAACATCTCCGGTAATCCAAAACGCACGATATTCGACCAATTTTCCAGAGAGTTTGTGGTCTTTTAAGCTAGAATCTTTTTGATTGTTCATCCAAAGACTTACCCGTTCTTGGTATTTTTTGCGTAATCCTGTATAGGGGCGGATTCTTTTTTGGTAGTGCTTTTTGAATTGACTGTGAAAGTCGATCCTCATGAATCAAGTTGACGAAAAAAATCGTCGAGGTCCTTGGCATGATGAATATTCTTGCCAGTTTTGAAATCAGCTTCCATTTTGCGATATCTTGCTTCAGCCCTAGAAGAAAGATGCACGGTGGGCTCAGAAACAGTAAAGGTAAACTTGCCGTCGACCATCTTGGTAAAGATCACCCTGGCTGCTTCCTGAAGAGAGGAGAATCCCTGCTTTTTGGCAGCCTTAATCGCATTGTCGCGAAGAGACTTGGTCATAGGAATTTGAAGAGTTACTGTATCCATATAATATAATTATACTGTTTTGATAATGTATGTCAATCTTTTATCTGAAACTCCAGAACCAAGAAAGGATCATCATTCACGATTTCGCGGCCGATGTATGCGTAATAGCCTGAAAAAGTCTGTCTCTGATCGTCTTTACTCTCGTATGGCTCGTGACCAGGGATGTTGATAGGAAGTTCTTTGAAAGTTGTCCGATACTTGTCGGTAATCGTGGCTTTGCATGCAATTTCTTTAGAATGGCTGTTTTGAATGTCCACCTCGTCTCCGACTTTTAGATAATCGTATTTGATGCCATATCTATATGTCTTTATCTTTTGACCAGTAAGAATCAAATCCACCAATTCTTGCTTGAAAAGGATGGTGTACATCTCAGGTTTTGGTTCATGGACACTAGAAGAGTTGGTGATTCTGACTGGCGCCATTATCCGACAAAACCAATGTTTCTATAATATTTGAGTTCCTCTATTGACTCTTTAATATCTTCTAGCGCGGTGTGAGCGTGCTTTGAAACAAATTCTGGTTCATCTGGTCTCCACCTTTTGTGCAACTCTTTAATAGTTGAGGTATCGATCAGTCTGCGGTACATGTAAGCTCCTAGGTCAGGCATGAATTTTTTGATCATTCTCCAATCCCAATGGACAGAGCTTCCACAGATTGGTGATTTTTTTACTTCAACAAATCTTTGAATATATGAAATCATTTGGGTTTCTGCTTCTGCTAAAGTTACTTTTGAGTTGAGTACCTTGTCATATAAACCCGACTTTTTATGCACTGAAATCACGTCTGTATCTATGCCGTCCATAATCTCTTGAGACTGATGTACAACGATTTCTAAACCATCGGTGAGAATATTGAGATCTTTATCAGTGATAATGCATGCGATTTGCATGATGTGACTTTTTTCTACATCGAGTGATGTGTACTCTAAATCAATCCATACTAAGTTCGTATCGTTTTTTTGCATCATATGCTGCCGAGTGAAGGATAAATGTTAACTAGCGACTCGAGCAATTTTAATCTGACCTGATCTATATTTCCATCGATGTTTCCTGCTGCCGCATGGGCATGACCACCTCCACCTATGGATTTCGCCAGAATATCCACGGGGTATACTTTTGAATCCCTGGTCCTAATTACACAAATCACGATTCCCGGCTGCTCTTCGACCAAAACAATCGATATCATCCAGCCTTTTACTGACTTCATGACATCGGCTATTTGAGCCTTGGCATTTGGCCTGGACACTTGGTTTTTTTCAAGCTGTGAATAATTGACCTGAGCAATAGCTACTTTGTCCGAGAAATAATTTTGGATGGAGCTATATGCCAAACCCATGAGCTTGAGATCGTCATGTTTTCGTTGGTTTTCTAGGATAAACACTTTTTCGGGAAAGTCAGTTGAAATTTTTGTGAGCTCAGTTACTTTTGCAAATGTCTCAGAAGAAGTTTTTGGGTTTTTGAATCCCCTGGTGTCACTATAGATTCCCAGATACAAATTGGTGCTGATGTTGTAATCAAGATCTATATTCCATAGTTTAAAAAGTTCAAATAAAATTTCGCATGTGGACTGATAGCTAGGATCTACTAGATTGACGTCCCCAAATGAAGAGTTGGTAGCATGATGGTCAATTATGACTGTTCGGAGATTTTCTGGAAAAACCACCTCATTTTTTCTGGATATCAGTTTGTAGTCGGAGCTGTCGAGAATAACGAATAAATCAAATCTTGATAGATCAATCTGAGAGATATCCGACTGAACGATGGATTGATATCCAGGAAAGATGTCGATATAAGCTGGAATCTCTGAATCTCCGGAAATTACGGTGACTTTTTTTCCTGCTTTACGAAGCATGTGATACATGGCGAGGGCACAGCCAATACTGTCGGGGTCAGGACTGGGATGAAAGTGGAGAAGAATGTTTTTGGCCTTTGTTATCTCTTCCCAGATAACTGGCGCCATTTGCTGTACGAGATGAGTCACAGGGGGTGATTTTACTCCTTATTATCCAAACTTTTCCAGAGGTACCAGCAGGCGACTGTGCGGTATGGTCTCCAGGACTCGGCGATTTTTTGCATTTTAGAGGCAAAGGTCTTGTGCTTTCTGTTTAGTCCATACAGCTTTACAAAAGCGTTGTGGATGCCAATGTCATCCAGGGGAAGAATATCTGGTCTGTGGAGAGCAAACATAAGCTTCATCTCTGCCGTCCAACGGCCAATGCCTTTGACTTGAGTAAGATGAGAAATCACTTCTTCATCTGACATTTGGTCCAGTAGATCTAATCGGACATATTTGTCTAACACCTTGGCCGATAAATCTTTGACTGACCTGACTTTGGCCCAGGACATACCCACGTTTCTAAGTTCTAAATCCGAAATACTAAGCACTAAATCGTGTGAATATTTTCGGTCCGGGAACAAGCCCAAGAACCGATCATATATCGTCTTGGCGGCTTTGAGGGAGAGCTGCTGGTTAATGATAGATCCCACTAGACTGTCAAAAAAATCGGGGGCAGGGGAGTAGCCCAATATGCCAAACCTATCAATGACTGATTTTAGGACCGGGTCTTTTTTGAGGTGGGCAATCGCTTTAGGAAGATTTTGCATAGATTTTTCCCAATAGCTTCTTTGCCCTATACAGACGGCCCTCAAGCTTGCGCTCGGACAAATTTAGCCTGACGCTAATCTCTTTGTTGGACAGCTCTTCGTAATATTTGAGATGCAGAAGTCTTCTGTACTCGGGGGGCAAGAGGTTGAGACAGTTGTTTACTTGAGCCCTGAGCTCATCTAAGGACATTTTTTCCTCGGGAGAGATAATCGGGGCGGGGATATCCAGAGAGAGAGTCGAGTTTTTGTTTACCTGACCGCGATAATAATCGGCCATCTTATTGAGGGCAATCCTACAAACCCAGGTAAAATATGTACTCTTGTTGTGGAAAGTGTGAAATGATTTGTAGACTGCTACAAAAGTGTCTTGAAGTACCTGGTCTGCGACCTCCATGTCTCCCCCATTTCGCTTGAGAATGAGCTTGAGAATCTTGCGACCTAAAGTGTCGTAAAGAAACTTGATCGTGGCATGAGACTTGGAAGACATGGGAGAGATTATACCAACTTGTCAAAACGTGGGTTTTGACATAGGTTTATGTCAAACTATTATTAATAATATGAATTCTGCTTCGGCAATCATTTTTTGCGACAAAAAAATACTAATGTTTCATAGAGATGATGTGCCAAATATTCCACACCCTAACTGTTGGCATTTTCCTGGGGGTGGAATTGAAGAAGGAGAAACTCCTGAAGAAGGAATAAGACGTGAACTAAAAGAGGAAATTTCTTTTGTCCCCAAAAGACTACATCTGGTGGGACAGCTAACACGACAAGACGGATCGAAGGGCTATGCTTTTTCTGCTTTTGTAGATAGCGAGGATCTATATAAATTTAAATTGGGCTTGGGTGAGGGGCAAGAAATAAATTTCTTTACCTTGGACGAAGCGTTGCAGTTAAAGCTTACTCCGAATGTCGCTTTTTTTCTTCCGAAATTTAGAAGTACTTTTGAGAAGCTGATTCAACTTGGATATATTCCTGAAGATTAAAACTTGAATTTTTGTAACAAGCGTGGGTTTTGGAAGACATAGATACCAAACGATAATATTACACCCATGTCAAATTTGATCGACATTAAACGTGGGTTTTAGATATTTAAATAGTCTAATATGCATGGCCGAAAGAATTAAAGTTACAGCACCGGGGAAGTTGATGCTTTTTGGAGAACATGCTGTCATGTATGGTTACCCATGCATTGTGACGGCAGTCGATCAGAGAATGTCTTTAGTGGCTGGTCTGACAAGTGACGGTAATCTATCACTAAACGCTCCGGATGTGGGCGTGACCAACTATCGTAAAGATATAAATAACTTAGGCTCAGGAGAGGTGCCAAAAGGAGCTCGTTTTATTGAGTTTGCTGTTAGGAGATTCAGAGATAAAGTTGGCCTTTCTTCGGGGGTATCTATTGAAACCCAAAGCGAATTTGAAATGTCTGGACTAGGCAGTTCCTCTGCATCAGTGGTTAGTACTTTGTACGCTTTGTCTAATCTCATCGGGAGATCGCTTTCGAAACAGGAACTTTTTGATCTGTCATTTAATGCTGTTCTAGATGTTCAAAAAACTGGTTCGGGTTTTGATGCCGCTTCTGTTATTTGGGGAGGAACTCTTCTGTTTGTAACTGGTGGAAAAACAATACAGCCGATTCTCGCAAACAATCTTTCTATTGTTGTAGGACATTGCGGGATTAAGGGTGAAACGCCAGTCATGGTTGGACGGGTCAAGGAAGTGCATGAAAAAAGTCCGAAATTGTTTGATGAAATCTTTCAGTTAATCGGTGAAATCGTTTCCGAGGCCAAAGTGAAATTGGAGAGTGGGACTGCTGAACGTGTAGGAGAATTGGCAAACTTGAACCAAGGTTTATTAGAGGCTCTAGGAGTGAGCACCATTGAATTATCCAGATTGATATATGCAGCCAGGAATGCGGGAGCTTACGGCGCCAAACTATCCGGGGCTGGTGGAGGAGATTGCATCACCGCCTTTGTTGATCCGAATCACGAAAAAGTAATTTCTAAAGCAATAGAGTCTCAAGGTGGAAAGATTATTTCAGTTAAACCAAACGCTGAGGGGGTAAGGTTGGAAAAACTATGAGAGCAGAAGCTAAAGCACCAGCTAACATTGCCTTTATTAAATTCTGGGGTAAAAAGGATGCAAAGCTAAGAATTCCCATGAATAGCTCGATATCGATGAATCTCTCTGAGGCATACACAGTGACTTCGGTAGAATTTTTGCATAACCTAAAGCAAGATTTGGTAACACTTGATGGTAAGAAAGTTGATGGCGAGGAAAAGATGAAAGTTGTTTCCCATCTGGATAGAGTGCGTGCAATGGCTCACATATCAACAAAGGCAGTAGTTGAGAGTAAAAATAATTTTCCTAAAGGATCTGGTTTGGCGTCATCTGCCTCGGGTTTTGCAGCTCTTTCCATGGCCGCTGCAAAGGCTGCAGGTCTCAAACTGACCGAAAGAGAGCTGTCTATAATTGCCAGGATTGGGTCGGGATCAGCATGTCGTTCTATTCCAGATGGAATTGTGGAGTGGAAAACGGCAAACTCATCAGAGAAATCCTATGCTTACTCTCTTTACTCGACGGATTATTGGGACATTTGTGATGTGATTGCCATAGTTAATGCTGATGTTAAGAAAGTAAGCTCTACTGAAGGACATTCACTAGTAGAAAGTAGTCCATTTTACAAGGCTAGAATCAAGAGTATGCCTTTAAAGATAAAAAGGTTGAAATTGGCACTGAAGAATAGAAATTTTAACGAATTTGGAGAGATTTTAGAATCTGAAGCGATTAACATGCATGCGGTCATGATGACCTCGTCGCCAGCTCTCATCTACTGGTCGCCTCAGACGATTGATATTATAAATAAGATTTATGATCTGAGATCGTCTGGTCTTAAATGCTATTTTACTATTGATGCCGGACCAAATGTTCATGTTATGTGCCTCAAAAAAGATGCACCTAAATTAAAGGCTATTTTGGAAGGCATTGATGGAATTTTGGAAGTGATATTAAATAATCCGACACGGGGAGCGCATTTATTATCAGGGTAAATTCTAGTTCGTTCGTGGGTTTTTGAAGCAAACGGCGACTAAGGATACCTGATCCTCTTCTGGGCTGATTCGTGTTAAAATAGGCGTACGCTGACAGAGGGCGTTTTTTTATGCAGGACATTCGTAACATCGCCATTATTGCTCACGTCGACCACGGCAAGACTACGCTTGTGGATGGGATGCTCAAGCAGACCCATACTTTTCGTGACAATCAGGCTGAGATGAGCCAAACCACGATCCTGGACTCCAATGACCTCGAGCGGGAACGCGGAATCACAATTCTCGCTAAAAACACGGCTGTCTACTATAAAGACGTCAAGATCAATATCATTGATACTCCCGGACACGCTGACTTTGGGGGCGAGGTGGAGCGAGTCCTCAATATGGCCGATGGAGCACTACTCATCGTGGATGCGGCTGAGGGACCACTACCTCAGACCAAGTTTGTCCTGCAAAAGGCCCTCCAACTAGGCCTAAAAGTAATTTTGGTCATCAACAAGATCGATAAAAGAGACGCCAGACCCGAGGAGGTGCTGCATGAGACGGAAGAATTGTTTTTGAAACTTGCTGAAACCGAGGAACAACTATCTTTCCCCGTCATTTATGCGGTCGGGCGCGAGGGCAAAGCTGGCAATGGCAACAAAGTGACGGACATGGCAGACGACCTATCCCCTCTTTTTGACCTCATACTCAAGATCGTACCAAATGGCGTGGTAAATACCGACCAGCCACTCCAGATGATGATCTCCACTCTGGACTTTGACACTCATTTGGGCAAACTGGGAGTAGGACGCATCAAAAGAGGCACTATCAAAACAGGCCAAAGAGTGGCTCTGGTCAATGAAGCTGGAACGGTGGGAACATTTACAGTCGAGAGGCTGTACACTAGTCGCGGGATCGGACGAGAGGAAATCCAAGAAGCCCCAGCGGGAGATATAGTGGCACTGGCGGGAGTCAAAAATATAGAAATCGGACAGACGATTACTGATCCTGCTAATCCCGAAGCCCTGGTGGCGACCAAAGTCACAGAACCGACTCTCAAAGTAACCATGGGAGCCAACACTAGTCCATTTGCCGGAAAAGAGGGGAAGTTTGTAACTAGTAGACAAATCGGTGACCGACTGGCCCGCGAAAAAGAGACAAACCTGGGAATGCGATTTGCTGACCTGGGTGGAGGAGAGTTTGAGGTAGCCGGACGAGGAGAGCTACATATTGCCGTCCTGATTGAAAACATGCGCCGGGAAGGCTATGAGATGCAGGTGTCCAGACCACAAGTCATTATGAAAGATGGCCAGGAGCCATATGATGAGGTAACCGTCGAGATTCCAGATGAACACGTAGGATCGGTAACCACTGAGATGGGTAAGAGACGCGGACTGATGGAAAATATGATGGCGGACGGCAAGGGGGGAACCAAGATCACTTATATGATCTCACAGAGAAACATGATTGGCGTGCGAAACATCTTACTCACTCTCACCAAAGGGACGGCTATATTTCATACCCAGTTTGCCGGATATAAAGATGCCGGACCAGTGGCAGAAGATGTGAGGGCAGGAGTCTTGGTAGCATTGGACGCTGGAAAAGCTCTGTCCTACTCGCTGGAAAATGCTCAAGAAAGAGGAATTACTTTTATCGAACCCGGGGAAGATGTATATGAGGGGATGATTATCGGACTGGGGACGCGGGAAAGTGACGTGGAGCTAAACGTGTGTAAAGGCAAGCATCTGACCAACATGAGATCAGCTGGAGCGGATATCAAAACAGTCCTGACTCCGGCTCTCAAGATGTCACTGGAGCAAGCGCTGGACTTTATTCAAGACGATGAACTACTGGAGATCACACCGGTGTCATTGAGACTACGCAAAAGATATTTGAATAAAACTGACCGCATCCGAGCTACTCGTAAAGGTTAACGGTCGTCGCCTGAACCATGGATGGCTCCTCTGTCTTTTCTGGACATTATTTTTTCCATATTGGTTTTCAACACTCGGGACATGGGGACATCTATTAGGTCACAGAGCCTGGCTAGGTACCATTGCACGTCTCCTATTTCTTTGATCAGGCCTTCTTTTGCTTCATCATCTAGTTTCCCTTTTTTGTCCCGAATCAATTTTTTGATCTTGCCGGCTATTTCTCCGGCTTCTTCTGTAATTGCAATCGTGACGTATTTGATGTCACCGACCGTCTGGGGGAAAATCGACTGAATGATAGATTTGCGCGACTGGACTTGATAATCATCAATAGTGACTGGATCCTTCATTGCATTCAGGATGACAACTCAAAGAGGCGGGAGACTTCGGTCCAGTTGACGACATTCCAGAAAGCGGCAACGTACTCGGCTCTCCGGTTTTGATACTTGAGATAATATGCATGCTCCCAGACATCGAGAGCAAGAAGAGGCTGGTTGCCTTGCATCAAGGGACTATTTTGGAAAGAATGCCTTTTGAGAGCGAGCGATCCATCTGGCTTTTTGATAAGAAATGCCCAGCCGGAGCCAAAAACTGACATGGCACGGGTTGTGAACTGTTCTTTGAAAGCATCGAGGGAGCCGAATGTAGAATTGAGTGCTGACAAAAGAGGCTCGGATGGAGTACTGGGAGTAGGTGAAAGGAGCGTCCAAAAGAGAGAATGGTTTGCGTGTCCCCCACCATGATTTTTTACACCCTGGCGAATACCTTCGGGTAATAAATCAATATCTGCCAAGATACCTGGGAGGTCGGCCTCAGTCTTGTCTGGTAACAATTTGTTCAGATTGTCCACATAAGTCTGGTGATGCTTGATGTGATGGATGGTCATGGTCTGAGCGTCGATATGCGGTTCTAGAGCCTCGGGAGCAAATGGAAGTGGAGGAAGGGTAAACATCAAATTATATTAACACACTGAATAAACGACTCCTCTAGTTGACCCATGTTTATTGATCAATCCCGCCCGAATAAGAAACTGCATGTCTCGGTGAATGGATTGGCTACTCACATTTATAAATCTGCGGCGTATAAAATCAAATGTACACTGGGGATGGTCTTTGATAATTTCTAAAATTTCCTGTCTTCTTGGCAAAAGTAAGTTTTTTTGAGCAGGTGGTGGAGGATTTTTTATATCTTCTAGTGTCTGGTTTGCTTGATCAACCAAAGCTGATGCCGTGAAAAAAATAAATTCTGTAATGCGATGGCTGGGAGTCAGAGACTGATAATAGCCACTCCTATGTTTTCTTATATAGTTTTCAAGTGGAACAAGGCCACCAAGACTGTATCCATGGTAATGTAGTAAATAAGCAGATAACAAGCGGCCAGTCCTCCCATTGCCATCGGCAAATGGATGTATTTTCTCAAATATGAAATGGGCGACTGAGGCTATTACAACAGGGTGCTCCGAGAGATTGTTTACGAATTTGACTAGTTCTTCAACCAAGCGCGGGATCTCGATATGAAGGGGTGTCTGCGCAATAACGACTCCCGCTGAATTGAAAATGGCCCAAGGTTCTTGCCGGTAAGAACCGGCTGAACCTGAAACACCAGCCAAAACCTGTGAGTGAAAATTCTTGATCTCTGAAACTGACAGTTTTGGGAGTGTCCCCCTGGTGTATAGATTCTTGTAACTCAATTTGAGATTTTCTCCTTCGAGAAGTGGGTCATCAATAGTAGCCGGTATATCCTCTATCTGAGCCGAAGAAACAGCGCTGTTTATTATGGACTTGTCAAAAAGAATCTCAGTTTCTTTTTGAGTAAGAGGGATCTTTGAAAAAACTTGTTTTAGGATGTCGATTTGACTCAACAGATCCTGGATTTCAGACGTGATCTCCCATTTATAGTCGCTGATGGCCATATAAGAAGATAGTATAATATGCGAGAAGATACGACAAGATGTGAGAGGATACTACTCGGACTCGATCGTGACTTTGGGATCGGAATGGAACTCGGTATAGCGATACCAAGTAGGGGTGAATACGATAAATACAGAGTCGGTATCTAGGTCTACAGTCTTATTGTATTTCTTTTCGTAGATGTCTTTGAGTTCGATTTCGGTTTTTAGGGCGACCCTGGCATTTCCGGTGGCTTGAAAACTCTTCCATTCGGTTTCACTAAACCCAATTGTCAGACTGGCAGGTACCGTAGTCCCGCCCAATATCGATTGGACTTTTTGGGTGGTATTTTTTGTCAGGATAAAAAACTCTAGAGGATTGTCCGTATTGGCATATAGACATACGGCGCTATGGATGGAGCCATCGGACTGAAGAATCGAAAAGGAACTAACACGGTTTGAGAAAAGATAATCAGAAATCCTGGGGTCGATCATTGTTTTATTATTTTATACCCTTCTGTCTTGTCTGGCACGAGACTAAATTTGCTGCCCTCGACCAAGTCTCCGGATAACATACTGCGACTGATGATATCACCAATGGTCAGATCGATGAGCCTGCGCATGGGCCGGGCGCCAAATTCGGGATCGTAACTATCCTCGGCAACGGCGGCCGTCAGCTCGGGGGTAATCGTGAAATGAATATTTCGCTGTTCGAGCGTAACCTGGAGATCTTTTAGCATCAGCTTGGCAATCTCGGTCAACTGACTTTTTGATAGGGGCTCAAAAACTACCACGCCGTCAAAGCGGTTGAGAAACTCGGGAGAAAACAGGCTCTTTTTTTGGATATAATTCAGAACCTCTTTTTGGAGCTGGCCACCCAGAATTCCTGCTTTGACCCGGTCGCGGATAAAACTGGAGCCGGCGTTACTAGTGGCTATCACAAACAGATGCTGACAGTTTATCTTTTTGTCAAAGCCGTCGGTGATACTACCTTCATCTAGCATGCTCAAAAACAAGTTGTAGACTTCGGGGGGAGCTTTTTCAATTTCATCTAGAAGCAGTAAACTTGCCGGATGATTCTTGACCCCCGTCGTTAGACTGCCTGGTTGAGAGGCTCCCGGATTGCCAATGAGTCTGGCTAGACCTCCGGTGCCAGCATATTCGGCCATATCAAAGCGCAAGATATTTTTGACTGATCCGTAGTAAATCTCGGCCAATGCCTTGGCTGTCTGAGTCTTGCCCACTCCCGTGGGACCCAAAAATAGAAATGATCCTACTGGACGCGACTCCCCTTTTACTCCTAGATTGGCAGCCCGCAGACTCTTGGACACTAGGCTGACTGCTGTATCCTGACCTGAGATATGCTGATGTAGGACTGACTCGAGGTTGGCTAACAAGTTCTTCTGGCGATCCGTAAGATGCGCCAAGGAAATACCGGTGATTTCGGAGATAACAGTATTTACATCATCTGCTGTGAGGATAGTGCGACCTTCTTTCTCCACATAAGCGACTGCATGATCCAAAATCTCGAGGGCTTTTTGGGGGAAGGGAATATCGGTAATAAAGCGGTCACTGCCGGCAATGATGGCCCGGACGGCTTGGACTCGGATAATAATTCGGCGCCGGGCTTCCCAATCTGAGGCCGATTCCATGACAATGCGAGTGGCTTCGTCACGGGTAGGAACTGTAGCTGAGACCACTGAGAAGTATTTTCTAAGCTTACTGTTGGTCGCCAAAAATCTCTCATAATCGACATCTGAACTGATGGCAATGATCTTGAGCTTGCCTGACTCCAAATGTCTTTCAAACAGATCGGTAAAATCTAGACCTTCGATATCTGATCTGGTCAGACGGTGCAGATCCTTGATCACAAGTATCACATTGCCAGCGGCAGCTGCTTCGGACAACAGATCTGCGAGTTGGGATTTTTTTTGATTTATATCCTGACTTTTTGAAAGGAGAAAATTGAAATCGAACTCTAAAACCCTTTGGTACAAAAGCTTGGTATTTAGCTCGCCGTCTTGAGCCCTCCTGGCAAATTCTAGAACCACGGTCTTTTTTCCCACTCCTGGCTGGCCTACTAGGACCACGCTCTCGCCACTGACCAGAGATCTTTCGATGCGAGATACTGTCTCGCTACGACCTACCAGGTGGCGAGAAAACTTCTGGGGAGCAGACAGATCTGACACATAATGATTGAGATTGGGTGTGTAGCCTGTCATAAGCTCCAATCCAATACCGGCTCTGGTATAACGAGGGGGTTGGGCTTCGGGGTGAAGGTAGTCCCACCAAAGGGCAGCCTGGACTATATCCTGATAATCCACACCCGATTTGCGAAGCAAATCGCGGTCCCAAGGATTTTGGGAAGTCAAAGCATTTATAAACTCAGTAAGAGAATCGGGCTTAGTCTGACTATCTGTGACCGGAGTAGAATAACGCAATACTTCCGCCTCAAGCCCAAGATGTGTGAGGATAAACCGACCGGGAGAGGTTGAGAAGAAATTGTGAACAGAAAGAGAGGACAAAAGTCTCTTGCTACCAGGATCGTGAGAGGCAAAGTAGACGGCTGGAAAAATGGGAATAGCAAGCCAGATAATAAAACCTACTAGACCGCCTACAAAGACCAAAAATAGAGCGACCAGACCAAACAAAAATAGAAAAAATCTTACAAAAAATCCGATGCCCCTGGAAATGAGATTGAAACTGACTTGCTGAAACCAGCGCTCGAGATTGAACCCTACGACCTCTTCATCGTTCGTCAGACGCTTCCAAGGAGAAAAAAGGGTGGTCAGAAGGATGGGCAAGGAAAAAAAATGAATGACTCCGCCTAAAGCATATTTCCACCTGGTCAAATAGACTTCAATCACTGTCAAAAATCATATCATTTTTGGGTGGTGTAAATCTGAAAATGAGCGCCTTTGTGAACTAGCGTCAGATTGTGCTCGCGGGCCTGGGACTCGGAGATGGCCAGGTGATCCCCGACTAGATACTGATCCTTATAAATATCAGTCTCCCAGACAATGGGGCGGACCTCTATGTTTTCGAAGGACATATTTTCGAACTGAGTATGACGGTAATAATCTTTTATCCAATCCGAGGAATATTGTCTTTGAAATTCGGCAGGGCCGGTCTGATTGTAAAACGCCAGAAGAATATAACTGGGAGCTAGGCGACTATTGTCCACCACAATGGGCTTATCTCGATGGATGCGAGTAAAGCTAGCGAGGGACTCGTAACCTGCATTCCAAGCGACTGCTCGTTCGTTTTTTAGCAAAACAAGATTTGAATACAGCTCCACTACAGAGATAAGAATAAGGAAAGTGGAAAGGTATTTATTTTTTGGCCAAGCTGTCGATATAAAATAAGCCAGAACTAAAAATAAGGGTAGAACTCTAAGGGTGGAAAAGTAATCTTTTGTAACCGCTCCGGGAATGGGAGAAATAATTAGGAGAAGTAAAAAAATAGTTGTAAGTGATCGGTTGTGAGTTGTAAGTAACTTTTTTAGACCAAATAGTAATGGAATAATCATCCACCAATAAAAGACGCTAAGTTCGGGAAATGATCTCTGAACATCTGGATCTGGCTTGGAGAAGAGATTGTCGGGACTAAAGTAGGCAACATACAAACGAATGGGGTTACCACCTGACAGAGTAGACAATCTACTGTTACCGGCTGGAGTGAAACTCAACAAAAACAGAGGTATCTGTAAAACCAGACCAAATAAAACTACTCGCCAATTTTTTCTGAAAAGAAAAAGTAGAAGAACGATAGACAACAATCGCTCGGCGGGATATGCGTAGGCAGAGAGTGAGAGAAAAAATGCTGATAAATAAGAATGTTTGCGAAGAAAAAGAACCAGGCCTAAAAACAGCAGAACTAGGCCCAGATTTGGCTCAAAGGCACTTCGGGAAATAAAAATAAATACCGGAGTAATAGCCACGACTAAGCCGAATCGAGTATTTATAATCGTGGCGAGAATAACCAAGATTACGCCAAAAATTAATGACGTCATTCTAGTGCTGATGACATTGAGACCTAATATTTTGACTGGAAGAACTGTCAGATAATTGTAGAGACCCGGAGGATATGTACCAAAAGAGCGAAATAAAATGGGCCAGGCTTTTCCAAATTCGTCGCGACCTGTTTTGAGAAGTGAGTAAGCGGAGTAACCGTGGGAAGCCTCGTCTACATAGACCCCGGCTGGATTTACTCCAAAATCATATACTCGAAGGGCCACTCCCAGGACCACGATAAGCAGACAACTCCATAATTTTTTCGTCATATCCTAAAGATAGAAAAAAATTGTTTGCGGGCCAGGGTAAAACTTTCAGTAAATTTGTTTTGAAATACTCTTCCTATAGTATCTGGGTAAAAACTGCGTCTGGTGTTGATGCGAATTATATCGGGGTCGGACAGATGTAAAAATTTTGCAATGGCGAGAAAAATGAGAATAGCGACAAAAATGCGCGTCATGGCGTGGGAGTATGAGTCGGAGTGGGGACGCGGGGGGTAATGATGATACTGTGGACGCGGGAGATAGGCTCGTAATCGATCTCGTTTACGACCTTTTGGTAACTGTTGCCTAGATAAAAAGCAATGAGGGGGAGAACTATAAACAATATAAAAGTTAAGGTCTTCGAGAAGACCGTGATTGTGGTCAGCCAGCGCGGGATCTTGGTATCAGTAGCCATAGCGAATAAAGATCTGGTACCTAATACCCAAAAGAAAAGCGATAATGGGCAACCAGATAAATAACACTGCTGACACGAACTTAGCCACAGGGGTGACTTTCGTCAGCTCGGGAGGAAGTTTCCGTTTCACACTATTAGTATATCTCAAATGCCTAGTTGTACACTATGGACCTGTGGCCAGCTGAGATGACCGAAACTGTTTTTTCTTTTTGATTTACTTTGTAAATTATTCTGAATACGCTTATTTTGTACGAGAATCTTCCTGATAGTTCGCGAGTCAAGGGTTTTCCTAAAAAAGGGTCCTCTTGAATATCTTCCAAGGCGGCAATCAACACTTCTTGATAAATCTTCTTAAGTTTTTTTAGCTCTTTTTGAGCATTTGGAGCAATAACCAGTTTATACATGGTGTTTATTGCAAACTCTTTTTCAAATCATCGAATGATATGCTTTTGCCCTGTTTCAATTCTGTTTCTCCAAGCTTAATTGACTTAAGTAGACTGGGGTTACTCAAGATGTCCATGGTTTCTTTCCACGATTCATACTCAGAAGCTGATATAAGAACTGCAGCGGGAGACCCATTGACAGTAATTATGTATTCATCCAGCTTGTGGCTGGCATTTTTTACCAAAGTGGGGAACTCGTCTCTAGCCTGTGTAATAGGGAGTGTTTTTGTCATACCATGAGTATGACATAATTCTGTACAGACGTCAATGACACAAGTAATCTAGTTTGGATAGTGGCATTTTTTGTACTTTTTGCCGCTGCCACACCAACAAGGATCGTTTCTACCTAAGGCCTTATTTTTGTTTTCTACGCTGCCTTTTTGGAGGCCGGCAAAAGCAGAGAGAAATTCATTTGGAACTGACTTTCCACCCGAAGATTTCTTGACTGGTGCCGTATCTTCACTTTGTTCTGGAAGTGCAAAATCGGGTTTGATTTCTACGGCTCTTTGCAAAACTGGCTCACGAGTTTGGGGCATCCCGGGTTGGATCCTGAACAGTCGCTTGGCAAACTCGGATTCGATCTGAGTAATCAATCTCTCAAACATAGAGAAGGCCTCGCCTTTGTACTCAACGAGTGGATCTCTTTGGCCATAACTACGAAGACCAATACCAGATCTTAGATTATCAATGCTACTTAGATGCTCGACCCAGAGATTGTCTATGGAAGAAAGATACGCGTAGCGGATAACCTCACGCCAGACTTGGTCCCCCAGCATACTCTTTCTTTGGCTCAAGGCATCACGAATGATTTGAGTAGTGAGTGTTTTTATTTCTGTGGCCGTGCCATATTTTTTGAACTGCTCTTCCAGGCCAATTCTTGATGCATCATCGAAGGGAATAATATCCGCCAGTGAATTTACAATAGGCAAGACCTCAGACTCGATGACGCCGCTCGGGGCATAAATCTTGATAATGTTTTCCATTTGGGAAGTCAGACGAGTGGCTACCTCTTCTTCGGTGATCTGATCCTGGAGGACTTTTCCGCGCAGTCTGTAGATGACCTCGCGCTGCTTGTTCATGACATCGTCGTACTCCACCACGTTTTTTCTGGCGTCAAAATTGAAGCCTTCGACCTTGATCTGAGCTTGCTCAATGGCTTTGCTCACCATTGAGTGCTCGATAGGCTCATTCTCGGGAATCTTCAGGAAATTCATAATCTTTGACACTTGGTCGCCGCCGAATATGCGCATGATCTCGTCGTCGAGAGCTAGATAAAACTTCGTAGCTCCGGGGTCACCCTGGCGGCCGGACCGGCCTCTGAGCTGATTGTCTACGCGCCGGGATTCGTGCCGCTCGGTACCGATGACATACAATCCACCCAGACTCACGACTTCGTCATGATCTTTTTGCCAACGGGCCAGCTCTTTTTCGTACTGCTTTTCAGTCAATCTATCTTTGCCCAGGACAAACTCTGGATTGGGAGGTGGGGTGCCACCCAAGATGATGTCCACTCCGCGGCCGGCGATATTGGTGGCAATGGTGACTGCACCCTTTCGCCCGGCTTGAGCAATAATCTGGGCTTCTCTTTCGTGATTTTTGGCATTTAGGAGCTGGTGGGGAACGCCGGCTTTTTGAAGATATGTCGCAACGATTTCATTTTTGTCGATAGAAGTGGTGCCTACCAAAACAGGCTGGCCTTTGGCATGAATCTTTTTTATTTCTTCGGCTAAAGCAAGATACTTTACATGCGAGTTTTTGTAGATCGTATCGGAGTGATCGGTCCGGGCTGTATTTTTGTGAGTGGGAATAATCACGACATTGAGCTTGTAAATCTTTTGAAACTCTTCGGCTTCGGTCGCGGCAGTCCCTGTCATACCGGCAAGCTTTTCATACATACGGAAGTAGTTCTGGAAAGAAATAGTAGCCATGGTCTTGGACTCCTGTTGGATGGGAACATTTTCTTTGGCTTCGACTGCCTGATGCAGACCTTCGGACCACCTACGGCCCGGCATGAGACGACCAGTAAATTCGTCTACGATGACAACCTGGTTGTCACGAATAATGTAGTCTTTGTCGCGCAAAAACAGAGTCCTGGCTTTGAGAGCGTTTTCGAGATGGTGAATAGTGGCAAAATCGTGCTCGTACAGGTTGTCGATATGTAAATAGCTTTCGACTTTTTCGAGTCCGACGTCCGTGAGATTGGCAGTCCGATGCTTTTCGTCTATGACATAATCGGTGGCCCGATCAAGTCTGTTTACTAACTTGGCAAAATCGTAATATTTTTGAGTGGGTTCAGTATCAGGAGCAGAAATAATAAGAGGGGTTCTGGCTTCGTCGATAAGAATCGAATCCACTTCGTCCACTATGGCAAAGTGATGACTCCTCTGGACCATCTCGGCCGTGCTTCCCACCATGTTGTCCCTGAGGTAATCAAAACCAAATTCATTGTTGGTGCCGTATGTCACATCGGCTGCATATGCCGTCTTCCGGTCTACTGGACGTAAATGAGCCAAGCGGTCGTCGCCATGAATGGGATCAAAATAAGTGGGGTCGTACAAAAATGATTGTTCGTGGATGATGACTCCGACACTTAACCCAAGCATGTGGAAGGTGGGACCATTCCAGCCAGCGTCACGACGAGCCAAATAATCGTTTACGGTCACCAGGTGTGTGCCTTTGCCAGAAAGAGCGTTTAGATATAAAGCTGGGATGGCTGACAAAGTTTTACCCTCTCCGGTTTTTTGCTCGGCCACATTGCCCTCATGAAAGGCGATGGCGGCCATCAGCTGGACATCGTAGGGGCGAAGACCAATGGCTCTCTTGGAGGCCTCGCGAACAATGGCAAAGGCTTCGGGGAGGAGATTATCAAGTGTGTCTCCTTCGGATAATCTTTTTTTTAGTTCGGCAGTGAGGGAAGCGAAATTTTCGTTTTTTTTGATCTTTTTGTACTTGTCTTCGAGGGAGTTGATGTGGACCAGTCTGCCTTTGAGACGGTCGACTTCTTTTTGATTTAGGTCTAGGAATTTGGAGATAAACTTAAACATAAATTTGGGCCACTCATTATACCTTTTTATACCCGTTTTTGGCAGATTATGAGCATATTTGTAAGAATATGCTGAAGCTTGATGGACGGGAAACGAAGTTCAAGGGACTTTACCAGTAGTTGGGCATTATTTTTTTTATCGTCATCGTAAAACAAATGATTGAAGATTACTGTCGAACCGTGCTTTCTGGCGGCATCGATAAAATCTGCCGAATACACAAAATCGGGCAACACATCTTTTTGGTAGATATCGACTAATATATAGTCGAAGTGAGCGTGGGTCGTGAGTAAATAATCGTGGGCATCGGCAGTGACTATTTCGAGGTTGGAAATCTTGTCTAGGTCAAAATATTTTTTCCCTAGGTAAATCATCTGAGGATCGATCTCTACCCCAACTATTTTGGTAGGTTTAAATTTCTTGGCAATAATACTTGCGGCAGTACCCGCGGCGAGCCCTAGTATCAACCAGGTTTTTTCTTTTTGACCAATTTTTTTTAAGATCGGGCCCCAGATATCATTAATTAGTCCCCCGCTTTGGGTCAGATATCCTGTCGACACATATTTGCTATCCAGAGTCTTGATGACTTTTAATTTGCCAGAAAACTGAGAGCCCACTTCTTCTAAAACTTTGGGGGAGAAAATTGACATGCTATTTTTTTAATGACTGTCTAATTAATTTCTGAAGTTT
Source organism: uncultured Gammaproteobacteria bacterium (assembly GCA_964543035.1). Lineage (GTDB taxonomy): Bacteria > Patescibacteriota > Microgenomatia > CAZETR01 > Amesbacteraceae > CAYHIN01. Next base: position 191,244 of record CAZIVL010000001.1, on the reverse strand, counting down.
GGTGTAATCACCATTATCAGCTGCTTGCATCGCTTCTAAATATCTTCTTCGGTCGGCTTTGTTCTCTGCTCTAATTTCTCTCGGTTCGATACTCAGATTCAACATAATAAGATAGCTTAGCATTCTGGCTGTTCGTCCGTTGTAATCCTGAAAAGGATGAATGTAGACAAATCTGTGCTGAAACCAAGAAAGCAATTCTACTGGGTCAGGATGGTGTATTAGTCTTTCTTCGAGGTCGAGACACAAATTGGATACAAACCCTGGAACTAGATGATATTGTGGCGCCTCAATGTCAGAAAAACGCACTTGGATGGTTCTAAACTTGCCAGCCCAGTCAGGAAAAATCCAACCAAACGAGACTAGGTGTAATCGAAGAATTAGATCGGGCGTGACTGTAACTATTTTTTCTTTTGAAAAAACATCTGCGATAAATTCCAGTCCTTTTTTTGTGCCTTGAAGCTCCAGAGGTAAAAGTTTTTTGTGAGATAAAACTCCAAAAGCAGAATCTTTGAACGTTGTGGCGCCGTGGGGCTTTGTTGAGGATATTTTCATCCAAATAGAGCCTTGATCATTTTTTTGGTTACCGGCTCGCCTTCAAGCTTGGTTGTTTTGAAAACTAGCTCTGGCATTAATTTACGAAAAGCCCTAACTAAAGCATTTTTTTTCTTCTTTTTGGTCATAATCTTATTATATCATTTGTAACTTTTAGCCTGGAGAGTGAACAGCTTGGCATACTCGCCTTTTTTCTTCATCAACTGCTCGTGCGAGCCACTCTCGGTGACGACACCTTCTTGGATGACAAAGATGCGGTCGGCTTTCCTGACTGTACTAAAGCGGTGGGAAATGAAGAAAATAATCTTGTCTTTTCCCACTTCCAAAATCTTGTGAAAGATCTCCTCCTCGGCTTCGGGATCGACATTGCTCGTGGGTTCGTCGAGAATGAGAATCTCGGGATCTTTGAATAAGGCTCTGGCTAATCCGATCCTTTGGCTCTGGCCCGATGAAGGATTTACACCAAATTCAAAATCTCGGTACAAAGGATTGTCGTACTTTTTTGGCAGATCGGATATCCAGTCGTCAATGCCGCTTAACTTGGCATATTTTTGAATACGCTTGAGATCATTTACTTGGGATATATTTCCTATCGCAATGCTTTCTTTGGCTGAAGTACTGTACATATCGAAATCCTGAAAAAGAACTGAGATTTTTTTCCAGTAATCCGGTTTGTTTATCTGCGAGACTTTGATTCCGTTTATAGTAATCGAACCTTTGGTGGGTTCGTAAAACCCGCACAATAATTTGATCAGGGTAGTTTTTCCGGCCCCATTTTTTCCAACTATGGCGATATTTTGCTTGGGATGAATATCTATTGTGACGCCTTTGAGAATCCAATTTTCTGAACCTGGGTATTTGAACCAAACGTCTTTGAACAAAATGTGCAATTGGTCAGCGTCGGGGATCTTTGCCCCTTTTTCGTTGAAGTATGGCTCTTCGAGATTGAAAAACCAGACCAGGTCAGCAATGTATAGCTGACATTCATAAAGCGACATCAGCTCGTTTGTCAAAGAAGAGGCATTGGATTTGAAGTGAGCAATGGCTCTCACGTATGCTTGGGCCGAGCCAATGGTGATGTGGCCCAAAATGGCTTGAATACCAAAATAGCCATTGAGTCCGTAGGCGACGACATCGTCCACAATCCCTGCCAGATATCCCCAGGTCCTACTCGCTCTAAAATAGGCTGCCCGTTTGGTATTTACTGTATTCCAGATGTCGGTGACTTTTTGGCCTAGATACTCATGGATGTTCAGGAGTCTTACTTCCATGTAAGACCGGCCGCGACTGAGCTGACCTGAGTACGCGCCCCTAAATCGGTGCATCTTGGCTAGCTCTGAATCTAGGTCGTAGCCTCTTTTAATAAAAATTTTGTCTACGACAACGCCAGGGATTAAAGAAAGTAATGAGAGGGCAGCTACAATTGGCTGACCCAGATAAAAAACTGATAGCGCTGAGATGACGCTGGAAGCGGATTTTGGAAGAAACAAGAAATTGTCAGTGATTTGCTGCAACTTGCCAAAACCTTCGCTTTGAATTTTTTGATACCTATCTTTGAAACCGGTCTCCTCGATGGTGGGAACTGCGATTTTGGTGTACTTTTGACCCACCATGACCTCTGCCAGGCGCATTCTGTTGATATGCAAAATCCGGGTGTAATATCCGGACATCCGACGTGTGAGAGTCTGAATGAGCTGAACTCCGAGTCTGGCCCCTACCACCTGAAGCAAAATAGTGATGGCGAGATTTTTGTCAGGCGATTGGAGATTGGCAATGAGGGTATCGAGAAATACTTTGTCCAGATAGATAGTGGGGATGATGAGTGATCCCTCAATAATATTTAGAACGACAGCAAAGGAGAGAGACCGTTTGTCTGCCTTCCACAGAAAAGACCCGACAAACCTCAGAATAGTCCACATTTCCCCCAGGGCTGAGAAATTCTTTTTCATGGGTTATTTTCGGTAGCCTAATTACACCGCAAAGACCAACAAAGAACAAGTCTTGTGTTTTATATTTTTGCTTTTATCAACTCCACGGTTTCTTCAACAGAGAGATTTGAATTGTCGATAAATTCGACTCCTGTTAGCGATCTCAGCTTGGTGTTAATTTCAACTGAGCTATAAATATCTTCTCTGGGACTTGAGTCACCTGCATGTCTTTCAGATAACGATTCATCGGAAGGAGCTAATGCAAAAACTTTAACCTCGTCAATCTGATTTAAGAATTCTATCTGGTGCTTCAAACCTATTGGTCCAAAATACACAAACGATATAAAGACATTCTTATATCCGTGGTCATGATAGGTCCTTGCTACATTGGCGATCTGTTCGTACCTCAAATCTCGCTCTGAATCGGAGTTAGTTCTGGGATTGATTCTGAGTAACCAGTCACCGTCTATCCATGCACTATTTGGAGTTGTTTTGTTAAGCAGTTCCGCCGTTTTACTTTTTCCACTACCTGGAGCTCCGTTGATAATTATTATCATGATTTGTTGCCTGTAATTTTTTCACGGTTGCCCATGTAGGGGCGAAGAGCCTCGGGAATGATCACCGAGCCGTCGGCGTTTTGGAAGTTTTCCAGAATCGCGATCGGCACACGAGAGGTGGCAATGGCGGTTCCATTTAGCATGTGGATGTGTTCGACTTCGCCGGTTTTTCTCTTGAACCTAATATTGAGATTGCGGGCTTGGAAATCGGTGCAGTTTGAGGTCGAGGTTACTTCGCCGTAATCTCCTCGGCCTGGCATCCAGGCTTCGACATCGAACTTGCGTACTGCCATGGCCCCTAGATCTCCGGTGCACATTTCGAGTACGCGATAAGGAATGCCTAAAGTCTGATAGATTTTCTCTTCGAGAGATAGCATGAGCTGATGATTTTTTTCTGAGTCCTCGGGCAGACAATAAATAAACATTTCTGCTTTGGTAAATTGATGTACCCGATACAAACCCTTGGAATACTTGCCATAGGCACCACTCTCTTGCCTAAAACAATGGGAATAACCAATATATTTGATAGGTAGCTGATCTTCGGGGATGATCTCATCTGCATGTCTGCCGGCAAGAGTCACCTCGGCTGTAGAAATAAGACCGAGATCTTCGCCTTCTATTGTGTAGGTTTGAGCCTCTGGACCTTTTGGTGCGTAACCTGTCCCTAAATAATATCTGGCTTTGGCTAGGTCTGGAGTAATGACAGGAGTGAAGCCTTCTTCAGATAGCAGATCCATGGCAAAGTTGACTAGGGCCAATTCCAGGCGGGCTCCATCACCAAATAAGTAATAGAACTGGGATCCGGAAACTTTGGCCCCTGTTTCAAAATCCACAATCTTGAGATCGGTCGCCAACTCCAAATGGTCCTTGGGTGTGAAATCAAACTTAGGGATTGTCCCCCACTTGCGAACTTCGACATTGTCTTTGTCGCTTTTGCCCTTGGGGGCTTGTTCTGATGGGATATTGGGAATTTGATTTAATAATCCAAGCAGTTGTTTTTCAGTCTCGACCAACTTTGGTTCTAAATCCTTAAGTTCTTGCTTGATTCTTTTACCTTCCCCAATATCGTCTTTGGTCAGTTTGTTTCTTTGAGCGCGAAGATTTTCGACCTGCAACAAAAGTCCTCGGTGGGTTTTGTCAGTTTCGATAGCCTGATCAAGCACCTCGGGTTTGAAGCCCTTGTCGAGCATGCCAGCCCTGACTACCTCTGGTTGTTCACGAATGAGTTTGATGTCTAGCATTTGGTTGTAAGTTGTTAGTTATTGGTTGTAAGTAATAATACAACAAAAAACACGCAGATCATGCGTGTTGCGGTTTCAGGTGCCACCTCAACTTGTACTTAATTTGTGACTGGTTTCGAAGTCATCCGGACTGGTTTTTTACCCCAGCCTGCATCGGTTGATGGAATTCAACCTCAAACGCGTTAAGAGATTATATCACGGGATTAATTCTTGCCATATAGATATGGCCTTTGACCAGTGGTAATTTTTCTAGCGCTATTAGATAACACACTGCAGCATCAAGTTCTTCGGGATGATCTTGATATTGCCTGGGGTCGGCTTCAATAAGAGTCAAATCTGCAACTGGCGGAAATAGATTTGTCAAAAAATGAGTGTGACGATTTGGGGCCCATGACAAAATACCAGCCAATAATTGTGGAACGAGGATAACCCTGGCCTCTTCAACAACATATCTTCGATCTATCATAAGGTGAGGATTGTACTACAGGCCTATTTCGGAAGCAATTGATTGCATGGAGGAAAGGGCTATGCCTACAAATTCGGGCAATGATATCCCTAACTTTTCTTCACACAGACTGATCTGAGACCTGTCCACTGCTTTGGCAAATTCTTTTTTGGGAAACTTCTTGAGAATTGACTCGACTGATAGATCTGCGATCTTTTTGGTGGGAGAGACCAATGTACAGGCGACAATAAATCCAGTGAGCTCGTCGCAAGTCTCAAGAGCCCATTCCATATTGCCCTCTAGATCTGCCAGTCCCGTGTGCTTGGTGTTGTGGGACATGAGAGCATGCTTGAGCCTCTCATCGTCAATGCGTTCAAGCGTGAGAATTGTGTGCTTTTCGGGAGTGTCCTTGGTCTCTTCCCAATCGGAATCGTGAATGATCCCTAGGACCTCCCAAACTTCTGGATCCCCGCCCAATTTGACTGCTAACGATTTCATGACGGCCCCTACTGCCAAACAGTGCCTGCGCAAATTTTGGTTATGGATATGAGTGTTGAGAAGATCGAGAGCGGCATCGCGAGTTAGCATGGGGGAATTATAAGTCAGATAGGACTTTTAGGACAGATAGGTCAGTTGTACGATTTTTTCGGACAACTGATTATTTAGTCAATCAACCCATGGCGTGACATTTTGTCACAAGTTCATTGCTCAGCATTACCCGAAGTCAAGGAGATTATTTTCCCCACAAAGTGAATTTTTTGGTCAGAAGATCCACCTCTTTTTTCAGCCCAAAGATGCCAACTCCGGCATAAGTCACTTCATCACTCGATTTGGCTCCCAACATTTGGACCAATTTTTTGTCATCCGTGGTCTCCATCATCTCTGGGACGTAGCCTATGTGCAAAAGATTTGTCTTTCGGACTTCCGATATCAATTCTGCCAGCTGAGACTGAGTCGCAGATAATGTAACTATCGGGTACTGAGTATTGCGAGGCAGGTTCTTACCATCTTTGGTCGTAAAGTACTTTCCAGTATCAAATTTGGTGGTCATCTTGTTGCCCAAAAACGCGGAAATATGGGCGGACGTATTCATAATCTGCCAGGCGGGGAGTGATGGATCAATGACCACAACTAATTTGCGATCGAAGTCTTGCTTTGGAGTCACATCATTGTCAGGCCTCAGTGTGGGGAATAGTAATATCTCTTTGAAGGTCCAGGTATTGGTAAAAAACATGGTAATCCTGTCCATACCAATGCCGATGCCGCCCATGGGAGGCATGCCATATTCCATAGCTTCCAAAAAGTCTTCGTCGGTCTGCTGAATCTCCTCTTTGTCCTTTCGAACCGCCTGGACATCAAACTCGAAGCGCTGTCTTTGAATCTCGGGATCGGTCAGCTCGGACCAACCATCGACAATCTCTTTGCCTCCGATGTAACCTTCAAACCTCTGGACCCAGTCAGGACGATCTGAATGTGGCTTGGACAAGGGACTGATATCCGCCGGATAATCGATGACAAAAGTAGGCTGGATCAAAGTCCCGGCGATCTGGTCATCGAAAATCTGGAAAATAATCTGACCCTTGGTCTCCCCACCAATTAAGGCAATATTATTTTTTTTGCAGTATGCAGCTAGCTCTTCTGTGGTTTTTGAATCTGTATCCAAGTCTAGTTTTTCTTTGATCAGAGTCTGCATGGGGATCCGGGGCCAGCTGACGCCGATATCGATGGCGTGATCTCCAACATTTATTTTGGTCGTACCATACAAGGCGCCAGCCAAATGCTTGAACAAACCTTCGGTGACATCCATGATCCGGTGATAATCGGCATAGGCTTCGTACCACTCAAGCATGGTGAACTCGGGATTGTGAGTTTGATCTATACCTTCGTTTCTAAAGTCTCTTCCAATCTCATACACTTTGTCGTAACCGCCGACTACTAATCTTTTTAGATACAGCTCAAAAGCAATGCGCAGATAGTAGTCACGATCTAGGGCATTCATGTGGGAAATAAATGGCTTGGCATTGGCCCCGCCGTATAATGGATGAAATACGGGAGTCTCGACTTCAAAAAAACCTAGAGAATCGAGATAATTTCTGGTCTCTTTGTAAATTTTTGTCTTCGCATCAAAACGAGTCCGAACGCTGGGATCGAGAAGAAGATCTAGATACCGTTTACGGTAGCGCTCCTCGGTGTCTGACAGCTCGTCTGGTAAAGGGCGAAGAGATTTGCCCAGCAGCTCAAAGTGGGAGACGTCGACGGTGATCTCACCCGACTGAGTCGTCGTGACTGTCCCTCCAGCACCTAGGAAATCGCCTGAGTCGATGAGTTTCAAAACCTTAAATTTGTCTTCGAGAGTTTTCTTTTGGAACAAGAGTTGGATCTGACCTGAGGCGTCTCTTAGATCGGCAAAGATGACATTGCCGTGCTCGCGAAATGATCTAAGCCGGCCGACGACAAAAACACTTTCACCTTCGAGTCTTCTGGCCCCTCCTGTGGAGATGAAATCTTGAGATGGTTTGGAAGGGTATGGATCGATGCCCAGATCACGAAGCTTTTTTAGTCTATCCAACCTGATATTCCTAATCTCTGAAAGCCGGGATTGTGACATAGTATTGGCCATAAGTTTAACAGACAATATATTTAACTAAAAGCGAGCATAGTTTCTCTAAACTACTGACTGCAATCCGCTCACTGATTGTATGAGTGTTTTCGGCACCGTAACCTATGTTTATGACCTTAATCCCCTGTGAATTTAGAAAATTGGCATCACTGGCACCGAGGGCAGTGACTAAATCGGTCTTGATACCGAGATGTGTATGTAATCTGACAATATCTTTGACAAAAGCATCGGAAGTGAAATGTGTATAACCTGGACAATAGAGATGAGATGAAGTGGGATTTATTTTTTTGAGCCAGGTATCCTGAGACTCTCTAGAAAAACTACGGATCTCACCCCTGGCAACTACTAAATCTGGAACAGTATTTGTTCCAGTGCCACCAGAGATTGTCCCAATGTTGATAGTCGTATCTGAATCAACGCGACCTACTGGAATGGTCGATAATATTGAAAGCGATTTGGTGAGAGCATTGACCCCTTTTTCAGGAACTGCCGCGTGGGTCGCCGTTCCCCTAAACTCAAAGACAAGGTCGGTGACCCAAGGCGATGACAGGACAATTGTTCCAATTGGGGCTGCCCTGTCGGCAATGAGGCCTGTCTTTGCAGATAATTTCTGGCAGTCAAACTCTTTGACTCCTCCATCGGTCTCCTCGCGGGTGGTAAATAATAGTTCCAAAGACCTTGTCTTTTTTTTCGGAGTCGACTTTAATGCTTCTATAATAGCTGCTATCCAGGCTTTGTTGTCTGCCCCAAGAATAGTATCTCCTGAACTGGTTATATGGTCGTCATGGATTTTGGGCTGAATGTTTTTTCCTGGTTCTACTGTGTCCATGTGAGCACATAACAATACTGTGTCACCAACTCCTGGAACTCTAGCAAACAAATTGCCAGTCGCATCCGATTCTGAATTTATCCCTAACTCTTTTAACTCCTCTGAAATGAATTTGACAACTTCAGATTCTTGCCCCGATGGACTGTCGATCCGGACTAAATCACAAAATGTACTAATAAGGCGAGTTGTACTCATCTTAATGAAGATAAAATTTTAACTCGAGAGAAGAACTGGGCCGAATGTTGCATACTTTCTCTTGAGATTTTTCCTGTTTCTAGCGGCTTGTTACCAAGTTTACTATCGACTTCTCGACAGATGTTTTCAAATTCTCGGGCAGCTCTTAAATCTGACAATACCAAGGTGCATGGCATTTTCCCGAGTGGGGATCGGTATATAAGATCCAGAGATCTGCGAGAGCTTTCTTGGGGAGATCTTCTAAAAATACAGCTTTCGAAGCCACAAGCTTCAGATGAATTTTCACAAGTACAGGTCAGATATGACAAATAGGGATAGTCCCAGAAACTAGCTGCTTGCATACCGGCTCTATGCAGTACATGGGTGGTGAGTACTTGTTTGTTGGTAGAAAGAGCGATCACGTGGCGCCAGGTCTGACGAGCTTTTTTGAGCCTTAAAACACTACCTTCCACTCCTAGACCGTAGCCATTTCTGAACTCGGGGTGGGCGATGGCAGTTCCGAGCTCGACTACTTGGAATCGCAAAATTTGATCCTCATCGTTCTCAAAATTTGGGTAATAAGTTCCGTGATACAGAACAGTAGAATCGGGTTCGGCAATAATAATTGAATTACCATCAAGGAATTGACGAGTGATGATATCTGGGGTTTTGGGTAACATTTCGTACGGATGATCGGAATTGTAGGCTGCGATTTGTCTGGATATCTGAACCGCCATGTAATCCAAATCCAGACGTCCAAGATCCCTGGGCAATAATAAACGCCGAGCTCTTTTGACTCGTTCGACTTTTTCTTGGTCTAGATGCCTTTCTGGCGACATATGCAACAAAAAAACTCCCTTGCGGGAGTTGTTAGCAAAACAAATCGCTCCCGCGTTAGAGAGTGATGTGCTTCTTGGAATTAACTGAGTTGTGCATGATGAATATATTATATCACTGGATCCTTCACTTCGTTCAGGATGACAGGATTAAGCTATACCAACAACTGTGTAAACTAGTTTTCCAGCTGGGGCCTCGACTTCGACTTTTTCCCCGACTTTTTTGCCCAAGAGGGCTACTCCCAAAGGAGACTCGTTGGAAATCTTTTTTTCGGCTGGATTGGCTTCCCATTCGCCTACTATATGAAAGGTGGCTTGGTTTTCTCCCACTTTTACTGTGACTTTGTGACCGAGATCTATGGAGTCGCCACCTTTGGGGGTCATGATCTGGGCATGACGGGTGAGATCCTCGAGCTCTTCGATCCTGCCGTCCATAAAAGCCAGCTCTTCTTTTGCACTAGTATAGTCACTGTTTTCGGACAGATCGCCCATGGAGCGAGCCAGAGAAAGACGGGCGACAAGTGCGGGTCTTTTTGTCTCTTGGAGATCCGTCAATTCGGCCTTGAGGTGATCAAGGCCTGACTGGGTCAATAAAACTGGACTATTCATCATATTTTGGTGATTTTTTTAGTTTTCTGGTGTTTTAGCACCCTTGAAGAAAAAATAAACTCCGCACTTGCGGAGTGACTGAACTCTGTAGATTGTACTCTCTGGAGGCCATTTTGTCAATGTGGGGAGGGTGAGTAAAGTGTATAATTAGCCTCAGAATTTAGGTCTGGCTCCATCGTCTAGAGGCCCAGGACATCAGATTCTCATTCTGAGAACTCCGGTTCGAATCCGGATGGAGTCACAAAAGGTGCTGGAATTGTCATACGATGGTTATGATCGATTGGTTGAACCTTACTCCATGAAATATTATGTGAGAAAAAATGGTGTAGGTATGGAGTACTTCTGGGGATATGATACCAGTGGCGGTAAATCTGGAAGACAGTCTATAAAACAATTTATTTGTGACAAAATCGAATCAGCTAGCCTTACCAATTTCAGTTTTAGTCCGAGATACGCTGTAGAATTTTAGTTAAACGATATGTTTCCGTAAATATCCGGCACTAGGACTTGGTAAGCGGTGGTCTTAATCCTAGACCTAAATGTGGCCTGTGGTAATGATACCGCTCAAGGAAAGTGTTTACCAGGTAGTTAAGCTGGGTGATTTGATCAGGGTGGTATTTACTCCAACCTAAACATTCTTTTCTAACTGTTCTATTAAACGACTCAATATATGCCTGCTCGTTCTTTTTGTATGCAGCAGAAATTCGGTATCTATCGGTATATTGTCCAACGTTTTCTTTGAATTCATCTTTGAATTCGGGTCCGCCATCAGATTGGATTAACTTGCTGTGGCCATCAAATCTCCGAGGCATACACGTTTCCAAGAAAACTAGTCCGTCATGACTAGTTAACGATGGTCGTAACAAGACATCAGCTTCGCGAGAAAATATATCCACCGCAGTAAATGCAAATATCCCGCCAAAGTCTATGGAGTCCATCTGGATGACCTCACGTGCCTTTTGGGCCTCTGGTACCGGTCCTAGAGCCTGATTCTTTTTCCATTTACTTTTTATTTGATACTTTTCAGCGAGTATCTCGTAAATCTTGGGAATGGACACACTTACCCCACGTTCTTTTTCCAGAAAGTAGTTTATCTTTTGACCACAGCAGTCCAACTCCCGTTCACGAATATCCCAAACCCACCGTTTGAGAATTGGATCAATCTGGCGTTTGGGTCTTGAACCCTTTTTTGCAGAGGCATACAAATCAAGAAATGTGTTGAGGCTATGTTTTTGGACTCCCTGAATCCAAACTCGAACCGTATCTCGATTTACCTCCAACCTTTTGGCTACATCCACCTTACAAATACCAGACTCATACAACTCCCAGGCAAGAACAATCTTTGTAGCATTGAGCATTTCCATAATTGTATGCCCAATGCCGGATTTCTACGGAGAATAATGCGTTGGGTTGTCTTTTTTCATTCAACCTTCTACAATACGTAGTATGGCACAGAAAAACTTGAGCGACCTAGAGCAGGAAACGATGAATGTTGTCTGGGCATTGGGTGAATGCACCATTAGGGAAGTGGCCGATGAGACGAATAAAACAAAGACTCTTGCGTATACGACGATTGCCACGATTTTAGAAAGGTTGCATGAAAAAGGGTTAGTTGAAAAAGATGCCTCGGCTTTTACCGTCGTCTTTGCCCCAAAACAAACTAAAGAGGAATTTAGCCAAAAAATGGCGAGGAATCTTTTAGATAAATTCTTCGGAACATTTGGCGATGCTGCCCTAGCTTCTTTTGCTCAATCCATCGAACGTTTGCCAAAAGAGAAAAAAGAGTATTTTCTTAAACTTTTACAAGAACAAATATATGACAAAGATAAATAGCTACGCGTGGTTTTTTTTAGGGATTTTTGTTGTGTTAGGAACACTCCTATATAATGCTTGTGCTAAATACATTCCATTTCTTCTGCATAATACTGTCTATTACTGCCGAGAAATGCTTCAGTCTGTCTTGATGCAACCAATACGCTTGAATATTAAGTTTTTTATGATGTGGGGTTTTGCTGCTTTGACTCTCTATATAATAGTAAAAGTTTTTTTAACAGTACTGAGAGTTTTTCAGCAACATAAGTCGCTTGAAGAAAAGATCGTAGAGAAAGATAGTATTCTGCCGCTTGCGAAAAAATTACACCTTGTTAATAAAATTCGGGTTATACAAGATGAACAGGTGGGCGCTTTTTGTTTCGGATTTACCAGGCCAAAAATCTACATCTCTACTCAAATGCTCGCAATTACAACTTCGGATGAAATAGAAGCAGTATTGCGACACGAAAAATATCATTTAGAGCATCATGATACGTTAATCATGCTATTTGCAGTATTCACTCAATCATTATTTCCTTTTTTCCCACTTCTTACGGATTTGATAGCAATGTATAGAACACAAAGAGAAATTAAAGCTGATAATGCGGCAATTACAGCTATGGATGATGGAAAGGAGCATGTCCGATCAGTTCTTTCAAAACTTCTGCATTATGATCTCTATCCGGCTTTAGCCATAGTACCAAGTTTTATGGATGCTCAGACATTAGAAACTCGTATCCGGACCATTACTAAAAAGACAATATTTTCACCGTGCCTCTCAATAAGAAATGTAGTTATAAGTATACTGTCCGTGGCAATTTTGGGTGGTTTGACAATAGCTCCAGTACAGGCTATCGAGTTTCATGACATGGGAGAAGATGCTGTTATGGCTTGTGTTGACCCAAGTGGAGCATGTACTAATGCTTGTATGCAGACCCCTCCAATTTCGGCGCCTCAGTCTTCAAGGCTTTATTCACCAGTACAATTTACGTCAGTTTCCTATTGACATTGGTTTATAGAGTTACTACACTTTGTAGTAATATTAGTTTATAATAATCATTATGACTGAAGAAAAAAATTTATCTCCTCTTAAAAATATGCTTTCAGGTAATTTCAGCATTATTCTCGTTTTAGTTCTTATTGGTGCATCGTTTGCTATTGGATCTCTCTACACCAAAGTCAAGTATCTCGAAAAGGGCGCTGCGGTGGCTGGAACAACCACGACAGGTACTAATCAAGCTGCGGGTGCTCCGGCTGCTGCAGGCGCACCTCAACCCCAGGTGGCAACCAAAAAACCGGAAGTAACCGATAAGGATTGGTACAAAGGTAACAAAAATGCCAAAGTTGTAATGGTAGAGTATTCAGATTTAGAATGTCCATTCTGCAAAAGTTTTCACCCGACGATGCAACAGGTTATGAAAGAATACGGGGATAAGGTGAAATGGGTATACCGCCATTATCCGCTTTCTTTCCATGCCAATGCACAAAAAGAAGCTGAAGCATCAGAGTGTGCTGGAAAAATTGGTGGAAATGAAGCATTCTGGAAATATACAGATGCTATCTTTGAACGCACCACCTCTAATGGGACTGGATTTGCCTTGGACAAATTAACTCCGTTGGCCAAAGAGTTGGGACTTAATGAATCATCGTTCAAACAGTGTTTAGACTCTGGAGAAATGGCTCAAAAAGTCAAGGATCAGATGGCCAAGGGAACAGCTGAGGGTGTAACCGGTACACCAGGAACTATTATTATCAACGCAAAAGGTGATACCCAGCTTGTTCCAGGCGCCTTACCTTTTGAACAAGTCAAGCCGATGATTGATAAGGCATTGCAATCATAAAGGTTAACTTGGAATATGAACTATGGACATACTCTCAATTTTCATCACAGGATTATTTGCAGGTGGACTAACGTGTCTAGCTGTTCAGGGTGGACTTCTCGCCAGCTCAATTGCTCAGCAGGAAGAGAATAAGCTTGAAGAAGACGCAAAACGATTTGGACATCTTCTCCCCATTCTTTCGTTTTTAATTACTCGATTGGTGGCTTATACCATTCTTGGTTTACTCTTAGGATCTCTTGGTTCAGTATTTCAGCTTTCACTTTCTGCCCGCGTCCTCCTCCAATTTGCAGCAGTAGTGTTTATGGTCGGTACTGCGCTTAATCTTCTTCAGGTTCACCCGATTTTTCGCTACTTTGTAATTCAGCCACCCAAATTTTTAACACGATTAGTACGCAATCAATCAAAGAGTAAAGCTGTCTTTGGTCCGGCACTCCTTGGAGCTATGACGGTTCTCATTCCCTGTGGAGCAACACAAGCAATGATGGCTTATGCTATTTCAACCGGCTCTCCTCTTGCCGGAGCAACTACCATGTTTGTTTTTATGCTAGGAACTTCTCCGTTATTTTTCCTTCTTGGGTATGCGGCACGGAAACTAGGCAGTTCACTCAGTGGAACCTTTAACAAGGTGGCAGCTGCAGCAATTATTTTGGTAGCCCTCTATAACTTTAATGGAGCTTTGGCACTTAGTGGCAGTAACTTCACTTTTGAAAATGTCTTAACCAGTATTACTTGCACGATTAGTTTTTGTGATGAAGGTCGGGTAGCTGGAGCTACAACTAATTCAGCTACGGTGAAGGAGGCGACTATTTTTATCACCCAAAACGGTTATCGGACAGAACCGGCTGTTGTTAATGTTAGAGCTGGATCAAAGGTCAAATTCAACATTGTCAATCAAGGTGGAGGCGGATGTACGCAATCACTAACAGTTCCCAAGCTTGGTTTGCAGCGGGTTGTTGCGATTGGTCAATCGGACACACTTGAATTTACTGCTCCCACAACTCCTGGTCCACTTGCCTTTATGTGCAGCATGGGTATGTTTCGTGGAGAGATAAATGTCGTTCAAGATAAAGGCGTATGAAAACAATAACTTTAGAAATCGTGGGCATGCACTGTACGAGTTGTGCCATCAACATTGACTTTGAGTTGGGGGATTTGGATGGTGTAAAAGAGGCAAAAACTCACTATGCAAAACAGATTTCGGTCGTTACATACGATCCTGATAAAGTCCACCATGACCAAATCATTGCTGTTATACAAAAACTTGAATACGAGGTAGTTATAGCGGCCTGAAGTAAAAAATATGTATGGGAGAGATAAAACAAACATTTCCAGTTAAAGGGATGCACTGCGCATCTTGCGCCAGCATTATCAAGCGCAAACTTGAAAAACTGGATGGTATAGTTTCTTGCAACGTTAATTACGGTACAGAAAAAGCCGAAGTTTCATTCGACGCTGACAAGGTCAACCTCTCCCAAATGAATGACCAGGTTCAAAAACTTGGGTATAGTTTAGAAAATCCACCCAATCCTCATGCCGGCCATGATATGTCGCCGGTTTCCTCTGACCAAACTGCAAAAGAGCAAAAACTCCAGGAACTCTCAAAGCTAAAAAAGCACGTTCAGATTGCCATGCCTTTTGTTGCCTTTAGCATTTTTGTCATGACCTGGGAAATAGGAGCTGACCCTCTACGGTTATGGCCAGAGATGCCGGAAGCCATCATGGAGTTTTTCCATCATCTTTTGCCGATTTTTGCCACCTATACAATGTTTGTCATTGGGGTTCCATATCTTCAAGGAATCGTCCGTTTTATAAAATATCGTGTGGCGAATATGGACACGCTTGTAGGGATTGGAACGTTGGTGGCTTTCCTTTACAGCTTTAGTGTAACTGCATTTGATAAAGTGCTGGCTCCTTATGTTAATACCCAGCAAAATTATTATGACGTCGTTATTGTTGTTATTGGTTTTATTACCCTCGGGAAATTCCTCGAAGCTCGCTCGAAGTTAAAGACTGGTGAAGCCATAGAAAAACTCTTAGGACTCCAGGCCAAAAATGCTCTCATTCTTCGAGATGGCAAGGAAGTGGAATTACCCATCGATCAAGTTATAGTTGGCGATATTATGCTCGTGAAACCTGGAACCAAGATTCCCTTGGATGGAGTCATTATCGAAGGCAAATCCTCTATTGATGAGTCGATGATCACCGGTGAGCCTATTCCGGTAGATAAAGGACCAGAGGATACTGTTATCGGAGCGACCATTAACAAACAAGGCTCATTGCAGATTAGAGTTACTAAAGTTGGCAGTGATACCATGCTTTCGCAAATCATTAAAATGGTTGAGGAGGCTCAGGGATCCAAAGCACCGATTGAACGGATGGCCGATCAAGTGTCAGCCATTTTTGTCCCAGCGGTGTTGGTCCTGGCAGTTATTACATTAATACTTTGGTTGGTGATTGGTGTTCAATTCATGCCATTTTCCCAGGCACTAACGCTCGGTATTTTGAGTTTTGTGGGAATTCTGGTCATTGCCTGTCCATGTGCAATGGGTCTCGCTACGCCTACCGCTATTATTGTCGGTGTTGGCAAAGCTGCTCAGAATGGCATCTTGATTAAGAATGCTGAAAGTCTAGAAAAGTTTAATGGGGTCAACTTTGTTGTCATGGATAAAACGGGAACGATTACTAAAGGGGCACCGGAAGTGACTGATATTCAGGCAATTGGCTCTCATTCAGAGAAAGATATTTTGCAACTCCTCGCTTCACTAGAAAGCCATTCTGAACATCCACTAGCCCAAGCAGTCGTTGAAAAAGCTAAGGATGAAAAAATTAGCCTCCATAAAGTAAAAGATTTTGAGGCAATTGAAGGTAAAGGGCTAAAGGGAAGTATTGATGATACTGAGTATTATGCTGGTAATCTTAAGTTGGTTGATGATCTCAAAGTAAAAATTGATGAAGAAATGATTAAAAAGTTTGCTTCACAAGGGAAAACACCAGTAGTCTTCATGAACAGGAAGCACGTTATTGCTTACATTGGTATTGCTGACACCATCAAAGACGATGCAAAAGAAGCAGTGGCGGAGCTTCACAAGCAAGGTATTAAAGTCGCAATGCTTACAGGAGACAACAAAAGAACTGCTCAGCACATCGCTAAACAAGTAGGTATAGATCGAGTCATCGCCGAAGTCTTACCAGGAGACAAAGCCAGTGAAATTCAGAAACTCCAAAAAGAAGGTTATAAAGTGGCAATGGTGGGTGACGGCATTAATGATGCGCCAGCTTTGGCTACAGCTGATGTGGGGATTGCGATGGGGACAGGAACCGATGTAGCAATTGAGTCAGCAGGGATAACGCTTTTAGGGGGACATATTTCTAAACTACCAAAAGCGGTAAAGTTAGCTAGAGCAACGATGAGTATTATCAAGCAGAACCTCTTTTGGGCATTCTTCTATAATGTCATTGGTATTCCAATTGCAGCTGGAGCATTGTATCCATTTTTCGGTATTCTTTTAAACCCCGCAATTGCTGGAGCTGCAATGGGATTTAGTAGTGTTTCGGTGGTCACAAACTCGTTACGATTAAGGACGCAGAGAATATGAATAAATTATTACATTCATGTAGGAGATGTCTAAATCCAAAAGTTCTTCTTATTTTGGGAGTTATTATTGTCTCATTACTTATTTTCGTTCCTGCTATTGGCATTGCCGGTTTAATAGCAGCAGCACCTCTTTTGGGGTGTACTGTTATGTGCGGTGCTATGGCGTTTTTTATGCGCGGTGAGAAAAAGGGGGATAAATAGAAGCTCATACAATGGCTTCCTAATTACTACAAAACATAGTAAAATAACATTTTATGAGTGGCGACAAAAAATTTATTATCGGCATTATCATTGCTACAGTAGTTCTTCTCATTGGGGGAGTATTTTTTGCTAGTAAGATGGGTTCCTCAAATTCTCCTACTTCAGCTTCTGCTCCAGTCTCCGATGATCAGAAAAAATTATTAGAGGTTGTTCCTGATGACTACATTAAAGGCAACAAAGAGGCATCCGTAACACTTATCGAGTATCTTGATTTTGAGTGTGAAGCTTGTGGTGCATATTACCCGCTCGTAAAACAACTGGCAGAAGAGTTCAAAACTGACGTTCGCTTTGTCAACCGCTATTTCCCGCTTCCTGGACATAAAAACGGTTTACCTGCTGCTCTTGCGGTTGAAGCATCTGCCAGACAGGGCAAATACTGGGAAATGCATGATAAGCTCTTTGCAGAGCAGAAGAACTGGGGAGAAAAACCGGCTGCAGACCCAAAAATATTTGAAGGTTATGCTCAGCAAATCGGCTTGAATATGGACCAGTTCAAAAAAGACGTTGCCTCAAAAGAGGTGAAAGACAGGGTTGAGCGGGATAAAAACTCCGGCACCAAATTGGGAGTGTCCGGCACGCCAACGTTTTTTCTCAATGGTGATAAAATCCCTAATCCCAAAACTCCGGAGGACTTTAAGACCTTTATCAATGCAGCCATTCTTAAAGCTCCTAAGCCCTCTGGTCAATCGACAGGTGAGAAAGTGCACGAGCATGCCGATTTCGCTTTGTATGTGAATGGAAAGAGAGTGTTACTCCAGGACAATCCGGATTATTTTGAGAAAGACCCAGACATTCATTCACACAAAGATACCGAAGAAGTAATTCATAAACATAAGACCGGTGTTACATTAGGTCAGCTCATTGACTCCTGGAAAGCAAACTTCCCGTCTGAAGTTAGTTGGTATGTAAACGGAAAAAAACAAGCAGGAAATTGGAGAGCGTTCGAATTTAAAGATCTGGACAGGATTGTTATGAGTTTTGGCGCAACAGCTAGCGAGATAACTGACAAGCAGTTATCAGAAATAACCGACAGAGCCTGTGTTTATTCAGAAAAATGCCCAGAACGGGGTAAACCACCTACTGAAAATTGTGTGGGTGGCTTAGGAACTGATTGCTAAATGGAGGCGAAATAAATGGATCCAGATAAGACCGAACAAAATAATCAATCTAAGCAATCAAAAAATTCCGTAGTTATGGGTGTCGTAATAATTGGCATTCTGCTGGTGGGTGGAGGATTTTTATTATTTTCAAATAGAAAACCTGTACTATCATCTCCTTCACAAAATACAGATACCACTAAGAATCGAGTTGAATCTCAAATTTCTAGCAGCCCCACACCAGCCACAAAAACATATACGCTTGAAGAAATTGCCACACATAATTTAGAGACAGATTGCTGGCTGGCAATTGAAGGAAAAGTCTACGACGTTACTGAGTTTATTCCCAATCACCCGGGAGGGAAGGCTGTTCTTGCTGGTTGCGGAAAAGATGCCACAACCTTATTTAATGATAGACCGACAAATAATAAAGGGCCGCATCCTGCACAAGCTATAACACAGCTGGAAAAGCTCTTTATTGGGGATCTCAGACAAGAGTAAATGTATCGATCTATGAAACCATTACGCGGTACAATTAAACTATGCTTATTTCAGAAATTCTTAAAGAAACCAAGTTCAAGCGGCTAGCTGCCACTTTGCTTCTGATCATACCTCTTGAGATTCTGTCCCTTTTTTCCATTCACTTACCCGCATTTATCGAATATCCCTTATTTGCCGCCATCATCTTTTTCTTCGGCCGGGAAGTAATTATTGGTGGGCTACAAAGTCTTGCAAGACTCAAATTCTCAAATATCAATTTACTCATGACTGTGGCCACCTTTGGTGCAGTCTATCTGGGAGAACTCGAAGAAGCAGTCATTATTATTGTCCTGTTTGCGGTCAGTGAGGCTCTGGAGGAGTTCGGCATTACCAGAAGCCAGAGTGCTTTAGAAGAGCTAGTGGAAAAAGCTCCTAAAGCCGCACTTTTGAAAGGACAAGAAAACAAAACTCCTATTGAGAAAATTGCCATTAACGATATTGTTGTGATCAAACCGGGTGACTACATCCCTTTGGACGGAGTTGTCATTAAAGGTGAATCATTGGTAGACGAAAGCTCGATTACCGGGGAGCCATTGCCGAAAAATAAATATGAAGGAGAGCCGGTATTTGCTGGAACACTCAATAGCCAAGGCTACTTGGAAATCAAAGTTACTAAAGTATCCAAAGATACGACACTGGCCAAAATTGTTGATTTGACTTTTCAGGCGGCTGAGCGTAAGTCACAGGCTGCTAGATTCATTGAAAAATTTGCTTCTTACTATACCCCTGGAGTATTAGTGCTTGCGCTCTTCCTGACAGCTATACCTGTTCTTTTTTTTGGCCAACCGTTTACTCCTTGGTTTGCCCAGAGCTTAACAATCCTCTTGATTGCTTGTCCGTGTGCCCTGGTTATATCCACTCCTATAACTATCTTTTCAGCCATCGGCAATGCCACAAAGCGTGGAATTCTTATCAAAGGCGGTCAGTTTTTAGAAGAGATGGGCAGAGTCAAGGCAATTGCCTTCGACAAGACCAGAACCCTCACCAAGGGTGAACCCGTAGTTTCCGATGTCATTCCTCTAAACGGTTACACGAAGGCTGAACTTCTGGCTTGTGTAGCTGGAGCCGAGGCTTTTTCCGAACACCCGATTGCTAGGAGCATTGTTGAAAGCTCGAAAAATTTCCCTGATATCAAAGACCACGAGTATGCCAACTTTAAAGCGATTATGGGAAAAGGTATTTCAGGCGAATGTCTGGTGTGTGTGGATAAGCATCATTGTATCGGGACCCTTCAGTTTGTGATGGAAGAACATAAGGTAGATAAACGAACAGTTGATATTGTTGAGCGGTTCGAAAAAGAAGGCAAAACCGCTATTATTATCACTGACGACAAAAAAATTAAAGGAGTTCTCGGGATTGTTGATGAAATCCGGCCCGAGAGCTCCTCTACCATTAAGGAGTTGCACCAATTAAAAGTCAAAACAGCAATTCTTACCGGAGATAATGCTTCAGCAGCCTCATATGTTGCTAAGGAAGTCGGTATTGATGAAGTCCACGCCAGACTCCTACCGGATGAGAAAGTAATCCAGCTTAAAAATCTGGTCACCAAATACAAAGATGTAGCGATGGTGGGTGACGGGGTCAATGATGCGCCTTCACTTTCAACGGCTTCTGTCGGCATTGCCATGGGGGCGATCGGTTCAGAGGTGGCGGTTGAGAATGCCGATATAGCTCTTATGAATAACAACTTGGGGCTAATACCCTTTCTAGTCAGATTAGGCAAAGTTTCAGGCAGTACGATTAGGATAAATACCGGTGCGGCTATCGCGGTTAAAGCCATCTTTCTATTTTTGGCCCTAGCGGGAAAGAGCAGTCTTGCTTTAGCCATTTTTGCCGATGTAGGAGTTACCGTCCTAGTAGTCGTCAACAGTCTGAGATTATTTAATTTTGGTTACCAGAAAAACTAATTATGAATATTACAAAAATCAGACAGGATTTTCCGGTAATTTCAAAAGAAGAAATTTATTTTGACAATGCCTGTCAGAGTTTGCGTCCCCAATCGGTCATTGATGCGATAACTGAATATTACCGAGATTATTCTGCGTGCGGGGGCAGGAGTAACCATCATCTGGCAGCAAAGGTCACTCAAAAATGTGATGAAGCACGCACACAGATAGCTAAATTCCTACACGCAAAACGAAAAGAGGAAATAGTATTTACTCGTAATACTACTGAGAGTATTAATCTGGTAGCTAATAGCTTAGCCTTCAAAGAAGGCGATATTGTTTTAACTTCTGATAAGGAACACAACTCCAATCTTATTCCCTGGCAGATTCTGCGCAACAAAATCGGGACTGCTCACCGGATTGTCCGTTCACTCGAAGATAACACGTTTGATATGGAAGCGTATAAGAAAGCTCTTGAGAAGGGAGTAAAACTGGTTGCTCTTGGCATGACCTCAAATCTGGACGGTGTAAGCATTCCAGCTGCCGAAGTTATCCATTTGGCACACCAACATGGTGCTTTAGTGCTTCTTGATGGTGCTCAGGCTGTTCCGCATCAAGCAATAGACGTCCAAAAGCTGGATGTTGATTTTATGGCATTCTCGGGCCACAAGATGCTTGGTCCGTCTGGTACAGGAGTCCTTTACGGAAAATATGGGCTCTTGGAGAAATTGTCGCCATTTTTAGTCGGTGGTGATACCGTTTCCTCATCCACTTATGAATCGTGCGAGTTTCTCCCTTCGCCTGAAAAGTTTGAGGCAGGACTGCAGGATTATGCAGGAATTATCGGATTAGGTGAGGCGGCTTCATATCTGGAAAAGATTGGATTTGCCGAAATACAAAAGAAGGAGCAAGTGTTAAATGAATATATAACTGGGGAACTTCGGAGAATTCCCAATCTGTTTATTATCGGTCCGGCTGATTTCAAAGAAAGAGGCGGAATTGTGTCTTTTTATATTCCGGACAAAGACCATCATCAGATCGCTCTCATGCTTGACGCCTCCTCACAGATTATGGTTCGCTCCGGTCAACACTGCGTACATTCCTGGTTTGCGGACAGGGAAATCCCCGGATCGGTGCGGGCATCGGTCTATTTTTATAACACTCTTGATGAAGCAGAAGTTTTTGTTAAAGAATTACATAAAGTATTAAGCGTTCTCTAATTATGTTTTGCATTTTAGCGTTTATCGCCTTATCAATTATCAGCATATTTAGTGCCTCACACAGGCAGTTGGCCAAGGAGGCATTTGATTGTGTTTTTCGCCGAATAACACTACGTCCGTGTACTACGGGGTTTAAAGAAAAGATGAAAGCTCGGATGGTGGGAACGCTCCTTTCCCGTTCTCAGGTGGCAGCCAGAGTCGTCAACAGACACTTTGAACTTCTGTCTTGGATATTATTCCTAACCACAGTGGCCAGCATTTTCTGGACAGGGAAAGGTTTATACAACTACTACATGTATGGAAGTTGTAATGGCCTAAATAAATCAGGATTTTGCGCCCTTGACCCTAAAGGTGAAAATAATAAAGTTTCTCAAACTGGCGGTAGTTGTTCGGATGGAGTAGGAGATGAAAGCAAAGTTACCCTTAAAGGTGTTGATTTGAGTCTTTTTCCAAATATTGATAAAGGTTCAAAAGACTCTGTAGTACTCATTGGTTGCTACAGTTGCGATTACACTAGAAAAGCGTATCCATTGATAAAGCAGTTTATTTCCGAAAACCAAGTTAACTACACTTTTGCCCACTACCCAGTAAAGGAAGAAACATTGTATCTCTTGCCAATCGGTTATTGTGCCTATCAGCAGGATAAGGAAAGATACTGGCAATTCAATGATAAATTGTTCGAAAATAGCAAGGAAGACATAGCTAAGAAGGAATTTGTCGATGAGATTCTCGAAGACGTTGGGTATGATGTTGCAGCTATAAATACCTGCAGTCAATCTTCTGAGACGCAAAGCGCGGTTATTGAAAGACGGATACAACTTGAAAAAACAAATATTTATGGCACCCCTCTGGTTTTTATCAACGGTAAGGGTCTAGTCGGCCCTAAACCATATCGGGTCTACGAGAGAATCCTTAAAGGCTTTAAATTTTGGTAAGACTATGATTAAAACTATTTTAAATCACCATCGTATCAAGCATTTTAATATTGCTATTACAACTATCGGCTGGGTAATCCTGTTGATACTGATAAAGTATTTAGTACATTTTTTTAAATGGGAGTTTTTGGAAATTAATACCCTTACAGGAAGCGCTATAGCTGGAGCTACGTTTATATGTGGTTTTCTTTTGTCAGGATTAATCACTGATTACAAAGAAGCAGAAAAGATACCTTCAGAGCTTCGAGCATCTTTGGAAAATATTTTTGAAGAAGGGCAGTTGTTTAAAAAAGGTAAAACTACGTTTAAGATTTTGCGGTTAAAAGAAACTCTCAAAAAAGTGATCAGTAACTTTTTCCTTGGTATTAGCCATGAGCAAAACCATATAAATTTGAAGCCGTGTTTACAATCCATTGACGAATTATCTCAACATTTTTATGAAATGGAACAGCTTGGTATGCCTCCAAACTATCTTGTCAGATTAAAGACTGAGCAGGGAAATATCAGACGATCGGTGCTACGTGTTTTACACATTCAACGAACACAATTTATACCATCAGCATTTATTCTTGGGCAGTCAATTGTATGTTTAATAATATTCCTTTTGTTGTTTATTAAATCTGAAGGATCTCCGGAATCATTCGTACTGTTCGGATTTATCTCATACATGTTTTTATACATTGTTAGATTGATAACAAAAATCGAACAACCATTTCAGGAGGGCGAATTTTCTCGAGATGATGTCAGCCTTTTTTTACTTCATGACTTTGAAGATAAGTTAATAAGATAAACTGTTGCATTTATCTCAACAATTTACTACAATTTGTAGTAATATCATTATTGTTAATATTGCCCAAAGAACTAAACTAATTGGCTATGAATAGAAAAGAAAAAACTATTGTTGTTACCATTGTCGCTAATATCGTACTTGTTCTTCTTAAATTTTTTCTTTCTTCCTCATCGGGCAGTTTGTCCCTCAAAGCCAGTGCCTGGCACTCAGTCGGTGATGTGTTTGTTTCGGTCTTTGTACTTATAGGGCTTTTATCAGCAGCTTGGGAAGCCAAACGGCGACTACAAGCCGGAACGATTGAAAATGTCGTGGCATTAATCGTTTCAGGGCTGATGTTTTTCTCAGCTCTTGAGATTTTTAGAGAAGTGACAGGTGCTGCCGAAGCACCAGATCTTCGAAATATCTGGCCAGTTACCATTGGTGCATTTCTGACTATTGTTATAACCTACTTTACCGCCCGGTATAAAGAATTTGTCGGTCGTGCTACTAATTCTCTCAGTCTTATTGCCAGTGGCTACCACTCACGTATGGATCTCTACGCTTCAGTCCTTGTCGTCGTCGGATTAATTGCGGCGGCCGTGGGATTTCCAGCCATTGATAAGCTAGCAGCGATTTTCGTGATCATGCTCATCGTCACCTCTGGTTGGGAAATTGCTGAATCGGCGATTCATGCCCTCAAAACAAATCAATCGCTGCCCTTGCACCTTGAAGGACATCATCATCTGGCCCTTTTTCACAATAAACGAATACTGGGTTATCTAGGTGGGATCGCAGCAGTATTCATTTTGCTATCAGGCGTTTATACCGTACAAGCCGGTGAGCAAGCGGTGATACAGCGATTTGGAAAAGTAGCTGGCACCTTTGGTTCTGGACTTCATATACGTGTACCCCTTATTGACTCCATATCAAGAGTGAATACAGACCAAGTTCGTCAAGTAGAAACCGAAGCCACATTAGTGCTCACCGGAGATACCAATCTCATTAATACAAAATTGACCGTCCAATATACGATCACCAATCCTGCGGATTATCTTTTCAGTACTCAAAGTCCAGAAAACTTGCTTGCCAAAGAAACAGAAACTGCTTTTAGAGCAGTTGTGGCGCAAAAAGGAGTTGACGATCTTCTGACCGCAAGTAGAAGTGCAATTCTTGCTGAGACTTCAATGAAAACGCAAAGCTTACTTGAGGAACATAACACTGGCATAAAAGTCGCCAATATCCAGCTGCTTTCCGTCACTCCACCCAGCGAAGTAGCTGACGCATTTTTGGATGTATCAAGCGCTCGAGAAGACAAAAATACGTATATGAATGAAGCTTTGGCATATAAAAATGAAACTGTAGCAGTGGCTCGAGGGGAAGCGAGCAAACAAGTAACCACAGCAACTGCAGAGAAAACAAGTAAGATTGCTTTGGCAACCGGCGAAGCCGAGCGGTTCAGTAAAAAACTTGCAGCTTACCAAACTGCCCCGCAAGTTACCCGGACACGACTGTATCTAGAATCATTGGAGAAAGTATTACCAAACATTAGAAAATACATTCTCGACCCACGAGTGGAAACAAACTCCACTGATTTGTGGATTACTAATGGAAAAACTGCTCAACCCTAAAAGGAGGCGAATTTATGAAAACACGGCAATCTCAATTTATAGATCAAGCAAAAAGCAGAGTTAACTGGTCCACACTGCGCCAGCCTAAATTTATGGTAGGCATTATAGTTGGACTTTTGCTTATCATATCCACACTGGTTGCATTTCAAGTCGACAGCACCCAATACGCTATTGTTTCTCAGTTTGGCAGTCCAATTCGAGCGATCAAAGAACCTGGGTTGTATGCCAAACTTCCCGATCCATTACAAAATCTGATTCGTCTGGATAAACGAGTACAAGTTCAGAATGTCGCTCAAACAGAATTTCTGACCAAAGACAAGAAAAATGTCTTAGTTGAAGCGTATGCTACTTGGCAGATAGACGATCCGGTGCAATTTTTCAAAAGTGTCAGAGACGCCCAAGGAGCATCGTCTCGACTCTCAGATATTCTTACTTCTGAGCTTGGTGTGGCACTATCACAGTATGAACTGACCAACTTAGTCACCACTGATCAAAGTCAGATGAAACTTGACGAGATGCTCTCCGGACTTACCAAACAGACTGATGAACGCACCAGAGCTTACGGTTTTAAGGTGGCCGATGTCAGACTCAAGCAGCTTAACTTTCCTGAAGCAAACAGGCAAAGTGTATTCCAGCGGATGCGAGCCGAACGCCAGCAAATCGCCAGACAACTCAGGTCCGAAGGAACTGAGGAAGCGACCAAGATTCGAGCTGAGGCGGATGCTGAAAAAACCACCCTTTTATCTAAAGCTCAGGAAGAATCAAACCGAATTAAAGGAGAGGGAGAAGCACAGGCAATCCGCATTTATGCTCAGTCCTTTGGTCGTGACCCAGCATTCTACCAGTTTTTGCGTACGCTTGAGTCGTACGACAAGGTCATAAATAATGGCACAACGCTTATTCTTCCCTCTGATTCAGAATTGCTGAAGTATCTCAATCCATAAACAGCGGATTTAGTTAAAGCACTGAACATAGGAGTAAAGATAAGCAAAATAAGTGTCGGTATCTTTATATGGAACAAACAAACAACATAAAAAAATTATTGGCGCAGGTTACTAAACGTGTACTTGTAGTCGTTGGCTTATTTATACGATTAGTTCAAATTGCTACGAAAAAAATCCGTTCGGCTGACGGATCATCTTCTATGACGGATATTCGCCTTGCTTTTAAACACGTCAATGCCCGTTATGTTTCAGGAAATATTGTCAAAATCGTAATAGTCATTTATTTTCTATCGGGTATTTACATCGTCAAATCAGGAGAAGCGGCAGTAGTTACTCGTTTTGGGAAAGTCGTGAGCCCAAAAGTATCAGAAGGACTTCATTATCGCCTACCTTGGCCCGTTGATCGCGAAACAATTGTTAATGTTTCTGAAGTGAGGCGGGAGAGTGTCGGTCTTTCGAGTCCCGAACCAGAACACCCGAAACATGTGGAACAACCAGGGAAACTCCAAGTTCTAAGTGGAGATACCAATATTATTGACTACGAAGTCATCGTCCAATACCAAGTACGAGACCCCGCTGATTACTTATTCAACATCGATTATGCTGCCTATCAGACAGTCCGCGACGCGGTACGGGCTGCGGTAACCAAAATCAGTGCCGAAACAGCAGTTGATAATATTCTTACTTCAGAGCGCCAGAGCGTCCTAAATCGCCTACAGAAAGAAACACAAACATTGTTGGACTCATATAACAGCGGGCTGGCCGTTGTTAGTGTCAACTTTCAAAAAGCCTATCCACCAGATGAAGTGGCTGATGCCTTTCGTGATGTCTCAAGTGCCAGAGAAGACAAGAGTAAAACAATGAATGAAGCAGAAGGGTACAAAAATAGCATCATTCCCGAAGCGCGTGGACAAGCACAAAAACTGATTACTGAGGCTAGCAGCTCGGCTCAGGCGCAGATTAACGAAGCCAGCGGGTCGGCGGTAGCTTTTACTGGCATTTTAGCGGAATATAAAACAAACAGTAGTATTTATGGAGAACAAGTAACTCGCTTCCGATTGTATTTGGAGCGCATGGAAAAGATATTTCCCAGAGTCATTGCTTATATCGTCAAACCAGGAGAACGGGTTAATCTAAAGTTACTTGAAGGAAATGAAACAAAAGTCAATGTCTTCCCACCACAAACAGAAAACGGTCGATAAAGGCAAATCCAGCGAAGGCTGGGGCCAGATATTTACCGATATACGCCAATCTTTGGGTTTTTCTGGTGGTAGCCAAAAACAAAAACCCGCTCCCAAAAAGCCGGAGCCTTCACCAACGAGGAAAAAGGTTGTAGAAAAAGAAGTCACTGAACCGCCGGAAGCAGTTACTCTCCGAGAAGAAATTCATCCTGTACAGCCACCTGATGCCATGGAGGGCGAAGACCAGCCAGAGAAGAGCAAACCGTCCCGCTTTCCTCTACCAACCATTCATTTGTCACGAAAAAAGAAGATTATTTTGGGTGTAATAGTAGTCGCAGCATTTCTTGTGTTCAGATTCCGAGAGGACATTTTTGCCCCCTGGCCACCAGCACCGAATGTCGTGGCTGCCTATGACGGCGGCAGAATAACCATCGAAGATGTTGAGAAACACTTAGCTTCTCTTGTTGAGGATGAGGAATATCGAAAACAATTAAAGAGTCCACAAGGATACGGACTCATTGTTCAGGAGATGATTACCGATGAGATCGTCAAACGCTGGCAAGCCAACCGGAAACCCGACCAGGACAAGGAATTTTCCCACGTGATGAAGCATATTACAGAGGAAATAAATCTTGATGAATTACATGCCCAAATGCACAAAGGCCAACTTGGGGTGACCGAAGGCGATATAGGTGCATACTATGAGGCTAACAAGAAAGATTTTGGCGATAAAACCCTGACTGATGTCCGTGAAGAAATAAAAACTAAACTTCAGAGTGAGAAGGAAGACCAGTTTGTTCAAAATTATATTACTGGACTCAAAAACAGAGCTTCAATTACCAAAGACGTAGCTACACTTGCTGTTCCTGTGCCAGCCGATTGGGAACTACGAAATTACTATGACGCCAACAAGGATAAATATTTCGTCAAAGCTCAGGTAGTGGTTCATGAGATCCGGATTCCAAAAGGCACAGACGAAAAAAAGGCTAAAGAAAAAGCCGAGCAAGCTCTTTCTAAAATCCGCTCGGGAAGTGATTTTGGTCAGGTCTATGAGGAAATAAGCAGTTCAACGCTTCCCCAGACCGGGGAAACCAAAACCAAGGGAGAGCAGGATGTTGCTTATGAAGAAGCCATTTTTCGGTTAGATCCAGAACAGATAAGCGATGTCATAACTGACAAAGATGCTTTCTCTATTGTTAAGCTAATCTCCAAGCAACCGGATAGGCAGCAGAGTTTTGAAGAAGTCAAATCCAGTGTCCAAACGGCAGTGTTGGCGGAAACAGAAAAAAAATACTATACCGACAATGCCGACAGGACGCTTTTTACCGTCAACGGTAAAAGGTTTACCCTAGGTGAATTCTGGGAGGAATATCAGGAACTGCCACTTTCTTTCTTGACTTCGTATTCTGGCACCGAGGGTAAGCAGGCGCTGGTTGAAAAAATCATTGAGCGCCTGCTTCTCTATGAAGACAGTTTAAGTCAGGTGTCGCAAACCGAGACGAAAGAGCGGAAAGATGAAATGCGACTGAAAGTCTTGGCCCAAATGCTGGAACAGGAAGAAGTTGATGAAAAGATTAAAATCGAAGATAAGGACTTGCAAGATTATTACAATCGGAATAAAGCCGAGCTGGTTATGCCGGCCAAATCTAAAGTTCGCCAAATTGTTATTCGGGCTGGGAGTTCTGACAGCCAAACAGACGACGAGCACAAAAAAGCATTCGAAAAGGCAAATGAGGCGTATAAAAAACTTGTGCCGGGACCTCTTAAGAAAGGTGAAGATTTTGCCAGTGTAGCTAAGCAGTATTCTGAAGATGAGCAAACAAAGGATAAAGGTGGTGAAGTATCTGAGTGGGTTGAAGAAGAAATGAATGTGGTCGGTGAAATCGTAAAACATCAATATCACGAACAAGTGCAGGTTATTCCCAAAGGACAAATTGGGCCACCATTTGAAGCCAATGGGTATATTTATATCGTCGAAGTGCTTGGCCGTTCTGAGCCAAAACAACTTGCGTTTGAAGATGCTAAAGAGTTTATTCGAGAACGTCTAACGCAAGAAAAACACACCCAGCTTTCAGAACAATTATCTACAAAACTCATGAAGGACGCCAAAGTTGTGATTTATACCAGAACTCTCAAGAGGGTTACCACGCTATCTGATTTTAAAGGTTCAGAAAGATAATTTATAAAGAAAATTAAGAGTTTTTCTCGTCTGAATTCTTGGAATTATCTTAATTGGTTTTGTGTTTCGATGGTATCCTCTTAATCAACCCCAAACGATTTCTTAATAATATCTTCATCTCTCAAGGTATACCATGTGGTCATGAGAATACTGGCCATTGAGGATGATCGACGAATTTCCAATGTAATTAAAAAGGGGTTTGCTGAGGATGGGTTTGCAGTAGATGCTGCTTATGACGGGGAGGAGGGACAATACCTTGCAGAGTCGGAGAACTACGATCTTATTATCCTTGATATCATGCTTCCCAAAATTGATGGATTAACTATTTGTAAAGAGCTTCGAGCAAAACGCATAAAAACTCCAGTTCTAATGCTTACAGCAAAAACTACGGTAGAAGATAGAGTGGCTGGTCTGGATAGCGGAGCTGATGACTACCTTGCAAAACCGTTTGCTTATATTGAGTTACATTCTCGAGTGCACGCATTAATCAGGCGCAGCAAGTCAGACACTTCAATCGTACTAAAGGTTGCCGATCTTGAAGTAGACCCTTTGAAACATAAGGTCTCTAAGGGTGGAAAACCAATCAATTTAACCCAAAAGGAATTTTCAGTTTTGGAGTTACTTCTTCGGCATAAAGACGAGGTGATTACCAGAACCATGATTACCGAACAGGTCTGGGACTACAACTTCGACAGTATGAGCAATGTGGTAGATGTATTTGTTTCAGCTCTTAGGCGAAAGATTGATAAGAAAAAAAGTAGTTCTCTCATCCATACTGTTCATGGAGTAGGTTACAAGATTAGCGAGTCTGCCTAACTACACATGAAACGATTTAACACTTTTCGAAATAGACTTATTCTTTGGTATGCAACTTCATTATTAACGATTACTGCATTTTTTTATATAGGTATTCATATATTACGACTACCCAATGGGGATATTGTCTACTTTTTGTTGGTATTTGTTCTGGCATTGCAGGGTCTTTTTATTATTCGAAAATTGACTGACGGGTTAACCTATTTGTCGTCAAAAATACAAACAATAACCAGCAAAAACCTTAATGAGAAGATTACCGAGATAAATCGAGACGACGAAATTGGTGAGATGGCACATGCATTTAATCAACTACTGAGTCGCCTTGATGAAGCATTTAGGCGAGAAGGTCAATTCATTGGAGATGTGGCTCATGAACTTAAAACTCCGTTATCCGTTCAGCGGGCATCGCTTGAGTTAACACTCTCAAAGGATCGATCAAAAGAAGACTATAAAATTGCAATTGAGGAAGCCCTGTCTGACTCCAACAGGATCTCAACTACTATAAAAAACATTCTGGATTTAGCTTGGTCCAACACTGAGGATGCCCAAAAAGGAGCGACCACGATTAATATATCTGAGGTGGTGACAGAAGTAAAAGAAGTTGCCACTAAATTAGCATTCGATAAAAATCTGATTATTAATGGTTCAATCGATAAGGATGTGATAATTTCCGGTCGTAAAGATAAATTGTTTCGAGCGTTTTTGAATATTGTCGATAATGCAGTGAAGTTTTCTCCAAATAACGCCAGTATTACTATTGACCTTCGTACTAAAAATAACCTAGCAGTATTTCAGGTTAAGGATAATGGCTTGGGAATACACAAGGAAGATCTTCCATACGTATTTGAGCGTTTCTACCGAGGCTCCAGAACTGATAAAATTTTTGGTTCTGGTTTAGGACTGGCTATAGTTCAAGCAGTCGTAAAAGCCCATCAGGGTACTATTGATATTACGAGTAAAGTGGGTAAAGGCACTTTCGTAGCGGTATCTTTGCCAAAGATTAATATATCTTAACGTCTCCTTCATCATTTCTAAAGCCCATGATTAGTAAAGTAGTTTTATAAAGAAAAATCTTATGAACCAGGCAAATTATATGGAGCAGTTAAAAGTTCATTTAAGCAGCAGAAATAATCTATTAATGTGGGTTGCATTACTGGCAATAGCATTAATTGCAGGTGTTATCTTTAAAGTGTCCCTGGAAAGTATTGTGTTACTTGGTTTAGTTCTTGCTTGCCCACTGCTACATATTTGGATGATAAAGGATGAAAAACATAAACATTAATAAAAGTTCATCTTTTACTCACAAAGACTTAATAGGTCTAAAAGTATACTTAAGTTAGTTGTTAAAACTGAAGAAGAAAGAATAAAAATGAATCTCAAACAAATAATAAAAAGTGGCAGCATTATGGCAATAGTCCTCTTTGCAGTGGCAATATTAACTGTAAGTCTTAAAACGCAGTCCGTGAGTGCACAAGAAGCTTCGGTACATATGACGCAGATGCACGACTCGAAAAGTCCTGCTGATCATATGAACAGTCTTTCATTGGATACGAAACAACAAATAAATACGATGATGAAACAACATCATGGAAATGATATACAGGAATGTAGCCATTTAAATGACACGGTGAGTAAGGAAACTTAATGAAAGGAGGAAACCATATGACCTGCTGTCAAAGTCGCTGCAGAAGTCCTACAACATAATACTCACGAGTAGCACTTCAATGAAAATCACCCTCAAAACCACGAGGGTGATTTTTAATATTTACCTAGGATGAAACTCATAATTTCTTAACCTATCCCCTGTTACACTACACGTATATGAATGATTACGGTAACTGGTTTCTAGTACTGTTTAATATTGTGCTTTTCCTCTATTTCATAAAAAGCGCATTTAAACCAAGAACGAAAACTGATTGGAAAACTTATAAAATCTTTGGAGCGTTTATTGTCGCACTCTTTGCAGAGATGTATGGATTTCCGTTAACTATTTACCTGCTGACTTCTTTCTTTGGTAATCGTTTAGGGCTAGATTTTACTCATAACAATGGTCACTTGCTCAATACGCTTTTAGGTATAAAAAGTGACCCACATTTCAGCCTCCTTCATATTATAAGCTATACTTTAATTATCGGCGGGCTTATGCTTCTAGGTAAGGCATGGGAAGTCCTCTACGAGTCGCAAAAGAAACAGAAACTCGCGGTTAAAGGTGTCTACAGATATATAAGACACCCTCAGTACCTAGCCTTTGTGCTGATTATTTTTGGTTTTCTCCTTCAGTGGCCAACTTTGATTACTTTAGCCATGGCTCCAATCCTCGTTTTTCGATATGTAGGACTCGCCAGAGCTGAAGAGAAAGAGTTACAAGAGAGATTCGGAAACGAATACGGTATGTATAAGAAAGTAGTCCCTGGATTTGTTCCTTCGTTAAGTCGCTTAGTGAGTACTCCAGAGCCGCTAAAACACGGAAAAGCTCTTCGAAGTCAGTGACAATCTTTCCTTTCCAACATGATATTGCTACTATTGATTGTAGTAGGTTCAGCATTGGTTACGTTTTTCATAAAATCTTAATGAAGAATTAGTATCATTAAGCGGAGGGATTAATATGCAAGATGAAATTGTCCAAGATATCGTCTGTGGGATGAAAAAACCCAAGAATGAAATGAAAGCGGTTTCAACCTATTTGGGGAAAAATTATTATTTTTGCACTACCCAAGACAAAGAAATATTTGACGCTCATCCTGAACACTGGATTCCCAGAGATGAAAGAAAAGAGGAGTAAACTAAATTTATATGAATCATGCACAACACACCCATTTGAAATTGGCTTCAAGATACACCTGTCCAATGCATCCGGACGTGGTAAAAGACGCTCCTGGAACCTGCCCTAAGTGTGGAATGACATTAGTCCCAGTAAAAGGTGCTACAGGAAATCCGACGGATCATGCTGCCATGGATCATAAAGACCATGTGATGAAGCCTGTAGCTCAAATGTCATTTTGGGAAAAATTCAAAATGAGTATGACCATGGCAATGGGCATG
Organism: uncultured Gammaproteobacteria bacterium; assembly: GCA_964543035.1. GTDB lineage: Bacteria > Patescibacteriota > Microgenomatia > CAZETR01 > Amesbacteraceae > CAYHIN01. The sequence goes on along the minus strand of CAZIVL010000001.1, from coordinate 157,707 downwards.
GAGCATGGAGGCTTGGCGGGGCGAGAAATGGCAAAACTGATGGAGGAAGACATCCGTAATAAGTTTTTTGTGGCACTTATACTGACACTGCCAATTATTGCCTATTCCCCGCTGGGGACTAACATCCTAGGACTAAGCCTCCCTACTCCCATTCCGGCTAATTGGATCATGTTTCTTTTAACTACCCCTGTGTATTTTTACTCGGGATGGATATTTCTCTTCTCCACATACAAAGCTCTGCAAGCGAAAACGCTCAATATGGCGGTGTTAATCGCCGTTGGCATTACTGCAGCCTACGTATTTAGTGTTGTTTTAACACTCCTTGGGAGTGAGGAGTCGTTTTATGAAGCAGCAGCCATGCTTACCACTTTTGTACTTTTTGGACACTGGATGGAAATGAAATCTAGACGTGGAACGACAGATGCACTTCAAGCCCTTTTTGATCTTGTCCCACCTCAAGCCAGGCTTTGGAAAGATCATAAAGAGACTTTAATTTCGACCTCAGACGTAAAACTTGACTATATTCTCATTTTAAAGCCTGGAGACAAGGTTCCTGTTGACGGAGAGATTATTGAGGGTGAAACAGCCATTGATGAATCGTTGGTGACCGGAGAATCACTGCCTGTTTCTAAAAGCGTTGGAGATAGGGTAATTGGTGGGTCAATCAATACCTCCGGATCGGTAAAGTTTAAGGCTACAAAGGTTGGTGAGGATACGGCGCTCGCACAAATTGTCAAAATGGTAGAAACGGCCCAAAATTCTAAAGCTCCTGGACAAAAGATTGCCGATAGATTTGCCAAGTATTTAGTTATTGTTGCGGTGGGTGGGGGTCTATTGACGTTTGTAATATGGTTTTTTGTATTGGGTCAGCCGCTTATGGTGGCACTGACCTTTGCCATTTCTACCGTGGTTATCGCCTGTCCTGATGCTCTTGGGTTGGCTACGCCTACTGCGGTTGCCGTGGGGACTGGTCTTGGGGCCAAGCATAATATTTTGATTAAGGATGCGCCGACACTTGAACAGGTTTCAAAAATACAGGCTATTGTCCTTGATAAAACCGGGACTCTTACGGAAGGCAAACCAAAGATAACCGACATTATAGCCGCTAAAGGATTTAACGAGAACCAAATAATTGAGCTTGATGCTGCAGCTGAAGTAAAGTCATCTCACCCATTGAGCCTGGCCATTTTAGAAGAGGCAAAGACTAGAGAGTTAACAATCTCCACTAAAGTTGAAAAATTTAACAATTTAGCTGGCCACGGCGTGGAGGCACTTGTAGACGGTAAACATATCCTCGTTGGCACATTAAAACTAATGAATGATTCAGGCGTTGATATTTCTCCGCTACAACAGGATATTGATAAACTTCTTTCTGAGGGAAAGACAATCATGATACTCGCTGTGGACAAAAAAGTTGCAGGAGTTGCTGCGGCCACCGACCCAATAAAAGAAAATGCCAAGGTAGCAATCTCTCGTATGAAGGAACTAGGACTCGAAGTAGCTATGATTACTGGTGATAACAAAAAGACTGCTGAGGCGATCGGGAAGCAGTTAGATATCGATAGAATATTTTCTGAAGTTTTACCAGAAGATAAAGCTTCATATGTTAAAAAGCTTCAACAGGAGGGCAAGTTTGTAGCCATGGTTGGCGATGGTGTAAATGATGCCCCGGCGTTAGCCCAAGCTGATATAGGCATAGCAATTGGAGCTGGAACTGATGTGGCTATAGAAACGGCCAAAGTCGTACTAATGCGTTCAGACCCGGCCGACATTTTACGTGCCATCAGATTATCAAAAGCAACAGTTGTAAAAATGAAGCAAAATCTTTTTTGGGCGTCAATTTATAACTTATTAGCTATTCCAGTTGCTGCTGGAGTGCTATACCCCAAATATGGAATTGAGCTTCGACCTGAATTCGCAGCTCTTCTGATGAGTATTTCATCAATCATAGTAGCTACGAATGCAGTGTTATTAAACCGGGCAGAGCAGGATCTTGTAACGGTTTAACTTAAGTATGTTTTACGAAGACAACCGACTAATACCAACTTCTCCACAACAATTATTTGCTTTTGTAGATAATCATAAACTTTTTTCCTCGCATATGGCTAAGACTTCATTGATGATGGGGGGGGAAAAATGGAGACCTGGGTAGACCAGGATAACGGCCAAAAGGTGGGATCGCATATTCGTATGTCGGGAACTGCCTTTGGGATAAGGTTATCTCTTGATGAAGTAGTCACTCGCTATGAACCGTCTCTTGCCAAGACCTGGCAAACAGTTGGCAATCCAAAGCTGATAGTTATTGGTCGGTATCAGATGGGCATTGAAATTACACCGCAAGGGAATGAATCCCGTTTGCGGGTCTTTATCGATTACAAAATGCCTCAGAAACACACTTGGCTTGGAAAACTATTTGGAAATATGTATGCTCGTTGGTGTGTGAAGCAGATGATCCAAGGCTCATATCAGTATTTTAGCAAGGGAGGTGAGTATTAGTGAAACATTTACCAAACGCTACAGCTAATGCCGCTGCAGTAACAGTTGGCATATTTTATGTAGTATGTAGGCTTGCCCTTACCTTTTTTCCAGATTTGTCCATGTCCATTGCACAATCATGGTTCCATGGGTTGCAATTAAGTTCACAATGGAGCCTTTCCCCAGGTTCTTTTGTTCTTGGTCTAGTAACATCTGTTGCTAGCGCATGGCTTATAGGATACATTTTTGCGGTAGTTTACAACTACTTTAGCAAAATTAAGACTTGATTTCTGAAAGATATGTACACGCACCCGACTTAATAGGTTGCTGTTTTTGTTCTCTTCCTCCTAGTTTAAAGCAAGGTCCCCTTCATAAAATCTTAATACCTGCCTTTGTAGCATTAGCTCATGAGATTGAAAAATGCGAGTACCAAAAAGGTTATAGAGAAACTAGAACACGCACAAAGTGGCTTAAACATAGTCATGTCACTTATTGAGAAAGATAATAACTGTAACGAGGCTCTTCGATTAACTAGACTAGTTCGCCAAGAAATTAAAGACGGATCCGATTTGTTAATTCGCAATTATGTTGTTGAGTGCAGCTTAGGCTTAAAAGGAGACAATAGTGCCTATTACGTTCAAGAAATAGTCAAAAGCTTTAGGTATTTGAATTAATATGTCAACCAAAACTGTTCTTATTTATATATTTATTCTGATAATCATGGTGGTAGGAGCGGCTTTTCTGTTTAGCGGTAATCAAAAACCCACTCCTACAAATGCAGCTTACTCAGCAACAGACTCTGACCGTCCGATAGCCCAAGTCTCTGAGCGATTTTTTGATGTCGGTGACCTTAAGCTTTCAGATGTTAAGGTGCAAGACTTTACTCTCACCAATGGTGGCACTAAGCCTCTACAAATATTAAACGTCAATACCAGCTGTGGTTGCACCGCCGGACAAATAATTTATAAAGGCGAAACCAGTAAAGAATTCGGCATGCACAAGCAAAGCGGTTTTGTGACCGAAATTGCCCCGGGCGATTCAGCCACCGTACGCCTGACTTACCGACCAGCCACAATGCCAGTTAACGGACTTGTCACCCGTGAAGTCTATGTAACTACCAATGATCCGCAAAATTCTAAATTATCGTTTTCAATTCAAGCGAGGGTAAACTAATGGACACAGGCTTTTTATTCGGCATCTCTCTCACAGCCTCATTTTTAGCAGGGGTTATGGCACTATTTGCACCCTGTTGCATCACGTTTCTATTTCCATCTTACCTGGGATCAATCTTTAAAAACCATAAACGAGTTATGTACTACACTCTGATTTTTGCCTTAGGTTTGGCTTTTATTTTAGTACCCATTTCTTTAGGCATTCGCTCAGCCATTTATTTACTTGATGCGTACCATACTCAGATTTATTACCTGGGCGCCTTAGTAATGGTACTCATGGGTATTTCGACCATCAAGCCTATATTTCACCTTCCCCAAATCTTCCATGTGGGTGGGGAAGCAAATCCCAGGGTTAATACCGCAAGTGTCTTTGGGTTAGGGCTAATGTCCGGACTGACTTCAGCATGTTGTGCTCCTGTATTGTTTGCCGCTGTGACTTTAACGTCACTATCACCCACACTATTACAAGCAGCCATTGTTTCATTCGCCTATGTTTTAGGTATCGTGATGCCGCTCTTTGTCCTGTCTCTTTTTTACGACAAGGCATCACACAAGTTCGGCAAAAACCGCAAAAAGATTTACGACGTTTTCAAGTGGTTGGCAGCAGGAATCTTCTTCTTGACTGGAATTTTGATTGCCTATTTTAACTATCAAGGAAAAATTCAAATGGATCAGATGGAAGGATACAGTCAAACAATTCGTTTGGTTGTCTTTGAAATTGCCAAGTACTTTAAAAACCCAATTGTGGATTTAGTAGTTTTCGCCATAGTTATTTTTATTTTCTACAAGTTACTTAAATACAAAGGAAAATCTCATGAAGAATAAAATTCTAAAAAACAAAATTGTGTTGCTTTTGTTTGTAAGTGTGGGTCTTAATTTATTTCAGATCCTCCCGGCCCTAACTAAAAAGGCTACCGATATAAAGGCGGTGTTTAGGAAAGATAAATTGACACAAGCCACAGTTGTAACAGGTTCACAAGCTTCTTCTCAAGAATCACAAGCGATATTTGAGGAGATTAATCCTTCTAGGGGCATTTCCCTTAATGTTTCTTACGGCCAGTTGGGTCCTAAAATGGTTGATCAAGGTGTGATTGATTTACAAAAGTTTAAAGATGCGTACCTTAAGTCTGGAAAGCCGTTCTATGAAGATCTTGAGCGAATCCTCACTGACGGTTCGGATGAAACCATTGTTATCAATCAGGAAAATTCGTATTTTCTTTTGAACTTTTTTTGGGCAGTGGGGCTTTCCAATAAAACTAAGCTATTAACTGAAGGGGAAATGACTCAGTACGGTGGCATTGAGGGAGTAAAAAACTTTGCTTCAACCGGTGGCTGGACGCTTGGAAAAAGCGATGCTATGAAATACTACTCCAAAGGAAACTTGATACCTTTGACTGCCGCTCAAGAAGAATTAGTCGAAAAGGTTGCTGCCAGCATTTTTAGGCCTTGCTGTAACAATTCGACAGCTTTTCCTGATTGTAATCACGGAATGGCTCTGTTGGGAATATTGGAGATAATGGCTGCAAATGGTGCTTCAGAAGAGGATATGTACAATACTTCCAAATATATTAATGCTTACTGGTTCCCCGGCAATTACTATGATCTGGCCGTTTACTTCAAAAACAAAGAAGGTAAAAGCTTTGATCAGATTGATGCCAGAACCCTGTTGTCTAAAGACTTCTCATCGGCATCTGGTTCTCAACAAGCAAAGCGTTGGTTAATAGACCAAGGAATAGTGGCTGAGCCGCCAAAACGAAATGGTGGATGTGGAGTATAAGAAAATTTGCTGATTTAAGCCGAAAAACCGCAAAAGTTATACAATATACCTATGAGAATACTAGTTATTGAGGACGAGAAGCGCCTTTCCGATTCTCTTAAAAAAGGTCTGATGGAGTCTGGATTTGCTGTCGATCAAGCTTTTGATGGTGAAGAAGGGCTGTATTTGGCCGAATCGGAAACCTACGACTGCATAATTTTAGATATCATGCTGCCAAAAGTCGACGGCATTCAGGTATGTAAAACTTTGCGCAACAAAAAGAATAAATCTCCCATATTGATGCTGACTGCAAAGGGGACTGTTGAAAACATATCTCAAGGACTTGATAGTGGCGCAGATGATTATTTGTCCAAACCTTTTTCTTTTATCGAATTAAAGTCACGTTTGCAGGCCTTGATTAGGAGAACGCACAACAGCGCATCTCCTACACTAAAAGTTGCTGACTTGGAACTTGACCCCATTAAACACACCGTAGTCAGAAGTGGAAAAGACCTTTCTCTCACTCCCAAAGAATTTGCCATTCTGGAACTATTAATGAGTCACCCAAATGAAGTCGTGACCCGAACCATGATTACCGAACATGTTTGGGACTATAACTTTGACAGTATGAGCAATGTCGTTGATGTGTTTGTCACCACTTTGCGCAAAAAAATTGACGGAGGTGACAAAGTGAAATTAATTCAAACAGTCCATGGTGTAGGGTTTAAAGTTTCGGAGCAAAAATCATGAACCTGAAAAGCGTTCGATTCAGATTATCACTGTGGTATTTTGTAACCTTCTTTGTTAGCGCGGCAGTAGTATTTAGCATATTTTATGTCGTGACTAAGCAAACGTTACTAGCCCAAACCGATCAAGAAATTACTCAACATGGTGAGCAAATAGTCGATCTAATTGCACAACAAAGTGTAGGCATGCATACTTCTTTCCCCCAAGAACAACTAAGTAGGGAGTTTTCGGAAATGCCGGGAATGCTTATTGTCATTGCCAACAGAAACGGGGAAATTCTAAGCTCTTCTCAAATAGTTGAGTCGAGTACAAAAACACTTAAAGACGTTTTTGAAAAATCGGCTAATCTAATCAATTCTTCATTTATTGAACTAACGATCGGAACTACTCACATGCGTGTGGGAATCTTTCCGGTTTCAACAAATGAAAATACAGACAACCTCGTTTTAGTCGGTCACCCGACAGATGTCATTACTGACTCGCTAAATAAGCTGTCCTCAGAACTTGTCTTAATCTTTGGTATAGCCAGCGTACTGTCTCTTATCGGAGGCCTTATTATTTCAAAAAAAGCGTTGCAACCCGTAACCCAACTGTCTTTAAAGCTCAAAGAGATTTCGCTGTCAAATTTATCTCAACCGATTCATATATTCAAAACAGGCGATGAACTAGAAGAATTATCTACGTCGTTTAACTCACTGCTCACTAGACTTTCAGATTCGTTTACTCGAGAACGGCAATTTATTGGCGATGTAGCTCATGAACTACGCACACCCTTATCAACGTTAAAAAACTCAATTGAAGTAACACTTTCAAAAGACAGAACCGCCAAAGAGTACCAGCACACACTAAACGAAACGTTGGTTGATGTAGATCATTTATCCGGAACTGTTAATGATGTTTTGGATTTGGCCTGGTCGGAATCAGACAAGCCACTTTTAAACACTGAAAGGGTTGACCTGTCGGAAATGCTAGGAGAACTTGTCGATATCACCAAGAAAATGGCAGAGGCGAAACAGATCTATGTAATTGAGGAAATCAAACAGCATATTGAGATTGCCGGAAAACGCCAAAAGCTATTTCGGGCATTTTTTAATCTTTTAGAGAATGCTGTCAAATATACACCTGAAAAGGGCAGAATCTCTGTGACCTTATCAAGAACCAAATCGTCAGACTTAATTGAAATTACCAACACTGGACCAGGTATTTCAAAAGCCGACTTACCCCATGTCTTTGACCGCTTCTACCGGGGTGGCAAAAAAGTGACAACTTTTGGATCAGGATTAGGACTGGCTATTTGTAAATCTATTATTGAAGCCCATAGGGGCACAATTACTATTGAAAGTACTCCTAAAAAGGTTACTACCATTATGGTGAACTTTCCCCGTTAAACATCTTCATAAAATCTTAATTCCTCAGACGTTACAGTAATGAGTATGAATATACTCAAGGCTCACCCTGTTTTGATTATCTGCCTCTTGGGACTAGTTGCTGGAGGCTTGGCATTATTTGTTTTTAAGCTGCCAGTAGGATCGGTCCTCACCTATGGATTCATCCTTGCCTGTCCGCTTCTCCATATTCTTATGATGAAAGGTGGTAACCACAAGCATTAGGGTGGTTATCTTTATTTTATATGCAAAACTGCAAAATTCTTATCAAAGGCATGCACTGCCGATCTTGCGAAATCTTAATTGAAGACGAACTCAAAAAAGTTCCTGGTGTAACCAAGGCGGTAGTTAATCACCACAAAGGCCACGCCTTTATTCATTACGAGAATGTACTTGATGACCAAGCAGTTCAAAGAGCAGTGGAGCGTGCAGGATACATGCTTGGAGTTGAAAAACGTGAACTTTTCTCCAAAAAACCATATGATTACAAGGAACTTGGTATTGCTTTTTTTGTAGCCATTGTTTTGTATTTGGTTGCCCGAAGCTTGGGTTTGTTTAACCTAGTCAGCAATGTCTCCAATAATTATTCCAGTTTACCCACCGTATTTCTTGTAGGGCTTACCGCTGGAATTTCTACCTGTATGGCATTAGTCGGTGGCTTGGTTTTAGGAGCGGCAGCACGCTTTGCCGAGAAACATCCAAACGCTACAGGTATGGAGAAATTTACACCACATTTGTACTTTAATTTGGGGAGAGTTGTTTCCTATTTTATTTTAGGTGGAGTAATTGGCTATGCCGGTACATTATTCCAGTTATCTTCTTCTGCCTTGGGTATTATGACTGTCGCGGTTGGCATCGTGATGTTGCTTTTGGGCAGCCAGCTCATAGAAATATTCCCATTCTTAAAAAAGATATCCTTTACGCTTCCTACCGGAATCAGCCGATTCTTTGGTGTTAAAAATCGAGCAGAAGTTGAATACAGCAATAAGAATGCCGTCATCATGGGAGCCTTAACTTTCTTTTTACCCTGTGGCTTTACTCAAGCCATGCAACTTTACGCTATTAGTTCGGGCAGTGCCTTGGCCGGGGCCTTAACCATGGGCGTCTTTGCTCTCGGCACAGCGCCAGGGCTTTTGGGTGTTGGTGGTTTAACCTCGGCAATTAAGGGCTCTGTCGCTCGTCTCTTTTTCAAAACAGTAGGTGTAGTGGTCATACTTTTGGCTATATTTAACATTTCGAACGGTTTGAATTTACTGGGGTTAAACCCAGCAGTGTCTGTGTTAGGAGCATTTACTAGTAAGGCCAGTGCTGAAGGTACTAAAGACACTAATGTATCAATCATAGAGGGTGTCCAAGTTGTGCGGATGAGACAAGTTTCTGGAGGCTATGTACCAAATAAGTTTACGATTCGAAAGGGTCTGCCAACTCGCTGGGTCATCACCTCCGAAGATTCATACACCTGTGCAGCCAGTATCATTTCCCAAAAACTCGGTATCCGTCAAGGATTACAAAAGGGTGAAAACATCATTGAATTTACGCCAACCCAGACTGGAACTATCAATTTCTCTTGCATCATGGGCATGTATACCGGTTCATTTACGGTTGTTGAAGGAACTAGCAACCAAAGTACGACAATACCCGCCAACTTCAATACTCAACCAGCTTTGACCAACACTATAAATCAGTCACAAACATCTCAGGTTAGTTCTGCAAATGCTCAAGTTATAACAGCAAGTTACACCGTTCGGGGGGATATTTCGCCGACTCAATTTACCGTTAAAGTCAATGAGCCGGTTCGTTTTGAAATCGATGCCAAAGAAGACGGCCAGGGTTGCATGGGCAGTGTGGCTCTTCCTGGATTGACGTCCAAAATTGAAGTCTTCACTAAGGGTAAAGTTACAGCTTTTGACTTTACCCCAACCAAGAAAGGTACTTACAGCATTACGTGTGCTATGGGAGCACCTAGGGGTCAAATAAAGGTTATTTAATGAAAGGAATACTCATGTATACACAACTATTTACATTATCAGGTCTTACTTGCACTGCTTGCAAAAAAGTTTCAGAAAAACGAATTGGCGCCATAAATGGGGTCCAAACAGTCAGCGTTGATTTAAAAACCAGTAAGGCTACGGTCGAATCGAATTCAAATTTGAGCCTGGATCAAATTCAAGCAAGTTTGACCGGCACGCCGTATGAGGCGACTCAAAAGGAGACACTATGAACCAAAAAATTCAATTTCAAGTAGATGGTATGCACTGTGCTTCCTGCGAGCTGTTAATCAAAGACGAATTAAGTTCAATTCCGGGTGTAAAGGATGTGAACTTGGAATTTAAATCAGGCCTTGGGACTCTAGTTGCCGGAAATCAACAGGTAACTAGCGATAAAATTCTGTCTGCAATTCAAACTGCAGGCTATAAAGGTAGAGTTATGGGCGACACTGTCCACTCAAACGGACATGCAAATGGGCAAGTTAACGGAGTACTCGCTCCTAATACCCCCCTTTATGTTTCGCAAATATCATTTCCACAGGAAGTTGAAATTGATGGAAAAATTGGCCGTGATGCCGATGGGCAATTTAGCATTAAAGGCAAATTGCGCTTTGGAAATACAACGACTGATACAGAACAACAACCCATAAGTACAGCTTCTGAAGTTGTATCCGCCGCTGTTAAAAGCGAAAAAACAGGTCGGGCTAATTTAGCAATATTCGGTATGCACTGCTCTTCTTGCGCTCAAATAATTGAACGTCAATTAAAAAAGGTTTCAGGAGTTACCGAAGCCCGGGTTAATTTTGCGGCAGAAAAAGCTGCAGTCGTATTTGATCCGTCTCAGGCATCAAACCAGGATTTATTGCAAGCCGTTGTAAAAGCCGGATACAAAGCAGAGGTTGCCGATACAGCCGATACAAAGGAACAATCCCTTCGCCAACAAAACGAAATTAGGTCCCAATACAAACGGTTTCTAGTTAGCTTTATCTTGTCACTACCCATGATTTACTTTATGTTGTTTGATTTCTTCAACTTTATTCCCGGCGCAAAGCTGCTACTTCCATGGGTGGGAGTTATCTCTTTTGTTTTAGCAACACCGGTGCAATTTTTCATCGGATCGGGATTCTATAAAGGCATGATGTCGGCTCTTCGTATGCGTACCTTTAACATGGATAGTTTAATCGCCATTGGCACCTCTGTAGCCTACTTTTACAGTGTCGTCAATTTCATTAAATACTTTGCCATAAACGATTCTTTAATCGGACTTGGTGGTGCCAAAATTCCTGAGCTGTATTTTGAAACTGCTGCATTCTTGATTACCTTTGTGCTATTAGGGAAGTTTTTAGAAGCCAAAGCTAAAGGTCGAACGTCTGAAGCAATTAAAAAACTCATGGGGCTTCAGGCCAAGACCGCGCGCGTGGTTCGTAATGGCAGTACCCTTGATATTCCAGTTGATCAGGTCGTGAAAGATGACATTGTTGTCGTTCGTCCGGGAGAAAAAGTTCCGGTTGATGGTGTCATTCTCAAAGGTATGTCAGCCATAGATGAGTCAATGATTACTGGTGAAAGTCTACCCGTTGAGAAGAATTCCGGCGACAATGTCATTGGAGGTACTATTAATAAAACCGGAAGTTTTGAATTCAAAGCCACTCGTATAGGCTCAGAAACCACTTTGTCACAAATTATTCGATTAGTCGAAGACGCTCAAGGCTCAAAAGCGCCAATTCAAGCCTTTGCTGACCGCATTTCATCTTGGTTTGTTCCAGCGGTTATTATCGTGGCTCTACTTACCTTTGGTGTCTGGTACTTCCTGCTTGGGTCCACTTTGTCTTTTGCTTTAATGGCATTTACAGCAGTTATTGTCATTGCCTGTCCTTGTGCTCTAGGTTTGGCTACACCCACGGCCATTATGGTGGGAACTGGCAAGGGTGCTGAACATGGAATACTGGTCAAAGGTGGAGAACCATTAGAATCGGCTTGTAAAGTAAATGCCATTATTTTTGATAAAACCGGAACCATTACAAAAGGCAAACCCGAGGTAACAGATATTGAAGACTTTGGCAGCTTTACTGAAGATGAAGTGCTGCAAATCTCAGCTAGCTTAGAGAAGCAATCCGAGCATCCATTGGCTGAAGCCATTTATAGTTATGCTCAGGAAGAAAATGTGTCCTTAAGTAGTGTCGAAAACTTTAGTGCCATTCCGGGTCACGGCGTTAAAGGTCAAATTGGTGACACCGTTTACTACTTTGGTAACAGAAAGCTCATGACCGACACCCTTGGCCTAGAAGTAGGTAAGTATGATCGAAAGATTAATCGACTCGAAGAACAAGGTAAAACGGTGATGACTCTGGCTACTAAAGACGGAATCTTGGGCATCATTGGAGTTGCCGACACAGTCAAAGAAACGTCACGAGAGGCAGTAGAAAAGCTACAAAAACTTGGTATTGAAGTGTGGATGATCACGGGAGATAACGCTCGAACTGCTAAAGCCATTGCATCTCAAGTTGGAATTACCAATGTCTTGTCGGAAGTCCTACCACAAGATAAAGCCAATGAAGTGAAAAAGCTTCAGGATGCCGGAAAAAAGGTAGCCATGGTCGGAGATGGTATTAATGACGCGCCAGCTTTAGCTCAAGCTGATTTAGGCATTGCCATGGGTTCAGGGACTGATGTGGCCATGGAAGCGGGAGGCATCGTCATTATTAAGAACGACTTACGTGATGTGGTACACGCTATCGACCTTTCCAAATCCACCATGCAAAAAGTAAAGCAAAACATGTTCTTTGCCCTGTTTTATAACGTGATCGGTATTCCCGTGGCTGCCCGTGTCTTTGCATTTGCTGGACTCGTTCTCAAACCGGAACTCGCAGGGCTGGCTATGGCTCTGAGTTCAATTTCCGTTGTTGGAAATTCACTTCTATTGCGCCAATTTGTTCCGGGCAAGAAGAACTATGTTTCCATGTTTGCGCCCGCTGTTATGATGGTTGTATTTACCTTCATATTTATTGAATTTGCTCGATTTAGCTCGACTATGGCCAGTGAAAACCCTATGGATAAAACCCAACAAGTACAAGCTGCACCAAAAGCAGGTGAGATAGTTAAAATCACTACACCCGAAGGCGTAGTCAAACAATTTTACCTAATGGATAAACGCTATCCTACCGAAGTCAAAGAAATGATCCCAGTTGATGGCTTTAACCCAGTCTATATCGGTGGCAAAAAATATGTACCAGTTTATATTGGCGCAGCTGAAGCCAAAGAAATGATTGCCGAAAAAATATTCACCAAAGAAGGGGATGTCATTAACGACCTATTTGGCAACGATGTTATCGTTTCAAGAATCTTGCCCGAGACTAAAACAACCATAGATAACCTGCACTTTGTTTGGGAAGACTTCAAAGTTCAGGCGATGAATTAGCTTTGAGCTATCCATAAAAGTTGTACAATATATCCATATGGGATCTCAAAAACAACTTGGACAAAATATAAAAAAGGAGATAGAAAATGGAGTTAATTCAGGTTCAAGTCGCGGATAAAGCCCAGGTACATGTCAATTGCTGTCGTCTTAAAAAGGCGGGGCAATTGCTTTTTAATAATGCCTACAACCGGGAGTGAAATAATTGTAGTCATTGGAGAGGGCGCCGTAATTGGCTTTGATAACACATTTCGAATTTGGAGAGGTTTCTTTTGCTATATATCCTTAAATTGTGCTCCCTGGCATAAATGTTAGCCGTGATTGTTGGACTCACGGCTGTAACAAAGACTATCTTCAAGTGCATCGAGGCTCGCCAGCCGGATGGCCTGCTTGTTGGCAATTTTGAAAAAGTTACTGTCCATTACATCTGTGACTAAATCGTCCGAGTGACAATCCAGCCACCCGCCAGCACTGTCCCAGTCGTCAAAACTGCTAACGAAACACGAGATTTTTCCTTAATCTTGGCCGCTAGTAGTCAGTATGACCTAATTTATTAGCCGATTCCAGTGCTACATCCTTATTATTTTGTACATATCATCCGTATATATGATTTCGAAATTGGTATCGGTGCTTACATATAGAACTGCATAATCAAATGCATACTTGTCTTTGAGAGACAGTAGTTTCTCGTCTGTAATCTGGCGATAATTTGAGTCCAAGTCTCCCTGTCCATAGACGCTTTGGATCCTTTCGTACCAGATTGCCATAGGCCTCTGATTGAAAGGAAATGATTTCCAATCAACAACAATGGCTCTCTTGGGAATAATGCGCATACTACCAAAGTCGGGTGGCGTCAAAAATAATGCATCCTTGTTTGTGTGGTTTTCTAAAAATCTGTAAAGCCCAGCTCTATCTTGTTCGTATTTGATTGCAAGTGATGGCCAGGTGGGCCGAATCGGGGAAGGCCAGAGAACCAGTACTCCCAGACTGAACACAAAACAAATAGCTGTAATCAGCTTAGAATTGATTTTCTTTGAGACAATCAGGAATAATGCGATGAGCGACATCGTGATAAAAAGCCAGCGGTGGATAAAAATAACTCGAAATATCTGAAGTTCGACTATCTGTTTTATGGGGAGCACCTCGACAAAGAGGTAGGCTGCTGGCAACATGAGTATTGTAAGGATATAAATGGTCAATATGGACAAAAGACCTTTGGGATTATTTTTTTTCTTTAGTAAGTAGACGAATGATCCGATCAAAATGCCCGTTTCCGCAAAAAAGAACAAATATTTACTGATAGCAAAGCTTGATGGAACGTAATGATGCGGGTGGCGGAAGTAGGCCAAAATATGAATGTAAGATTCACTACTTAGAACCGACGCCTCTCTGCCTCTGATAAACAGAAAGTATGTGGAGAATATAAGGATTACAAAAAACAGGCCCGTGACTAAAAATTTCTTGGGAAACTTGTGATTCAGTATCAAATTGCCAGCAATAGGAACTGAAGCCAAAAGAGTCAGTGATGGCTGAATGGGTAATGCGATAAGAGTAGCTAAAAACGAATATACATAACTCCCGCGAATCGAGGCGTACAAACCACCCAATATTATGGGCATGGCAAGAAGCTGGGGGGTCAAATAATTGTCATTTAAAACTGCGGCATCACCTATGGTGTCGTGTTGAAACCGGGCGAGGACATAAATAATAAAGTAGGGAAAGTATTTGTCTTTTACAAATAATTTGATCAAGGAGAGAGAAACTAGATATATAAAAAAGTGAGATAGATAGGTCAATATAAAATATGTTTGCTTTGGTGGAATAAATCTGGTGAATGTTGAAATCAGCTTGGCGTAGTAATACCTGGGTCCCAACTCTTTGGTATATGAAACGAAGAAATCGTTTTTTAAATACGTAGGATCTGTCTGGGAATACAAGAAGGGCAATTGCTCGATATGATTTTCATCACCAAAATGGTAGTAGGGAGCGAGCATGAGGAGAGTAAACAGTGCCAATGCCACCAAGTTTTTCATAAGGTTAGTATACTGGATCCTGCGCAGGCTCAGGATGACAGAAGCTATGCGGTTGCGGTGAGGAATTTGCGGGGAGTGGCGGATGGCTTTGGGCGAAGGACGACTTGGAGAACGTCATCCAGATTTTCGGCAAAGTGGAACTTGAGATCATCCCTCACTGCAGCTGGAACATCCTCCAAAACATCTTTTTTGTTTTCTTTTGGCAAGATGATCTCTTTGATGCCTGATCTGTGAGCGGCGATGACTTTTTCTTTTACCCCACCAATCTCTAGAGCCCGACCGCGAAGAGTGATCTCTCCGGTCATGGAAATGTCGGTCCGGACGGGAGTGTTGGTAAGGGCAGACACGATGGCAGTAGCAATTGCCAGACCTGCGGATGGACCATCTTTGGGAGTGGCGCCTTCGGGGACGTGGACGTGGATGTCCATCTTTTTGTAAAACTCTTCTTTGAGTCCCAGCTGCTTCCAGCGAGACCTAATAAAGGACATGGCCGCCTGGCCCGACTCTTTCATAACGTCACCCAACTGGCCTGTAAGCTTGAGCTCGCCTTTGCCTGGCATGAGCGCCACTTCGATAAACATGATGTCACCCCCGGCCTCGGTCCAGGCCATACCGGTACTGACTCCAATCTGATCTTTTTTCTCGGCTAGAGTCTCGGGGTATCTGTGGGCACCCAAAAACTTTTTGACATCTTCGGCTGTCACAGACTTGGGGGCTAGTTTTTTCTCGGCCAGAGACCTGGCGATTTTTCGACAAACCTTGGCAATCTGGCGCTCGAGGTCGCGAACTCCCGCCTCACGCGTGTAGCGGGTAGCGATCTCTTTTAGGGCCTCATCCTCAATCTTGAGATCTTTGGGCAACCCGGTGGCTGACAATTGCTTGGGCCAGAGATACTCACTGCCAATTTTTACTTTTTCGTCTACGGTGTAGCCAGCAAAATTGATGATCTCGAGGCGGTCTCTGAGAGCTGGAGGAATGTTTTCTAGCATATTGGCGGTCGTTATAAACATGACTTGGGACAGATCAAACGGAACTTCCAGGTAGTGATCTGAAAACTCTTTGTTTTGCTCGGGATCTAGGGCTTCCAAAAGTGCAGATGAAGGATCACCGCGGTAATCAGAGGCTAGTTTGTCGATTTCATCGAGCATGAAGACTGGATTTTTGGTCCCAGCATTTTTTATACCTTGGATGATGCGTCCGGGAAGGGCTCCCACATAAGTCCTTCGGTGACCGCGGACTTCGGCTTCGTCACGGATGCCGCCTAGTGACACACGGACAAACTTGCGGCCCAAGGCCTTGGCAATAGACTTGCCAATGGATGTCTTGCCCACGCCCGGAGGACCGGCAAAACAAAGAATGGTAGTCGATGAGGGGTCGCCACCGTTTTCTTGCTTGGACTTAAGTTTCATAACAGCTAGATACTCGAGAATTCGTTCCTTGGCTTTTTTTAGACCATAATGGTCGAGATCGAGATGCTTTTGGGCATTGCCTAGAGAAACGTTACCTTTGGAGACTTTTGACCAAGGGACATCGGTTAACCAATCCAGATAATTTCGCACATATGTGGACTCGGGATTTTGGAAACTCATTTGAGCAAGCCTACTCAGCTCTTTTTCGGCTTTTTTCTTGACATCCGGTGGCATACCCGCGGCTTTGATCTTTTTTTTCAAAATACCGATATCGTCATCCCCTTCTTCACCGTCAAAACCATCGGCGCCCATTTTTTCCAACTCCTCTTGGATGGTGCGCTTGCGCTCTCGCAAGACCTGCTCGCGCATGTTTTTTTCGAATTTGGCGTGGGTCTTTTTGGAAATCGATTTTTCGAGCTCCAAGACTTTGATCTCATGGACTAAGTGCTGCAGCACGGCCTCTAATCTTTTTTCGACCGACAATTCTTCCAACAAAACCTGTTTGGCTTCGGTATTGATCTCCATGGAGTTAGCCACTTGGTCAGCCAGCTCAGTGGCTGCCACTCCGCTCATGAGACGCATGAAAACAGGGAACTCGACCGATTTGCCCAGATTGAAAGCATTTTTGAACTCAGACACGACTTGTCTGGCAATCGCAATCAACTTGTCACTCTCGTGCACTGTCTCGGGAAGTGTCTCGACTGTGGCTGTGAAATAGGGATCGACTGATTCGTACTTTTCTATTCTGACCCTTGAGATTCCTTTGACGAGGGCCAGTAACTCATTGCCGTAGGGAGCGACTTGCTCGACGGTGCACAAGGTACCGATCTCATACAGATCGTCTGGGGCGGGAGTGGAAGTGGAAGTCTTTTGGGCGACAAAGACAATCTGTTTGTCGACTTTGAGGGCGGCTTCTATCGCAGAATTGCTCTTGGGCCTACCAAAGGTCAGGTGGGCCTCGGTATGGGGAAAGACGACTCCTTCACGAAGGGCGACGACTGGATAAGCGCGGGTTTCTAAGTTTTCTGTTTTGGTCAGCGAAAATGCCATAACTCAATAACTATATCTCCGATGATCGACTAATAAAATGATCATCTACGATTGGCAGTCTATAACATCGAGTGATAACTGTCAATGTATCAAAGAGTGTCAGTTGTTTAATCATCGAGGAGGGTATAATTTTTTATTTTCTTTATCGAATAATCTTACCGTACCTCTAAGCTCTATATCGCTATCCACACCAACTCTTCTAAATACATCCCTGGCTCCTTCTGTACATACTTCTTCAAAACCTCCACAAGCTAATACGATTGAGGCGTTTCTGCCAAATGCCCACGCAGCCCCGCATTGTTCTAAGTCAGCACCCGAAACGTTATCGATGAGTACGTCAGCTTCGGCTATTTCGACAGGGTCAAAACAGGATTTGTTTGATTCGTCAATTGTTGCAATTCGTATTCCATCTGTTTGTCTTATTCGGTCTAAAAATTGAGCTGCGGATTGAGCTTTTGCCAGAGCGTGTGTTTCCAGGTCTGTTCGATCTAACTGGTTATAGACGCAACCCTCGTGCACATATGCATATTTTACCCTTTTATCCGTCATCAACAGATTATACTACAGGATTACTCGTGGATAACCACGCGGGTGCCGGGGTTGTCGGGAGTAGCGCGAACTAACATCTTACCCTCTGGTAATTTTGGATCTGCCCAGTAGAAAAGACGTCTGGCCATATCGGTCGGAGTATTTACACAACCATGGGACATGGGATTGCCAAAATTGTTGTGCCAGTAGGTGCCGTGAATACCGTAATCGCCCTTGAAGAACATGGTGAAGGGAACATTTGGCAAATAGTAGTAACTACTATTGAGCTTGTTGCCCCCTTCCATCTTGGTCGAAGCAATCTTGTACCAGATCTGGTAGTCACCTACGGGAGTCTTGTTCGTCAGACCACTGGAAATAAGGGTAGTCAGAAATATTGAGTCGCCTTGGTGGGCGGTCAATTTTTGTTCTGACAAATCGATCTCAATCCATTTGTCCCCGGAGTTTTCACCTAGAACTGCTTGATCCTCTGGTAGGTTTGCAAGAATCGTGGGCGAGACATTGAGTTCCCTGTTATTCCAGAAAGCCACGGTCTGACTAGAATCATAGACGCCATCTGCTGTCGCCGGCACACAACCGGCAGGAATGGCCGCTTGGGTCACGGACGTCAGGGTAAGCTGGAGAATAGTGAGGGCAAGAGTACCGCCAAATACTACAAGAAAAAGGGGTCTGGCAAGCTGCATGTGATTGATATCTAAATGTACAATGCGAATTGACCGAAAGCAATATACAAACGTGGTGTATCTACTACGCTTTTATGAGGCGGGCGGTGTAGATGATCTCTCGAACTGAACCGTCTGAGGTCTCGATCTGAAACAAACCGGTGGATCTCTGATACTCCTGCAAATATCCAGACAGAGACTCGTTGGATTCCTTAATCATATTTTTGAATTCTTGGATCCTACTCACCAGATCTGCTGCCTGGGGCATCTTCATCAGCTGTTTCTTCGTCCCATTGCGCACCTTTTGGGCTTCTTTGACTAACTTGTCGTGCTGTTGATATGTGGGATCATTTTGAAAAATGTCATCCAACATCTCTTTGTATTTACCCATCTCGATCTTGAGCTTTTCTATCCTGCCCACATGCTCATTTATGAGACTGGTGAGATCTAGGGTCTGGGAAACTGCCACGTTGGGAGTTTCATCGACTACCTCGCCTTCGATCACTTCGGGGTCTTTTGTTAAGTCGTCTTGCATGGCTGAACTAATGTACATGATTAATTGATTAATCACAAGACCTATTGACTCATGCAACTTAGTTGCATTATAATAGACACATGAGAATTTCAAAGACCCGCAACGAGATACAAAAACTTTTGGAATCAGGACTAATGGCTGTACCCGACCTAGTGGAGAAGATCCACGTAAACAAGACTACTATATATAGAGAGCTGCCGAAGATGATTGCCGATGGAAGTGTCGTGGAAGTAGATTTTGGGGATGGTAAGAAAAGATATGAGCTGGCAAAATCAGATCATCATCACCACGCGATCTGCACTAAATGTAATTTGGTAAAAGATGTAAAAGTGGATGAGCGTTATTTGTTTCCAAAAGTGAAAGGGTTTAGTCTAATAAGGCACAGTGTGGAGTTTTTTGGCTTATGCGAAAACTGTTTGTAATTCTGACGATACTGGGAATCGCAGTAATCCTAATAACTGGACTTATGTCTTATAAGTCAAACAAGACAAACAAGTCAGAAATGGTGACGACGTCTTTTTATCCGGTTTATTTTTTTGTCTCACAAATTGCGGGTGACAAAATGAAGGTGATAAATATCACACCTTCCGGCGTAGAACCACATGATTACGAACCCACCGCAAGAGACATTGCCAATATCCAAAGCAGTAAACTGCTGGTCATAATCGGGGGGGTGGAACCTTGGGCTGGTGATGTCCAAACAAAGGTTTTGGAGCTGAATAGAGACTTGGGACAATTGATTGAAATTGACGAAGATGGAGAAAGTATGAAGGATCCGCATATCTGGCTGGACCCAGGACTCGCCCAAGAAATGGTCAGACTAATAGGAGCCGAACTAATAGCTCTTGATCCTGACAATAAAGACTACTATGTGAGTCGTATGGACAATATATCTGCGAGACTTAGTGAGCTAGACCGGGACTTTGAGTCGGGTTTGGCTGAATGTGTCAGGCGGGAAATAGTAACCTCGCACGCTGCTTTTGGCTATTTGGCTTCTGCCTATGGTCTAAAACAGGTACCAATCACTGGCCTGTCTCCTGAGGCGGAACCCTCGCTAAAAGGACTGGCAGAACTCACTAATTTTGTAAAAGAAAATGAAGTGAATTATATTTTTTTTGAAACTCTAGTCAGTCCCAAACTCGCACAGACTCTTGCAGATGAAGTAGGAGCAAAGATTTTGGTGTTGGATCCGATAGAGGGTTATCTGGGCCGGGATTATTTTGAAGTAATGAGAGATAATCTAAGTAACTTAGAACTCGCTTTATCATGCAAGTAAATCACGACGAGAACATAGTTGAGGTAAACAATCTGTCCTTTGGATATGGCGACCGATTGGTCTTGAAAGACATTAACCTGAATATCCATAGAGGAGATTACCTTGGGTTGGTAGGACCAAATGGTGGTGGAAAAACAACCTTGGTCAAACTTATTTTGGGACTTATTCCATCTCAATCGGGGGAGATCCGGGTGAACACTAAATCAGTAGGATATGTGGCTCAGAAGGCGACAAATATTGACTCACTGTTTCCGGTGACTGCTCGGGAGGTGGTGGCAATGGGGAATAACGAAGAAAGAGCCAATAAAGCGCTGGATGAGGTGGGTCTTCTGGATCTTTCGGACAGGTTGATTGGTGATCTGTCTGGGGGACAGCAACAAAGAGTATTTATTGCCAGAGCCCTAGCCCAAGAAGCTGAAGTCATATTTTTGGATGAACCGACGAGCGGGGTGGATCTCGAATCGCAGGAACAGTTTTACAACTTGCTCTCTAAGTTGAACCACGATTTGGGAATTACCTTAATCCTCATCTCTCACGATATTGAGGTGATAACTGAGGAAGTCACTGAACTGGCCTGCATTAATCAGACAATGACATATCACGGTTCCCCCAAAGAATTTCTAAATGACAGTAAAGTTATTCATCATCATCACTAATACTCATGCTCGAGCTACTACAATATGATTTTATAGTCCGAGGCTTGATCGCTGGAGTCTGTATAGCCGTCATTGCCCCAATCATCGGAATCTTTTTGGTCTTGCGAAGGTACTCGCTGATTGCTGATACACTCGCACACGTGTCATTGGCTGGGATTGCCTTGGGGCTCCTGCTTAAGATAAATCCTCTGATCACGGCAACTCTTGCCACTGTGGGGTCATCTGTGGTGATCGAAAAATTGAGAAATTCCAAAAAAGTATATGGGGAGTCTGCACTGGCATTGTTTTTGTCTGGCAGCCTGGCTCTGGCAGTTGTCCTCATCAGCCTATCAAACGGATTTAACACCAGCCTTTTTTCCTACTTGTTTGGAAGCATTGCGACTGTCACTGCGGGTGATGTGTGGACTGTCGTCATACTTGGACTTTGTGTAATGGTAATTATGGCCGTAATTTATAAGTCTCTCCTGTATGTTTCGTTTGACGAGGATTCGGCGTTTGTGGCTGGATTGAAAACAAAAATTATAAACACAGTTTTTATTGCACTGTCTGCAGTCACAATATCGCTGTCAATTCCGATAGTAGGTATTATGCTGATTTCGGCACTACTTATTGTACCTGCCATATCTGCTTTGCAATTTAGAAAGACATTTATCCCGACAGTCATAATTGCACAGATTATCTCTGTGGTTTCGGTGGTTGGCGGAGTATTTATGTCATTTTATCTGAATCTGGCCCCGGGAGGAGTGATCGTATTGAACACAATGGCGATATTTTTTGTCACCTATTTGACAACCAGGGTAAAGTGATTAAGTTTTTATCGAAAAGTATTTTTGTCTTTTTTTTGTTTTTTTTGAACGCTTCTAGTCTGGTAAGTTCGCAAGAAAGTTTTTATAGAGCACGAGTGGAGAAAGTAAATGAGGCAGATGGGTATCAAATAATAGATGTCACGTTTCTTGAGGGTGATATGAAAGGTAGAGGTCTTTCGATTGAACATGGAAAGGGGTACACCTTGAGTGCTGGTCAAATGGCCTCGGAGGGTGAAATTGTAGTTGTGGTAAAAACTTCAGGGCTGGATGATGCGCCAATATATCAAATTATAGACAAATATAGATTGGACAAAGTCGGATGGGTGATCGCTGGGTTTTTTGGAGCAATCATGATACTGGCTGGATGGAAAGGAGTGGGATCAATCATGGGAATGATATTGAGCCTGATTGTAATAGTAAAATTTGTAGTTCCTCAAATATTGGCAGGGCGAGATCCACTGATTATAAGCATAGCCGGATGTTTTTTTATTATGATAACGACGATCTATCTGGCCCATGGACTGTCCCGAAAAACGACCATCGCGTTGGTGGCCACTTTTTTGACTCTAGTGGGTACTGGCCTATTGTCTGTTTTGTTTACACACTTTACCCAACTGACAGGTCTTGGAAGTGAAGAGGCATATATGCTCCGATTTGGTGCGGCATCGATTATCAATTTTAAAGGATTGCTTTTGGGAGGTATGATGATCGGAACCTTGGGCGTACTTGATGACGTGACGACAAGTCTTTCGGCTTCATTGTTTGAGATATCAAGTGCTAATACCAGACTGAAGTTTGCAAGATTATTTGAAATGGGTATGAATATTGGCCGGGAACATATCGCATCACTGGTAAATACTCTAGTTCTGGCATACGCCGGAGCCTCGTTGCCAATATTTTTGACTTTGGTCTTGAATCCAAACGGATATCCGTTGTGGTCGATATTGAATAGCGAAATAATTATGGAAGAGATAATACGTACGATAGTAGGAAGTGTGGGGCTCATTGCCGCAGTGCCACTGACTGCCGTATTGACTGCCTGGTACCTAAATCGAAAAAGCTCTGGACTACGAATGAATAAGAATCTCGGTGCCCAGAAACAGAAGATAGAAGACTAAGAGACAAAAACCTTCCAACCTAGAAAGTGAGCCTTTGGTCCTGGCGTAGATATAGAAGACTACGAGAGAGACAACCAAAAAAGACAAACTGACAAGGTAACTGTTTGTCAGCTGCACGGTCTGGCCATAATACAGAGTAAGGATGCCTATCAAAAAAGTATTGAAGGCGGCTGAGCCTACATAGTCACCAAAGGCGACTTGATTGGACTTGGAAAACAGGGATCTGAAGACAAATGAAAGCTCGGGGACATTTGTACCAATAGAGATAAGTAAAAGACTCAAAAGAAATGAGGATATACCCAAGGTCTCGGATAGATACAGAGTCTGGCTCACAACTATCTTGCTGCTGAAAAATACCAAAGCGAGACCTCCGAGCATGGCAAGCGCAATCTTGCCCATGTGGATGGTCGATATCGGATTTTTTTGACTGGCTGCTGCCAGTAGTCCCCTCTTGGACTCGATGGCGACGGCCAGGATCACGTATAAAACGATACAAATAATGCTATCGATTTTTCCTATTCGGCCGTCGGCTGCTAGAACGACCGGGGCTGCAATGACTATTAGAGAGTAAAAAAGTGTAGAGCCCTGGAACTGCTTGTTTATTACCACCTTGCCAGTCACGATGGCCAAAAGAGGCACCACGAGAACAAAGAGAACCAGAGAAGCACCGATGAGATTACCTACATAGATCTCGGGGTTATTTGTCAAAACAGAATTGATACCCACTGAGATCTCGCTGGCTGAGGTGAAGAAGCCCAACAGTAAGAAAGAAACGGCAAATGAGGATAGCTTTAGCTTGCGAGACAGATGCTCTACTGCTTTGATGGTCAAACCAGATCCAATCCAGATCCCCACAAAAGCTGCTGCATATAGGGCAAGATGCGAAAGCATAATATTATGTTATCATTTATTTCTATGGCAGATGAAATGTGTCCGAAGTGTGGGGCGCCACTGGCTCCTGTTACTGAAACAAACTCTGGTCGCAAGTTGCAGCGCTGTAGTACAGCTGGTCCCTGGGATCCAAAAAATAAACCAACTGGCTGTGACTATGTAAAGTGGCTGGCTGTCGAACCTCAAGAACTGGATGAAAAATGTCCCAAGTGCGGAAATCCTCTGATGTTGGCCGTCACCAGGTTTGGTAAAAAAATGAAAAAATGTAGCACGGGGGGATGGGACAGTGCGGCCAAGAAGGCGACTGGGTGTGACTATGTGGAGTGGATAAATGGAACCACTGAAGAACTGTCTGAGAGCTGCCCCAAGTGTCAAAACAAACTGGTCCTGTACACGACTGCGGCGGGAAAACGAATGATCAAGTGTAGTACTTCGGGCTGGGATAGTGCGGCCAAGAAGGCGACTGGGTGTGACTATATCCAATGGCTGAAACCGGGAGAAATGGTCGGCGGCGAGCCACCAGAGGAGTAGCTGCTACTCTCTTTTTAGAGCCTCGATAAAACCTGTCGCCAAGACTGATAGCGAAAGACCTCTTTGTAGTTCATGCTTCTTTTGTGCATTTTCCGTGATTATGTCAATCAGATCTACTGCTGCCAGACCCGCGACTCTTCTTGTTTGAGGATTTTTGTCTGATTGAGATCTTCGAATCAATCTGTCTGCGACACCTAGATCTATCTCAATCTCGGTCGTAATTGCTCCAACCTGAACCGCATCCTCGACCCGGTTAATTGTGTAAAAAAGAGCATCTACTATAGAACCCATTCATAAAGTATACATTGGGAGTAAAATTGATCAAATATGGACGATGTAAATACACTGGACGTGCATAAAGATGCGGGGAGGGTGCAAATCGTCCAAGAAATATTTCAAACTTTTGTAAAAATATTTGAAAAACTGGGCTTTGGACTGGAGAAAGAAAAAAGACTGCCTACAAAAAACCAGATAATATTTGAGAATCAGATATTTCTGAACGACAGTGTGACGGCTCTTACTGTGTCAGAGCTCGACAAAATTGGAGACAATTCATCTAAGACTTTTAATTTTGACTGGCGGACTCTCTCCCGCGACAAACAACTAATCAAAGTAGAAGGAGTAAACGTCCATGAGATAGACGTGCAACTAATAGATAGTGATAAATACCGGGAGTTTCTCATGCAAATAAATAAATCTTTGTTCTTTAGAGTCAAGGTGATGAAGGACAAGACTGAGACGAAGATCAAGCTGGGGCTCCCATGGATGGCAGATGGTGTGCACTTGCCATTGGAAGTAGTGGCTGATGTGAGTAGACAGATATACGAGCTGATATAGCTGAAGTGGTAAAATTAGCCCATACTGCGGGGTCGGCTAATGGCAGGCCAATAGAATCTGGATCTATTAATCGGGGTTCGAGTCCCTGCCCCGCAGCCAAGAAATGACAATGATGGAAAATTATTTAGAATTTGCAAAAGGTTTAGCTAATGAGGCAGAGGAGATTGCTTTAAAATATTTCAGTTTTGAGATCGACAGCACCTGGAAAGAAGATGATACACCGCTTACGAAAGCTGATACAGAGATAAATGACTTAGTCATAAAAAGAATAAAGGAGACCTACCCTGAACATAGTGTCTATGGAGAAGAAAAAAGTTATAAGAAAAAAAATTCAAGATATATATGGGTATGTGATCCAATAGATGGAACAATGGCTTTTTCCTGTGGTTTACCCCTGTTTGTTTTTTCCATCGCCTTGGTTGACCAATCAAAAGGGTTACCAATTTTGGGTCTAGTTAATGATCCAGTTATGAAGACCATGTATTGGGCAGTCAAAAATGGAGGAGCATACAGAAACGGAAAACAGATATTTGTCTCAGATAGTAAAACATTCTTAAATACATATACACTTACGGGCGCATCGGGAAAAGACGTAGGTTTTTCAAACTTACCGGTTCATGAACTGTTAGGCAATGAAAAATCTAGAGTGATGAAGTTTCCTTCTTTTATTTACGGGGCTATTCAAGTAGCAAATGGAAAGTTTGCAGCTGGAGTGTTTTATAAAAAAGATGGTCATGATGTTGCAGCTTTAAAAATTATTACAGAAGAGGCTGGTGGGAAAGTTACTGATTTGAATGGGAACGAAAGAAGATATGACCAAAATGGTGTTGGTTGTATTGTTTCTAATGGAATTTTGCATGATAAGTTGCTAGAAATAGTTCAGTTTGGAAAGTTGAAGTGAAGTATGAAAATAAAGGTTAAAAGATTTGATAAAACGATACCACTACCCAGTTATAAGACTGAGGGGGCGGCTTGCATGGATGTCTATGCTCGTGAGAAGGTGACCATTGCTCCTGGCGCAATCGGCTATATCCCATTAAACATTGCGCTTGAAGTACCAAAGGGGAGTTGGGTGATGCTGGCGGCTCGAAGCTCCACTCATAAACTGGGTCTTATTAATGCAGCTGGAATTGGGATTGGTGATTGGGACTTTAGAGGTGACAGCGATGAATACAAGTTTGTGGCTTTAAACTTTACAAAAAAGCGGGTGGTAGTAGAAAAGGGTATGAGGGTAGGACAAATAATGGTTTTAAAATTTGAGAAGGTAATTATTGAAGAAGTGGATAAACTGGGAAATAAAGATAGAGGAGGAATAGGGTCTACTGGGTTTTAAAAAGCAGGCAATAGATATGAAATATCATAACCACAGAGCTGAGCCGTATTTTACTTTTCTGAAAAATGGTCAGAAAACTATCGAGGGCAGAGTGCGAAAGGGCTGGTATGCAGAGGTGAAACCGGGCGATGAGATTGAAGTCAGAAATAACGAAGAGACAGAAAGTGTGCAGGTGGTGGTAACAAGAGTCGCAAAATATGACTCGATAAGAAGTATGCTAGAAAGAGAATCTCTGAAACAATTGTTACCCGATGTGGAAACTGTAGAACAGGGAATAGAGGTGTATAGAAGATTCTATACACCGGAACAAGAAGCGGAATTTGGCATGGTAGCGATTGAGGTGGAGGTAGTAAAATAAAACCATGAGTTCAGATAGACAGGGGACGGTGTGTTTTCTAAGAAATGGGGACAAAATACTTTTGGCATTGATCCATTACAACAACGGTGAGGAGAAGTGGAATGGATTGGGTGGATTTGCAGAAGCAGGAGAAACTCTGGAAGAAGCGGTGGTGCGAGAAGTACAGGAAGAAACGTATCTGGAATTTGATAAAACAAGGCTTACAAAAGTGGCCGAACTAAATGGGTCATTTAAACTAAATGTGTTTCTAACGGATACGTGGTCTGGTGAAATGAAAATAAGAGAAGACACCATCAAAGAATTGCGATGGTTCTCAATAAACGAAATCCCCTACTCACAAATGCACAAAGGGAATGATGAATGGCTGCCACTGGTATTGGCTGGAAAAGTGTTGAAGATAGATGGTGGAAAAATAGAAGAAATGGTGAATCTATGAGCGAAGTCTTGTTTGGACTGACGCCTGATGAATGGTACGTGCTCGAAGCAAAACCTGGGAGTGAATGGTTTGGAACGTGGAAATCAGAAACTCTGGATTGCCCGAACTGTCTCGCGATGAAAGTGGTGGGAGGACAAGCGTGGTGTCTCATGGGAGTGGGAAAGAGAATGGGTCTGGCTGTTGGAGAAAAGCCCAAAAAATGCACACTGATAAATAGAGAGACAGGGCAACCTGTCAAAAAATGGCCCCCAAGGTAGATTTATAAAAATTAACTTGATAAATTGAAAACATGACAGGAAGGACGCATGATCTGGCGGCATTTACGGCGATGGTGGCGGTCCTCGCATATCAACCTGTATTTGAAATGAGTCTGGCAACAGCAGTTGTCTCTTTTGGGGCAAATATGCTGGGCGGACTGGGACCGGATCTGGATGAGGCGACGGCGGATATCTGGCGTAAGATGCGAGGGGGATCGATAATATCAAGAATTGTGTCGCCGCTGCTGGGTGGGCACCGACTGATATCACATTCGCTCTTGGGAGTCTGGCTAATCGGAATCGGACTGAAATGGCTTTTGGCAAAAATTAGCGGAGTTTTGATTGTCGATATGGATATCGTGTGGTGGGCTTTTATGATCGGTTACGTGTCTCATCTAGTCTCCGATACTATTACTAAAGAGGGGGTGCCGTGGCTGTTTCCCATTCCTATCAAATTTGGTTTTCCCCCATTTAAGGCCCTACGAATCACGACAGGAGAGATGATGGAAAAAGCGCTGGTGTTTCCCGGACTACTAATCCTAAACGGCTATATCATCTATAACAATTACGGAAAGTTCTTGGATATATTGCGCCACATCAAGTAGGAGCTGGTACTACTTTGTCTTGCTGGCCAAAAAGTTTGACACGCCTTTGATGGCTTCTAATACCTCAATGGGAGTGACGAAGACTACAGTGTTGGACTGATCTGAGGAAATATCGTTGATGGAATTTAGGGTTCTCAAATGGAGTGCTCCGGGGGTCTGGGCCATGAGAGTCGCTGCTTTGGCTAGATTTTGGGCTGCTGCTACTTCTCCCTCTGAGTTGATAATTGTGGCCTGCTTTTCGCGCATGGCTTCTGCTTGCTTGGCCATGGTGCGCTTCATGTCTGCGGGGAGCAATATATCTTTGAGCTCGACTGCTAGAACCTCAAGACCCCACTGAGCAGTTGTGCCTTCGACTATGTCGCGAATACGATTGGCAATGGAATCACGGTTTGCCAGTAATTCATTGAGCTCAACTTCTCCCACGATATTTCGCATGGTAGTCTGAGCGAGCTGATCGATGGCGATGTAAAAATTTTCAACTTCTAAAATGGCTTTGGAAGCATCAACCACTTTGTAGTAGATGACGGCTGAGATCTGGGTGGAGACATTGTCTTTGGTAATGGCTTCTTGGTTTGGGACATCGACGGCTTTGGTACGAATGTCGACTTTTTCATATCCTTGAATAACTGGCAGGACCAAATTCCAGCCTGGCTGCATGAGTCCTGTAAATTTTCCAAAAGTGAAAAGAACTCCTCTTTCGTACTGATTGATTTGTTTTATTGAAACTAGAAGAAGAATAACTGTGGGAATAATAAGAAAAAGGAGAGGCATATTTTTATTCTAGCATGAGACGACTAAAACAAACTAGTTTGGACGGAGGAGGTGGTTTCGGGATAGGAAAAATCAATGTCGATGACGCGGGGTGTATTCCACTTGTCAGTAAATTTTAGTTTTTTTGTCGTGAGGCCGTAGTCATATATGCGCCTCGTTATATCGACGTCGGCTTCGCAATATTTTTTTAGGAGAGCGAGCTTATCTGGATCACCGGATTGCCAATACATGACCGCGTTGGCACCGGAATCAATCTTGGTATCTCCTAAAGTGTCTTTTGCTATCGCATTCAGGGATACCCTGTGACCAAACGAATTTTTTACATGCTGGATGATGTCAAAGTGAGGCAACTTGGCAAAATCACGAGGAGCGTAGGCTTCCAATACACGGACATCAAAATCGATAGAGTTGAAACCGATAATGCGATCGGCTTCAAAAAAATGCTTCCACATTTGGTCTAGATCTTTTTCCCAAAATGACAGCATCTCTCCTGCTATCTCCTGGTGATTGTCATCAAGCTGGCGCTTGTAGAGAGATACTATGGACGCTCCTAAATCTTTGGGGTCACTGGTCCCGGTCTCTGTGAACCAAGATTTGGTTTCTAGGTCGAAGACTACCTCATAAATCATGTGCGTATTATAGTACTGGATCCTTCACTTCGTTCAAGATGACAGGCTTAACCTTGGACGCTACTACTTTTGGCGGGATTTGTGAATATCTGTGACGATGTCTTTTTTTATACGGTCAGCGTGATTTTTTATCTCGACTACGATATCCACCTCAGTACGCTCTTGTAGATAAACCAACAATTCTGGGTCGTGAGGAGTGGTATGCAACTTGGTGATAAATTCCTCGTGATGGGCTTTTGGCAAATGATTGAGAATGACGTTGAGAATATTGTGACTCATGATCTCGTCAACTAGCTGACTCAACTCGACTCGCTCATCTTCTGAAACAATGGGGAGGTCAAGTGAATCGATAAGATCCTGGTGCTCGGTCAATGAATCGTAAAAAAGTTTTGACATAAAATGTTTAATGCCTAATATTTAGTGCTTAATAAAACTTTGTTTGCTTCAAGATTTCCTTCAAGTGGTCCTAATGGCACTTTGTCTTCTGGATCGTCTACAAAGAATAATACTACTGGACCTTTTTGCTTGCCAACATTTAGACCCAGATAGGCCATGACTTCGGGAGACCCACCAAAGTGCTTGCCCGTCCAAGCCGCAGGTCCAGCGTCGGCGATAGCTGAGATCATGACTTTTCCATTGACAGGATTTACGATGGCAACTTTTCGGTATTTGTACCAGTCGCGCAAGTAAGCAAGTCGGGTGGTCCAGTCGGGTAAATACAAAGTCTGGACGACAGCGTAGTAGCGCTCAATGGCAATAAGATCTGGAGTCAAATCCTCTTTGGAATATGCAAAATATCCCCAGGCTCCTCGACCGGGAGTGATGCCGGCTTTCTGAATCGCATCATGCTGTTCGACCGTGTCGCCTGGAAAACGGGGCAGATGCTGCTCGGCGCCAATAAGGCCGTAACTTGTGTTGAGATGGTTGCCCTCCAGCCTGGCATAAGCGTGGAGACCGTAACGCTTTTGCAAGACTTCGCTAATCTTGATCTCTTGGTCTTCGGTCAAAGGCTTAACTTGCTCTGGCAAAATATCTCGCATGTCTGAGACCAATTGGGTGTGAAGATCTACCGACGTGGTTGCTGATTCCTGAATAGTGGATCCCGGAAGAAGGGGGTGGCTCATAGGCGCAGTTCCTGGAGTGAGCATGATGGTGGCCGTGGCAGCCCCGGCGGTGAGTAATTTTCTGGCATGATCGCGCAATTTTCCGGGTCTAATACCAACAGACTGGAGAAGCTTGACGGCTGGGCCATGATGGGCGGTGAGAAGATTTTCGGACTGGAGAGATTTGAGCTTGAGCTTGTTTCGCAAGAGATCCG
Organism: uncultured Gammaproteobacteria bacterium; assembly: GCA_964543035.1. GTDB lineage: Bacteria > Patescibacteriota > Microgenomatia > CAZETR01 > Amesbacteraceae > CAYHIN01. Next base: position 126,712 of record CAZIVL010000001.1, on the reverse strand, counting down.
TATTTATGGCAGGTTTCAACATATATAGTCATTCTGAATGAAATGAAGAATCCAGTAAAGCCTGGATCCTTCGCGCGGCTCAGGATGACAGATTTTTTAGCGCTAAGTTAAGACGAGAAAGGCTCTCTTCTTTACCTAAGACTAACATGGTTTCGGTAATGGGGGGAGTCTGGCGCTGGCCTGTGATGGCAATACGTAGACTCATAAAGAAGTCTCCGACTTTGTACCCTTTGGCTTTTACACTTTCTACAAAATCGGGTTTTATCAAATTATCAAACTGATCTACCGCGTAGCGGATATGGTCAGGGTTGATGGCTGGATCTGAAACAGCACTGGGGGCGACAAAAAAGAACTCGGTTAAAGATGGAAAATCAGCAAGAGTAGTCATTCTATCTTTGACCAAGGGGATAATCTTTTGGAGTAATCCGTCTGAAATATCACGAGACAAAAATGGTCTGACCAGCTGAGCTAACTTTGTGTCATCAGTACTTCTAATATAATGTCCATTGAACCAATCGAGCTTTCTTTCGTCAAAAATGGGATTTGATTTTTGGACACCATCTTGGTCAAAAGCTTCTACAAACTCACCTAGTGAAAAAATCTCGCGATTGTCCTTGGGGGCCCAACCCAAAAGCATCAGGTAATTTAGGATTGCCTCGGGAAGATATCCTCGGTCCAGCCAATGCTTGACCCCGAACTTGCCCTCGAGATCTCTTTTGCTAAATTTTTTGTTTGTAGCCTTGTCCAAAATCACGGTGAAGTGACCGATCTGGGGAACGGGGTGACCCAAACCCTCGAACATATATAGATGAATAGGAGTCGTGGAGATCCACTCTTGGCCTCTAAAAATATGGCTGATTTGCATAGCAATGTCGTCTACTGCCACGGCCAGATGATACGTCGGGAATCCATCTGACTTGAGAATGATCAGATCAGAAACATGCTTTCCTAACACACTGATTTTCTTTTTTAGAATCCAATCGGTAAATTCAAAAACTCGGTCTTCAGGAATCTTTACACGAATGACATATGGCTCTCCAGCATCAACTCTCTCTTGGGCCACTTTGGGATCCAGGTCACGCGCGGCGGGTCTGACCTGGAGCTGGGCTAGCTGCTCTTCTGATTCGTAGGCGGCCTTGATCTCTTCTTTTTCGCGTTTGACGGCATCAAAATCATAGTAGGCATAACCTTTTTCGACTAATTTGATGGCGGCTTCTTTGTATAACGGTAGTCTCTCGGACTGGCGATATGGTCCAAAAGGACCGCCGACGTCTGGTCCCTCATCCCATGTGATACCAAATTTGTGTAAAGTGTCGAAGATGGCTTCTTCGGTGTCGGGGCGGGATCTTTTTTGATCAGTGTCTTCGATACGTAGCAAAAATTGGCCAGTATTTTTTTTGGCATATGCGTAGTTCCACAACGCCCTGATGACAAAGCCCAGATGAACACTGTCGGGGGTGCCTGTAGGTGAAGGGGCAAAACGGGTGCGAATGGAGCTCATGATGCTATAATTTTACCATTATGGCGACCCTCACTGAAGTAAGCGGAATTGCGAGGAATACGATCAAGTTTGGGCTGATTGGAATAGTGATCCTGTCTATCATCCCGTTTGTATGGGCTTTTGCCAAACAAACTTACTTACGTCTCAATCCTCCACCGCCACCTCCGCCGACTGTAAGATATGGAAAACTCCCTAAGCTGTTTGTCGATCCCCCGGCTGCTGGCGTGGAATACAAACTGGAAACAATAGAGGGCGGACTGCCAAATCTGACAAATGTGGCCAAAGCGTATGTGGTAGGTATCAACAAATCGCGACTCGTGTCATTGGACAGATACCGAGAAAAGGCAAAGGTGCTGGGATTTACTAATCAGCCAGTTCAATTGAATGAAGTGGAATATATGTTTGAACACACGCTTATCCCTGCTACTCTAAAAGTAAATGTGGTGTCGGACCGGATGGCTTTTAATTTTGATTGGACTGATGAGTCCTCTATATATGGCCAACACAATGTGCCGCTGGGGAATCAAGCGATCGGAGAAGTAAGATCTCTGATGCAAAATCTGGGAGTCTTGGAAGCGGATCTGGCGACAGGTCAAGCCAAGTTTACATACCTTGTGGCCACGGGATCGGCCATGGTGCCGACGACCTCGATACGAGATGCTAATTTTGTAAAAGTGGATCTGTTTCGCGCTGACAAAGATAAAATGAGAATTGTGACAACCGGAGGTGACGCGTCACCTGTATATGCAATACTTTCACCACTGCCAGGAAACAAGAGGCTGACGCAAATGGGATACCAATACTCACGGGTACTCGATGACGACTTTGCTACATATCCTCTGAAAGGTGTGCAAGAGGCTTGGACTGAATTGTCCACTGGCGCTGGAGGATTTGTCGCCAAACCAGTGGGGCAGACTGCTGTCGTTCGAAAAGTAACTCTGGGATATTATGAGGCCAATGAGCCGCAAAACTTTTTGCAACCTGTATATGTGTTTGAGGGCGATGGAGGATTTATGGGATACGTGCAGGCAATTAGATCTGATTTGGTAGAGTAGTTGATCAGTTGTCCAGTTTCTCAGTTTCCCAGTCGAAGTTTGAGTAGGACCAGTCGATGAGGGATTTTGTATCTGCAAAGCGGTCGGTGCTACCCAGAAGTACCACCAGAACCCGGTGATGGTTGCGATCCACTAGTGTCACTAGCGACTGACCGGCCAGATCGGTAAAACCGGTTTTGATACCTACGACTCCCTCGACGTGGCCTAACAACTCGTTGATGTTGGTCACTGGGTGATAGATGGTGCGATCTACGGTATTGATAACTGCGGCTTCGGTGGAGACAATCTTACTCAAATACGGATGGCGGATAAGCTCCTGGGCAATACGGGCCAGATCGGCGGCTGAACTGAAGTGACCGTCTTCATCCAGACCTGTTGGATTTTTGAAATATGTATTTTGCAACCCTAAACTTATTACTTTTTGATTCATCGCTTCTACGAAAGCGGGTCTTCCTCCGGGGAAATTTTCGGCAAAGATCTCTGCTGCATCATTGGCACTGTTTACGAGTAGCGCGTAGAGAAGATTTTCGACATCTACCACTTCGCCTGGCATGAAGCCGGCATCCTGACCCTCAGGATACGAAACTGTAACGGTAATTTTTTGATCATGAGGAAATGATTCATTGGCCACAAGAGCCGTCAACATCTTGGTCGTGGATGCCGGATACAATCTCTCGTCGGCATTGTGCTGGTACAAAACGGTCTGCGAATCTGGGTCAATGATAAAAATACTTTTTGCGACAACGTCAGGAACTGGAAGGCCCTGAGTAACTGGTGCGACTTGTGTAAATCTGGTAATGGGAGAATCCAGGAGAGAGATGGCGATGTACCTAACTGCAAAAAGAATAAGTAAAACTAAGACGAGCAGGATTGCTAGTCTAAGAAGAGTTTTCATCTGGAGCTCGCTAAGCGGAAATCTACACGCTCCATATCTCTGGGAAATAGTGAGGCCTCGCGGACGTTTTGTAATCCCAAAATGTGCATAGTCATTCTCTCGGCTCCTAGAGCAAACCCACCCAAAGGCGGGACACCGTATCTAAAGGACTGAAGATACATGGCCACATCTTCTTCTTTCAATCCCCATTCTTTTACATTTTTTCTGATATGTTCGTAATCGTTTAGTCTTTGGCCACCACTGGACCACTCGACTCCTCTGCCGAGCAGATCCACACTGAGAACAAACTCTGGATCTTCGGGGTCTGGCTGGATATAAAATGGCTTTTTCTTGGTCAAGAAATGAGACACGAAAACTAGATCCGAGCCGTGTTCCTCGAGTGACCATTTGCATATCTCCCGCTCGTCTTCGGGAGACAGATCTTTTTCGTGACGATTGTCACGGCCTGTCCTTTTTAAGATCACTTCTTGGGCATCTCTGAGCTTGATCAAGGGGATCTTGTCTGACAACTTGGGCAAGGTGGCCCCAAACAGATCCAGCTCGGCCTGACACTTTTTTTCCAATTCGGAAAATATATATCTGACCACGTATTCTTGCATCTCCAAGACATCGAGCCAAGACTCGATGAATCCAAACTCTGCATCGAGACTGACCACTTCAGTCAAATGACGAGTCGTAACACTGGGCTCGGCGCGGAAAACTTTGTTTACACTAAATACTCTTTCAAAATCTCCCACCAACAGGGACTTGTATAGCTGAGGACTCTGGGACAGATAAGCCTTGTGATCGAAATATTTTACTTCGAAAACTTCGGATCCCCCTTCGGGAATAGAAGAAATGATGTTAGGAGCCTGAAATTCTCGGAAATCTCTTTCTTGCAAACTTTTTCGAAAACTGTCGATGATTACTTCTTGGACTTTGAAAATAGCCTGGAGTTTTGGATGTCTCAAAGTAAGAGCTCTAAAATCTAACAATGTGGGTAGCTGCAGCTCCAGGGTTTCTTGATTTAGATCAAACGGTAGAGTGTCTGATTTTGATAACACTTCGATATTTTTGACTTCTAGCTCTACTGTACCCGTGGCCATCTTGGGGTTAATCAGCTTTTCCGGTCTGGCCTTTACAAGGCCCGTAAAACTCACCACATCTTCGCTGTGAAGATCGGCAGCTAGTTCTGACGTGAGAACTGTCTGGATCTTGCCCGTGCGATCACGCAGATCGATAAACACAATCTTGCCGTGATCACGACGCGTGTCTACCCAGCCCTGTAATAGGACTTCTTCCCCAACCTTGGAAACAGTTTGTGATATGAGTGTGCGCTTCATAAAAAAACAGAAAAGACCTCTTCTTTGGATCCCGCTTGTGGCGGAAGGTGCCATCCAAATCTTAGGTCTTAATTCCAGCTATTACGGGCTTACCCTGCAGCTTCGCTTGGTGTCAGCAAGTTAGTAGCGCTGCTTAACTGTTTTGCATTATGAGGATTTGACAACGGGAAGTCAATGGGTTTACAATTTTGCGAATGTCTTTGCATACCTACATTACCTACAAGTCCGCTCTAAATTTGGGCGGACTACGTATTGTCTCTAATAAGACTTACGGCGGGGTGATGTAGAAGAGTAATTATTTTCTTTACAAACACCCCGCAAACAGCGGGGTTTTTTAGTTGGAAAGAAGGTGAAAAATTAATGACACCAACACAAAAAGATACTGAAATAGTTGCGAGAACTAGACCTTGTGATGCAACAATAGTTGCCCTGTATACAGACAGGACTAGAGCTCAAGTGGAGACAGAACTGGATCCTGAAACTATGCGGTTAATGGCAATGGTCTTTGATGCTAGATCTTCAGACTTTTTTGAATCTGTTGACGAGCAGTCGTAGTCATCACAAAATCTAACCATTCATGACTAGGCAATTTGCGTTTGCGGTCGATAATAATTTCGACGACATCGCCGTTGCCTAGTCTGTGACTTAGAGGAACCATCTTGCCATTTACTTTTGCGCCGACTGCTTGAGTCCCAAGCTGGGTGTGAACTGCATATGCATAATCGACTGGTGTGGCACCACGAGGCAAATCATAGACATCACCTATGGGTGAGAATACTAAATTGCGATGAGCAAAGGCGTCAAACTTGAGAGATCTGAGATACTCTTCGCTATCGGTGACCTCATTTTGCCAATTTGCCAGCTGCTTGACCCAAGAGAGCTTGCTGCCAGATGGGGAGTAAGTACCTTTTTCTAGTTTTTCATCAGTCTCCCCTTTTGACTTGGCTGCTGCATACTGCCAGTGAGCTGCGACTCCCATCTCTGCTTCGGCGTGCATCTGGAAAGTCCTGATCTGGACCTCGACAATCCGACCCTCTGGGCCAAAGACGTTGATGTGGATCGACCTATAACCATTGGCTTTTGGATTGGCGATAAAGTCGCGCATACCAAGATATGGCACTGGGTGATAACGACTATGAATAAGACCCAATACCCGGTAACAATCCTCTATCTCGTGGACTTGGATACGGGCGGCTACAAGGTCATGAACTTTCTCTATGTCCCCCGCATGTTCTGGTCTGTTTATTTTTCTCCATAAACTATACAGACGTTTTTGACGAATATTGATGGCGACATCTTTGATGCTAGGCGATAATAATTGGAGTAACTCACGACGAAACTTTTCTAGATATTTATTGGCTTCGGCATACAAATGCTTAGTCTGATCGTAGGTTTTTTTGTAATCTTCTGGATAAACATATTTGAAACTCAGATCTTCTAGCTCACCTTTCACCTGTCCGATACCTAGTCTCTCTGCCAGGGGTGCATAAATTTCTAGTGTCTCTTTGGCATTTTCGACTTGTTTTTGTAAGGTCAGATGTTGCAATGTCTGCATATTGTGCAGTCGGTCTGCAAGCTTGACCAATACCACTCGGAGATCTTGTGCCATGACGAGAATCATTTTGCGCAAATTTTCTACAAACTGCTCTTTTTTGCTGCCGCCTAAGTGAATGTCTGTAATCTTTGTCACACCCTCTACGATGCGAGCTACATCAGGGCCAAACTCGCGCTCCAGGTCTGCTGCTGTTGCACCTCCGTCTTCGACTGTGTCATGGAGGAGACCTGCGACTATCGTGTCAGTATCCAGATTCCAAATGATTAATGTCTGGGCCACCTGAGTGGGATGAGTAATGAAATCATCTCCGGAATTTCGCTTTTGACCTGTGTGGGCGAGGTTTGCAAACTCCCAGGCTTTTTGGATGCGGTCTTCATCCAAGGGTCTTTTTGAGGCCCTAACGGATTGCATCAGACTATCCAGTAGAGGGTTCATGGGAGGATTTTAGCTCTTTGATCAAGAGTTGTAACCTGGTCTGGCCGTTCCAGATGTTTTCGTCTAGCTGATAAATGATATCAGCAGTATTTGGTATTTCGTATTTTGTATCTGGTATGTTGAAAAGAATCGCTTCAAGTGAATCCACGTAAAATTTTAAATGGTTTGAGAGCTTGCCGATCTTTTTTGGATTTGAGATCTTCACATCCTTTGTCAGAAAAACTGGGCGGGGGTTGCCTAGACCATATGGCTCAAGCTCTTTGAGCCGAGCCATGAGCTGAAAGTCGATGGCTGATAACTCTAGATCCAAATCGTATTTGTGAGATTTGATAAGTAACTCGGGAGCAATGTCTGGATGGGAAATGGCTTCTTTGAAAGCCGGTAGATCTGAAGTGGTCAGACTAAAGCCTGCGGCGGCCGCATGGCCTCCGACACCTAACAATAGGTCTGAATATTTTCGTAAATGCTCGGTGATGTGAAAGCCGGGAATAGACCGGGCTGAACCCTTGCTCACCTCGGGACCAATACTAATGGCTACCGCTGGACGGTGAAACTTTTCGACTAATTTGGCGGCAATGAGACCAATGATGCCTTCGTCATAGGTCGCATCAGCGACTACTAATAAATTGTTAGATGGTTGAATGGCTAAATGGTTAATGGCGTGGGAGACGGCGGATTCGGTGAGCTCTTGGCGAGAACGATTTGTATCTCCTAATACCTTTGCCAATTCTTTAGCTTTATTTTCATCTTTGGTGCAAAGCAATCTCAGACTGTCGATGGCGTGCTCGAGGCGACCCGAGGCATTGAGACGAGGGCCGATGATGAAGCCTACATGATAAGTGTTTAATGTCGAATGTTTAATGTCTAATCCAGATTCGTTGAATAAAGCCAATAGACCGGGGCGGGTGGTCTGATTGAGATCCTTCAGGCCGTGGACGACAAATGACCTGTTTGTACCAATGAGAGGGACTTGGTCGCAGATGGTGGCGAGGGCGACGAGTTCTAGATTGGTACTGGATCCTTCACTACGCTCAGGATGACATTGAGTGTTGTAGTCGCGGCAGAAAAACCAGGTGAGGCCGGCGGCGCAGCAGCTTGTATTATGTATTATGTATGACGTATCAGGTATGGTTTGACCTTTTTCGTGGTGATCGATAATTATGATGTCGCAACCCTGGGATCTAACGTAACTGACTACCTCGTGGGCGACGATGCCATTGTCTACGGCAATAATCAATTTTGCCCCTTGGGACAAGCAGTGATCGACACCGGCTCTAGAGAGACCATAACCTTCGGTCCGGCGGTGAGGAATGTGAGGTAGAACGTTTTTGTATTGCGAATAAATGGTTTCCCAAAGAAGAGCTGTAGAACAAATACCATCGACGTCGTAGTCGCCGTAGACAAAAATTTTGTTGTTTGCTGCGATGTGTTTGTTGATTAGATCAATTGCGGGCTGTGAATCAAAAGGTGAAGGAATATCTTTGGGATGAACAGGATGCAAAAACTCGGTCACCTTTTCGGGAGTATCAATCCCCCTGTTTCTCAAAATCTGGGAAATGATGTCACTGACCGTCATGCCGATATCATACCAAGCCTGGATCCTTCACTGCGGTTCAGGATGACAAATGTTATTATTTTTGTATGGGAAATACGATCAATCTGAAAGTTCCGGATGGGGTGAATATCCTCATGGACCGGTTTGAGGTGGCCGGGCATGAGATATATATAGTAGGCGGGATCGTGCGAGACCTACTGCTTGGGCGGCCTCTCGTGGACTGGGACTTCACAACTGATGCGACACCGGACGAAATTTTGCAAATAAACCCCGACAGCTTTTATGACAACAAATATGGCACGGTGGGAGTAAAGCCTGAAGATGGCAGTCGTCCATTTGAGATCACCACATTTAGAACTGAGTCGGGGTACAGCAACAACAGACATCCTGATGAAGTGAAGTGGGGAGAGACTCTATCTGACGATATGGCCAGACGGGACCTGACAATCAATTCAATGGCTCTGAAGCGAGTGGGGAAAAATAAATTTGAACTGATTGATCTGTATAACGGACATGAAGACATAAAAAATGGACTGATAAGAGCAGTGGGTGATGCTAACAAGAGATTTGAAGAAGATGCGCTGCGCATGATGCGAGCCGTGAGGATCGCTTCGCAACTAAAATTTAATATCGAGGAGCAGACATTTCTGGCTATCAAAAAAAATGCGCAACTGATCAATAATATTTCGGCCGAGCGAATCCGCGATGAACTGCTAAAGATCATGGCCTCTGACTATCCGGCCGATGGATACCTGATACTTCGCAGTACGGGACTGGCTACATACGTCCTGCCGGAGATGGAGCCGGCTTTTGGAGTGGACCAAAAGTCGCCAGGCAGACATCACATATATGATGTGGGGACACATAGTGTGGAGTCCTTACGCTTTTGCCCATCCCCTGACCCAATTACTCGACTGGCTACTCTGATCCACGACGTGGGGAAGATCAAAACTCAAAGAAAATATCCAGACGGAAGAATCACTTTTTATAACCATGAAATGGAGTCCAGCAAAATCGCGCAACTGATATCTGACAGACTGCGATTTTCTAATGATCAGAAAGATAAATTTTATAGACTTGTGCGGTGGCACCAATTTACAGTAGACGAACACCAAACGGATAGTGCAATCAGAAGATTTATCGTCAACGTCGGAAAAGAAAATATATCTGACATGCTGGCTCTGCGCACTGGAGACCGTCTGGGCGGGGGAGCCCGGGAAACCAGCTGGCGGCTGGAGGAATACAAAAAGAGAATAGAAGAGGTACAGGTGCAACCTTTTTCGATCCCCGATCTCAAAATAAATGGCCGAGATGTGATGGAGATAAAAAAAGTCCCATCAGGACGCCTGGTAGGAGAATACTTGCAAATACTGTTTGATGAAGTGGTGGAGAATAAAGTGGTGAATGAGAGAGAAGCGCTTTTGGAGAGATTGAACACGATCCGGCTCTGAAAGGGATCCTTCGACTCGCTACGCTCGCTCAGGATGACAAACGTTTAGCCTATTCAAAATACCTACCTTTGATCTTCCAGAAAATAAAGACGGTGATGATTATAGAGATCAGGCTGTAGATGACATTTTCACCTCTGATCAGCGACTCGCCGATGTAGAAAGCTGGGATACCGTAGAGCAAGTGAGAAGCAATGGAACCTATTAAAAAGTTTTTGTAACTGACCTTCAGAAGTCCTGCGCCGTAATTGATGGCCTCTATAATAGTGCTGCCCAGAAGAAGCCGCATGACAAAGATGGACTCTAGTTCTTTGTCTTTTTTTATTTTTAGTCTCTGAATGTTTTCTAATGTCCCGGGGTCAAGAACTTTTTTTAGAAACGGCATGCCGTACTTGTAACCCAGATAGTAGTCGATGGAACCCGCAGTGGCACTACCCAAAAAATCTATGGCGTAAGCCGGGACCCAGCCGATGATAGGAATGGCGCCTAAAGTAAGAAGGCCGCCTGGGAGGGGAGGATACACGGTACCAATAACTTTGAGAACAAAGATAGTGATACAAAAAATTACTATGTTACTGCGGGACCAATCCATAAAAGTCTGAAATGTAGGAGTGTGGGTGAACTGAATGTAGAGATAAAAACTGACAATGGCAATGATAAGACCAAATCCTATAAATGCATGTGATTTGTAGCGGTGACTCATGATAGGTAATTATGCTAATATTTTTGCCGTAAGTCTATGACTCCAGACACAGCTCCTGGTCAGCACGCTGAAAGAAGAGCGAATAATTTATATAACAGACGCGACGAATTACCTGTGGCGCCTCTCCCAAAGAGCGAGCAAGGGAGCGGCGTTGAAAATACTGCTGTAGGTTCCGGAAATAATCCCAACCAAAAGGGCGACCACGAACCAGCGGGTGCTGTCCCCGCCGAAAAGCAACAGGGAGGTCAGGGTCAAAATAACGGTGACGGAAGTGTTCAGGGAACGACCTAAAGTCTCGGTCAGGGAATAATTTACAACTTCTGGGAATGGCTTTTTTGGGAACTTGATCAAATTCTCACGAATGCGATCGAAGACCACAATAGTGTCGTGGACGGAAAATCCAATGACCGTAAGTACCGCGGTGACAAAAAGTGAATCGACTTCCACATGCAGGAAGTGGCCCAGAATGGAAAACAGTCCCAACAAAACTAGGGCATCGTGGATGAGAGCCATGACGGCCGAGACACCAAACTTCCAAGAAGAATATCCTTTGGGAATATTTCTAAACGAAACAGAAATGTAGAGAATTATGAAGACTGAAGAAAGAATTATGGATAGGAAGGCTTTTTGGGTGAGCTCGCGGCCCACGACCGGGCCTACGGTCTCAAAACGATTTTCGGTGACTGTACTTCCCGACTGGGAAGCCAATTTGGTCTGGAACTGGTGACTTTGGTCTGAGGTAATTTCTTTTAATCGTAGAAGATATGTGGTGTCATCTAGGGATTGGACAGTGCTGAGATCAAGATTTTGGGAGCTGGCGACATCGGAAATGGTTGCATGGCTCAATGGTTGAGTGGTTTTGATTTCTAGCAACGTCCCGCCGGTAAAGTCGATGGACAGTCGTAGACCCCAGACACCAAGTGAAACAAGACCCGGGATGACAAGAAGGGCTGAAATAGCAAAATACAAAAACTGGTATTTGAGAAAATTGATTTCTTTCATAGGTTTATAACACCCTCTCTGATCTCCCTCTTACTTTAAGAGGGAGACGTAAGCCCACGCTGTCTTCGTAGATAATTCTCAATAACGTGCGGGTAACAAAAATAGATGTAAATAGGGATACGAGAATACCAATGATAAGAGTCAGGGCAAAGCCGCGCACCGATCCAGTGCCAAACCAAAACAGAATACCGGCGGTAATGAGAGAGCTCATGTTGCTATCGCGAACGGATGTCCACGCCCGCTTGAAACCTAGCTCAATGGCAGTGAGTAAACTCCGGCCCCAAGATAACTCTTCTTTGATACGCTCAAAGATAAGAATGTTGGCATCGACGGCCATACCAATGGAGAGAATGAATCCGGCAATGCCAGCCAGAGTGAGGGTCACGGGGATGGCTTTGAAAATGGAAAGGGAGATGAGAATATAAATGACGAGGGCAATACTGGCCAGCAGTCCCTTGAGCCGGTAATTGAGAACCATGAAAACAAAGACGGCGGCAAGGCCTACGGCGCCGGCTTTGAGACTCTTGGCAATAGATTCATTGCCCAAGGTCGCGCCAATATTTCTCTGCTCGACAATCTTGATAGGTACGGGCAATGCTCCGGCGTTGAGCTGAATAGACAATCTCTTGGCATCTTCGAGAGTGAAGTCACCAGAAATCACTGCCTGAGCATCATTGATGGCAGATCCGACTGTGGGAGCCGTTATGACCTGACCATCTAGAAGAATGGGGAGCTGGCGACCAACATTGCGGGCAGTAATAGTCGCAAATTTCTTAGTACCTTCGGGGGTAAACTCGATACCCACTGATGGACTACCACTCACTTGCTGGCCACTGCCGAACTGAACTGTAGCCGACTTGAGATCGCGGCCGGTCAGATCGGTGGGGACCAAAATAGCGGTGGGACTGGCATCTTTATCAACTGGTGGAACCTCCTGAATTTCTGCAAATTGCAAACTGGCTGTTTGCCCAATAGTAGATAGCGCGGTATTGATATCTTGGATACCGGGAAGCTCGACGATGAGGCGATATTTGTCTCCCGCGGTGGAAACTTGGACCAAGGCCTCTGAAACACCTAGTAAATTGGTGCGTTGCTCAAGATTTTGCCTGGTGGCTGATATGGCGGTCTCGACGTCGGAGGAAGCAAGTGAGGAGACGTCGGCTTCGTAGACGAGATGGGTACCACCACGAAGATCCAGACCAAACCTGAATCCGGCGATATCCCCTTTTGGTAAAAATATCCCTGCTACGGCTGCCGCCGCAATGACTACGATGGTAACAATGTTTTTCATTTTTCAGCGAGTAAGGGCATCTGGGATGTACTTTTGAAAATCAGAGTCAGCTTGGACTCGGTGGGGCTACCCACTGCTTCCACATCTTGGCCAGAGACGACACCCAACATCTTGGCAAAGTCAGCTGGGATGGTGACGGCAAGGCTATTGCCGTTTTTGAAAACTTTTTGAATCATCCGGTGATATCTTCCTCGTCGCCTAAAATCATAATACGACTGTTCATCAAAATCCCCTGCAAAAATGGATCCCGACGAGTGCGCCTGAACTTGAGCTCGTCTTCGGTCATGGGAGTGTAGTTGATGGGCTGACCTCTTTTTACCTCTTCGGCTCTAACTACTTGATTTAGCTCATTTATATTTACCTCGCCGACTATCAGAAGATCGACTTCGTCACTGTTTTTTCTGGGCTTATGCTCACAAAATTTGCGAGAGAACATAATAAGAGACACTCGGCCGATTTTGTTTTTGTTTTTTAAAAGTGCCTCACCGAGCCCGGTATTTTTGGCGACCAAGCTGAGTAAATCCTGGTAGTAGACGTAATCTTTTCGAAACCAGTAATAAAGTCTGTTGCCACGAGGTTCTTTTTTTACTAACCCCAGCTCTTCCATACGAGACAGCTCACGACGGACGGCATTGATCTCCTCCTCGGTCTTTCGCACTAGATCCCGAACGTGATACATCTGAGTGGGATCGGAAAGAAAAGTCTCAAGAAGTTTTACTCTAGTCTTTGAAATAAATAAGTCTTTTAGCATATGTACTGGATCCTTCGCTTTGCTCAGGATGACACCTTACAACAACATACCAAATATTCGGAATAATTCAATAGTTTTGAGTAAGAAGTGTGACCATGCCTACCGGCAGGCAGGTCTACTGATTGTAGTTGATGACGTTGTCCGATGGCACGAGCTCGATCCAGATTTGGCCGCGATTGAACTCGATTTCACGGCCCTTTGCATCCATAAATTTGGTGCGACTGGCAAGAGTCGGCTTGGACCAAGTCCCGGTCGTCACTGTACCATCCTGGAAGAACAAGATCTTGCCGGTACCCTGGATCTCGTAGTACATGTGAATGTGCTCATCCAAGGGGCCAGTCTCTGCGACAAACTGGATGACTATACTCTTGGCGGCCACCTGCTCATCAGTATTTAGATCGATTACTTTTTTGCCACCGTTTTCGCGAAGATATGTGTTTGTCGCTGCATCAAACTTCCAAGCAACTGAGTAGTCGGACTTGTTTGCCCAGAAGTCAAAACTGATATCGGTGACTGCTCCCTTAGTAGTCGCATCATCCTTGAACTTCCAGGGCTTGAAGTTTTTGTCCCAGGCGACACCTTTTTCGTCGACATTTGTCCAGTCATATTTGGCTCCGGCTTTGTACAATTCATTACTAAAACAGGCCATGGTGTGCTCGTAGGCCACCTCATGATCAAGCCTGTTTGATACGCGGTGACAGGTCTTGAAGTCTCCGGCGCGACCGAATTGATCCAAATCTTTGATCTTGTTTTTTCTGATAAAGCAGAGAGCCTTGGCTTTTTCGGCCACAGTCGGATCGTCACAATTTCCTGCTCCACCCACGTGGTTGTAAAGTGCGTCGTACTCCAAAACTAACTTGGTAAAGTAAATACGAGCACTGCGAACCGGGGCAAACATAGTATTTTCAAACACGTTGCAATAGAAAACGGCCATGTGGCGAGTGATGCCGCCTTCGGCCACGGCTTCATAGACGATGTCAGCGCTAGTGAGGCCTGAGAGAGGACGAGAGTCGGCATGGTTCTCGATCATAACGGCCAGAGGACGCCTAGTATCCCAAACAGCTTTCTCCTGCTGGGTGTACATGACACCATTCAGAGGACAAACCTCGGTCCTGGGAATGGAGGGATCAATTTTGGATTTTTTGCCGGGAGTGGGAGTAACAACAACCTCTTTTTTTGGACCGAGTGAGGGAAGTTTGACGTAACTGAAGGCCAAATATGATACTCCGATACTAAAAAGAAAAAGGCCTAAGCCCGCTAAAACATAAACTAATTTTTTGGACATGTCAGTCCAGTATTGCATACATCACTTGACAAAGGCAAGCGTGGTATCTATTCTTGGCCTAGCCTCAAGTAGGCACAAAAATTATGAGAGGAGGTGAATTGTAAATGGCATCAATGTATTGCGTAAAATGTAGAACCAAAAGAGAAGACCCTTCTGCACAAAAAGTAACTATGAAAAATGGAAAGGCCGCTATGAAGGGTAAGTGTCCTGTCTGCGGAACCGGAATGTACAAAATCGGGGCTGCATAAGCTGATTTTGTCAAACAAAAGCCCCGTGCTGGTAAAAACGCGCGGGGTTTTGTTTTACAATTGGGAGATGAAGTATTGGCTGACTTTTAGGCTGGCTCTACAAAGAGAATTTCTGGGCAGGCTGAACCTGTTGGGCTGGTTTGTAGTGGGATCAATTCCGAGTATTGCCTTGGTACTAGTCTGGTTTGCCCTAATGGGCGAAAGTGAGACTCTCCAGGGGTTTACCAAAGGAGACTTTGTCGTGTACTACCTGGCTATGACCATGAGCTGGTACATAGTGGGGGGAGTCTTTGGGAGATCAGTCGGAAATAAAATAAAAAACGGCAATGTGAGCACAACTCTTCTTAAACCCTATGACATAGTTCTAGGAAATGGTGTCGAGGAACAGGCTTGGAAACTGCTGTCTCTCTTCATGGCGATGCCGGCTACACTACTGATACTCTTTTTGTTTAGAGACATAATAAGTCTGAGTTTTAGTGTGCAACAACTGTCATTTTTGGGAATATCCTTGGTGCTGGGAGGAATAAATTTCGCGCTCATGGAGGCACTGGTTGGAATAAGTGCATTTTGGGTGACTGAGATATGGCCGATTGCACATGTAAACGATCTGCTCCAATCCCTATTTGGAGGCAAATATGTCCCTTTGGCTCTGATGCCGGGTCCCCTACTTTTTTTGACTGACGTATTGCCTTTTAAGTATTTGTTTTATGTCCCCGTGAGCATACTTTTGAACAAAAATGTGGATCCTCTGTCTGATATAGGAGTGCAAGCTGTGTATGTAATAGTGTTGTTTGTGATTTACAAAATTGTCTGGAAATTGGGTATCAAAAAATATGAGGGGGTGGGAATATGAAAAGAGTACTTAACTTTTTTCGCATATCTTTTGCTCAGGACCTAAAGCAGATACTTATGTATCCCACCAGCTTTTGGATAGTGGCTGTCGTGATCCCCTTGCACTCTCTGGCACGAATCGTATTTCTGGAATCAATCTACTCACACACGACTAACTTTATTGGTTACACAAAATATGAAGCATATGTGCTGTTTGGGACATATACAATTGTGCAAACTCTGGCCCACTTTGGGCTATATAACAGACTGTCTCAACTTGGTAGTCTTGTTAGAGGGGGTGGACTGGAATCGTTTGATTTGGCTCTCGCCAAACCAATTGACTCTCAGATATTTGGAACTCTAGGGAGATTTAACTTTGGGAATATCACGCCCTTTTTTGTGGGGGTGGCAATAGTCGTTTACGGAGTCTGGAATCAATCAGTGAATATTGGAATTGCTAATGTCTTGCAATACCTAGTTGTGACCGTGATGGGCACATTGCTTTTTTATCTATTATTTTTATTTTTTAATACTTTTTTGTTTTGGCAACCTGACTTACAAATGACCGAGTATCTATTTGATGCGATTCAATCATTTGGTCAATATCCGGCTAACCTATATAGCGGGGCCTCGGGAATAATATTTAACGTCGTACTGCCTGTTACATTAATGGCGGGAATACCGACCGACTTCCTTTTTGCAAAGTCTTCATGGCCAACTTTCTTGATGTATCTGGGGATTATTGCTCTACTATTTGCTCTTACAAGAATGTTTTGGCAAGTGGCTGTGACAAAGTATGCGAGTTCAGGGTAAAGAGATAAACAGTTTTTTGAAAACTTCGTAGGTGGCAAGGACATCGGAATCGGGTTTGTGCTGATCGAGATAAATATCCAGGGCTTTGCAGACTTTGGAAAGATTGAGATAGCGCATGGAAGTGTCTTTGTAAAAATGAGCGAAAGCAAGCGTATAGACCTCAAGTAATCTGTGGGTGAAGAAATATGGAATATCGAGCTGCAAGCAACTCTCACACAAAAAATCCCACTCGGTCTGGACCGACCAACCGGCCAATATGCAATCCGGGGCAAAGGCCGCTAGCTCGGTCATGGCCTGACGCAGGGGGATGGCATCTGTCCAGGCATCTTTGGAATAGTTGTTTATCTGGAGAGCCTTGGGATCGGCCGTCTCGATGTGCGAAGGAATTACTTTTGTATAAAAAGAATTGGTAACCTCAAATGTGGGTTGGTCGACTCGGAGAGCTGCGATCTCGATGATTTCGTGTCTGTGCCGATCAAGCCCTGTAACCTCGAGGTCGATAAATAAAATGGGTCTGCTTCTGAAGTCGGGGCCGGTGGGATCCAGCAAGAAGGGCATTATCTAAATAGGAGTGGACCAACCAGGGACAGACCGGTGATGATGAAATAAAAGGCGATGAGATAATTCAGGATCTTGGGGAACATGAGGATCAAAACGCCAAAGATGAGAGAAACCAGGCCTCTAAAGGCGGAAGCGTCTGACAAAATGTTTGTGAGCATAAATTTATTATACACCCCTAAAAATTTATATTTTGCCTGGAGAATAGTAAGCCAGATTCTGTTGTCAGCGACAATCTTTCTGATGCTCTCATGCTTTAGGCCTTGGGAAAGCTACCTCAAACGGCCAATTCGGAGATTGCAGCGGGGAGGATTGCCCGTTTCACCCGAGCTTTACCTCGGTTCGTCACTGTTGCTCTAACTGGCGGTTACCCGCTCCAGCTTATGCTGGACACCCTGCTTTCTGCTGTCTGGACTTTCCTCACCGTCAAAAGACGGCGTAGTCGCCCATCTCCAGGCGGGTCTATTATACCCTTCCAGGTCATGGTATTGCCTCTGTTTGCTATAATAAACGTACAAAGTCGGGGAAGCCTTGGACCCCCCTCGTAAAAGCGAGAGGTGTGCCAAGTCCCGACTTTTTTAGTGTTTTTCCCCAAAAAATATACCTAAAATTTGCTTATGATCAAGCTTCTGAATTTTTCTCTTCTTAACCTGCGATTCATGGACTCCCCAAGCTAACTTGTGGGCGGGGCTTTGTTTGCCTATCCGTCTAAATCTAATTTGTCCATTCCATCTTGAACCTAGCAATCTGGTTAAAGAGCTGGAGATAATTTTTTCTTTACCGGTATATTCTTCATCGATTTCCAATACCACACTTGTGGGTAAATCTTTAACCAACGCGTAGATTGTAACTGCAAATAATAAAGGCATGAGCTGATCCCTGGAGACAACTGATTTTTTGAGGATTTGAATTATTTTTCGCTTTTCTGTGACTTTTATTAAGACTGCCCTGGATTTGCCATTCGAGTAAGCTATTACCGTATCAGTATCCAGATGTTCCAAACGACCACTTTGATCGATCTCTACAATCACTAACTAATGTTATCACTGCCTGCTTATTCAGAGAGGTTTTCGAGGTGCTTTAGGGAGAAAAACTCCAGGCCAATGGTCTGGATAATAAGAACTGTGGGGATGGAGAGGATGGCTCCCAGGGGGCCTGCCATCTTGAAGCCGATCATAAGAGAAATGATACTGACGATGGGGTTTACCCCGGTGGCTTTTTTCATCACGTTGGGGACCAAAAGATTGTTTTCCAAGAACTGAACCAGGAAGTACAAGGCAGCAGTGGCTGCTCCCATGAGAGGATTTATGGATAGACCGATAAGAACTGCGGGGACGGCTGAAATGGTGGGACCAATGTTGGGGATAATCTCCAAAAGTCCGGCCAGAATCGCCAGCGGGATGGCAATATCTATCCCCAGAACAATCAAGCCTGAGTAGGTAAGCATGCCGACTATTAACATGAGAACCAACTGGCCGCGGACCCAGCCACCTAATCTCTTTTCGATCTCATTGACGACTCTCGTCGCTTTGGGGTGATGGGCCTCTCCTAGTAACAAGGCAAAGTATTTGTCCAAATGCTTGCGCTCAAGGAGCAGATAAAAGGTCACAACTAGAGTGGTAAAGACGCCTAAAATATTGCCAAATAGACTTACGATGACTTTTAGGACATTTTCGGGAAGGGCACCAATCCTGGTTATAATCTGCTCTGAAAACTGTTGCTGATTGTTGTTGAAAAAATCGATCTGGGACAATGTCTCTGGGAGAAGACTTACGAGTCTACTGGTCTGCTCCACAAATCCTGGAATGATACCGGCTATGAGACCGCCAAAAAAGCCCCACAAAACTATATAAAGAAGAGCGATGCCTACGGCTCTGGGGACACGAAGCTTTTCCAGTCTATCTACAAACGGATTGAGAGCGGACATAAGAATGAAAGATATGAACAGAAGAAACAAGATGTCTCTAATCTGGAACAAGAACCACAAGGAAGCGCAAAAAGCCGCGATAAATACAATGGTTTTATGAGAAATTTCTACTCTTCTATGCATCGCTATTTATTATACCAAGTTGTGACTAATGATATTGCATTTTCTTGCCAATCAGGAGTTGAGATGTCAAACGAGAGCAAATCGGGCTGCTTTTTGAACCAGGTAATTTGGCGTCTGGCCAGATCGTGCTCGTGATATTTCCACTTCTGAGGATCTGACGCCAGAACTGGGTCTTCGAGAGCAGCACCTGCGGCAATACGGTCTTCTACTCGCTTGTCGATACGAGGAAACAGATATGCAGTGGGAGCGGAGAGGCAGATGGGCAAATAGTTATAGGTAGTGGGTTGTGAGTTGTGGGTAGAATTTGACGGTTTGAATTTTGAAATTTCTATTGCCCGAATTAATCTTCGGGGGTTTTTTGCATCGGACTCGTTGAGTCCCATAGACCGATTCCGGTCTAGGGACTGTAAATAATCAAAGAGATCGCCAACTGACATGGACTCAAGTTTTTTTCGAAGCTCGGGGTCTGATTTTATAGAGATATTGTTTAGCGGCTGGGTGAGAGATTTTATAAATAATCCGGTGCCACCAACTACGATTGGGAGCTTTCCTCGAGACACGATGTCCGAAATCACGATGTCTGCACACTCTTTCCAAAAAGAGACGTTGAAATCCTCTCCCGGATCTACTACGTCGTAGAGCCATGTTGGGGTCCCGTTAACTAAATAATATTTGAGCTCATGGTCTTTCCAAATCAGATTTGAGGTAGTGGGTTGAGAGTTGTGAGGTAAGTCTTTGCCTGTGATCAGGTCACGACCTACGTAGACCTGGCGAGAATCCGCGGAGACAATCTCGCCATTTAACCGCTTTGCCATCTCTATCCCAAACGCCGTCTTCCCGGTCGCAGTCGGACCACAGATTATGAGCACTTTTTGCATATTGGTATTATAATCTCTCGCATGAGTGAACGACTTGATCCGGAAGTTACAAACGCTACACTAAGAGCGGGAGAAGCGATGGAACAAGAGAGGGCTACTGCTCAGGTCGCATGTTTTTTAATCCGTCTACCGTTTTATTTAGCTGAGGGTGTGGTGAAGGGCATTGAAACAGCTTTGAACAAACTTGGACATGCTCTATCTCAAGGGGATACTCGCTAGCTGCTGGCGGATTGGTAATGCTTGAGGGAGTACTTCCAAAATCGAAGGGATAGATAAAGAACTGCAACTGAAATAGTTACTGACAGAATGATGTTTTGCCACGAGAGAAGACCCATGAGTCCTTTGGCGGGAAATGTAAACATTACGCCCAGTGGGATAACAAAAGTGAAAAGAGCTCGCATAGAATCAGAGAAAAAATCGATGGGAATACGAAGTAAGGCTGATAGGTCTCTGTAAATCATGATGAGATGATCCACGGATAAAGTCATGATGCCGATACCCAAGACAAAGATGTGAATAGCAGTAGAAATAATGAGCGAATTGAGAAACAGCAAAATAAAGATAAACAGATGGGTAGCAGTGGGATGAATGACGAATGCCAACATGTAGAGTAGAACTAAAACAAGGATAGCCAATATCCCCATATCTATAAAATCTGGTCCCCCAACCAGAACTCTAAGTAATACAGGAAATGGCTTTGCCAAGACACCATCAAATCCCCCATTGAGGACTAATGGGCGAAATCGGTAGACCTCGCGGTAAAACATCTGTCCGGTGGTGTCTATCAAACTGAAGACTAGATAAAAAGTAAGCATCTGTGTGGAGGTATATCCACCCACAGAACCAATAGATGAGGACAGGAAAAAGAGAAACATAAAAAATAATCCGTAACGAATAAACTTACTAATGAAAAATATCCAGAATGCCATAGGATTTGCAATGATTGATTGAAGTGAATTTACAAAATATATATTGATAATTTTTAAATATCTCATACTACTTTCCCTCCGATGCATAAACTTTTAAGCCCTTTCGCCAGATACGACTGGATAAGAACAAGCCGGCGGCAACCCAAATCATCGATTTTAATATGATCCAAAATACTTGAGGTGATGTAAATTTGCCTACATAAATACCGATGGGATAATAAATGAGATATGGAAATGGGGTGAGATCGACTATTGAGCGAATCGCAGTAGGTAAAACATCGAGAGGAAAGATGACTCCTGACAGCATCTCCAGAAATACTAGAACTATAAACATAAAACCCCAGGTGTTTTCGGGAATCCAAAAAGCGATGAATACTGCCATTTTTGAGATAAAGAAATAAGAGGTAATGGCTAAGCCCAAAGCAAGAACACCGAGAAAAAAGTTATTCACTGTGAATGGGAAAGTGATATCTGGTCGGAATAAAGCAAGAAGAATTGTAAGCTCGGCAACTGCAAAAATAATATTGAGAAGCTTGCTGGCCATGTCTCTGGTGAACCAATATTTGATGTAGCTGATGGGCTTAACTAAATAGTTGGATAGATCTCCTCCTGATATCTCTCCACCTATATTGTCATTTGAAGGAGAGGCCATGACTAATGTCTGGACTACGGAGGCCAGAAAAACATAAGCAATCAGTTGGTCAGAAGTGTAACCAAAAGCATGACCTCTGCCCGCAAGAACTACGTTCCAGAGAGTGATAACCATGAGAATGCGAAGGACATTTCTAAGACGCCAGAGAATAAAATTTAGGCGATATGTAAATTCGTTTTGAAAGGAGAGAGAGAAGATTGTGAAATATTTTTTCATATGAGCCTGGATCCTTCGCTGAGGCTCAGGATGACACAACTGTTAGGCAAAATCCTTGCCGGTGAAGACTTCACGGATGATGTCTTCGATCTTGGGTTCTTCGATGTTGAGATCCTCCACGGGAAGATCCTCCAAAAGCTTGGCGGCAATCTTGGTGGCTTTGTCTCTTTTTACAGAAATGACAGCCCGGGGAGCCTCAAACTCTTTGACGGTTCCCATCTTTGCCAAAACTTTTTCGTCTACGGCTTTACTGAACACAACCGTAATCAGCTTGTGATCGGCAAACTTCTTGATAATGTCTGCCAGCTTGCCATCGAAGAGAATGCGACCGTGATCGATGATGATGACGCGCTCACATAATTCTTTGACATCGTCCATGTAGTGACTAGTCAGGATGATAGTGGCGTTGAACTTTTGGTTATATGCTTTTATGAAATCACGCATCTTTTTTTGCATGACTACGTCTAGACCGATGGTGGGCTCGTCTAAAAAGAGAATCTTGGGAGAATGAATGAGGGCGGCTATGAGCTCCATTTTCATCCTTTGGCCCAAAGACAATTTGCGTACCTGGACCTTTAAAATATCTTTGACATCCAAAAGCTCCACTAACTCGTCTAGGGTCTTTTTGTACTGAGCGTCTGGGACTTCGTATATTTCTTTGTTTAGGATAAACGACTCAATAGCTGGCAGATCCCACCAGAGCTGATTTTTTTGGCCCATGACCAGAGAAAACTGCTTTTGAAATGCGGGCTTTCGGTCCCAGGGTGTGTAGCCCAAGACTGAGACGTGACCAGCACTGGGGTATAGAAGACCGGATAAGGTCTTCAAAGTCGTGGTCTTGCCGGCGCCATTTGGACCTATGAAGCCTACTAGCTCGCCCTCGCCGATCTCAAAAGACACATTGTCTACGGCCTTTACGAGATTGTACTTTCTGTGAAACAGAGACTTAAAGGAGCCGGCCAAACCGGGCTCTTTTTGATGAACCTGGAAGTGCTTTTGGAGACCTTTGACTTCAATGACTGGCATGTAGATTGATTATCACTTCAAACTGTTAGTTTATCAACTAGGCAAATATTGACGATTGGTCATATATATAGTAATATGATAATTATATGAACTTGATACCCATGATTACAACTGTAGCCGATCTGCAAAGGAAGTATAGAACGCTTGCTGATAAAGTCAGAGCTACTTCTGAACCTATGGTTGTGGTCAGTAATGGTGTACCCGATGTGGTTCTGATGTCTCCTAGTGCATACAATGCTCAGGCTGAAAGGTTGAAACATTTAGAAGAGGATTATCTTCTCAGAGTTCGCGACGAGGCTATATCTGAATACAAAAAGGGTAAAACTACCTGGCTAAAGCCTGGCCAGAAAGTTTCTGATCTATTGAAGTAACCAAATATGAAGATTGGCGTCTCTTCGCATTTTAAAAAAAGTGCGAGGAAATTATCGAACGAGGAAAGAAAGAACTTGGACGAGAGAGTGGGCTGGTTATCTAAAGACGTATACAATCCTAAACTAAAAACCCATGCTTTGACTGGCAAACTAAGGGGGCAATTTTCTTTTTCGATATCATATAAGAAACGGGTAATTTTTGTTTTTGCTTCTGAGAATGAAGTGATACTAATTGATGTGGGATCCCACGATGATGTCTATTAAGACGAGGCGGAAGAATAATGGCGGAGGGCGTGGTGCCAGAACTTGCGCGAGAGAATCAATAAAATAATTGCGAGGAAGGGTGCGAAATAGTGGAGCTGACCTGGCTTGTCTAACAAAACTTTTGCGGGAACAGTTGTAATAAATATTAGAGGAATTACGGTGAGCAATAGTATAGTGTGGCGCTTGAAGACATCGAGGGGATATTTACTAATGGAAAAGACGGTATTCATAATCTCTGCTGCTTCTCCCCCACTGGACCAGAAAGCTGTGGTCGCGGCCATGAACACTAGAGCATAGTGGATAAGAACGGCAGAGATCATGCTAACGATGAACCAGATGATGCTATTTATATCTGGATTCACTGCCAGCTTTGCGAGGGCGTAGTACAAGATACCAAATGCCAACATCACTCTATAAATACTTGAGGGAAAGATAGTCCGGAAACTGACAATGAACTGGCTGTCGACAGGCTTTGTAAAAAATCCATCGAGATTGCCTCTCCTGATATCTATCCCCATATTTCGGAAGCTGTCTCCGCAGAAAAATACATATATGCAATCGACGATCTGATAAAGCGCGTAGATCAGAAAGGCCTCGGGCTGGGACCAAGTGCCAAGCATGGGAGTCTTTAGGAAAATAATGTTTATAAAAATGAGCGAAATACCCAGATCGAGGACGACTCTGAATAGACGGAAAAAATAACCAAAACGATGCTGCCAGGCCGTCATCTGACTAATCCTGGAATATACAAACAGCAATTTGATCACTCTTTTTGCAGTCATGGTTATGTGCCGACGGAACTATATTTTTTAACAGCGATTTTGAACACCAACCTATATGTAATTACGAGTCCTACTATCCAGGATACACAGATGAGAAACCCCTTTATGATCTCGGGATATGGAATCTCGATGATCAGAATCTCCAAAGGGAAAGACAATACAAATCTGGCTGGGTAATAGGTCATGATGCTTTTTAGAACTGCCGGCATAAAAGCGATGGGGACCAGATACCCACTAAATAATCCCTGGAGAGTGTCGTGGACTCTGGCAACCCCTGTTATCTCGTCGGTCCAGAAGGCGAGCAAGGCCAAGACATGTTCAAATGAAAACAATAGGATAAAACCCAGAATGACGGCGAGGACAGACAACCAAAGCCTACCCGCGTCAAAACTCAAACTGACGTGTCTGGATAGTAGCGGCCAGGCGGCGAGCATGAAAATAAATATCATGGATAGACGAGACGATTTTTGACCAAACTGCTCGGCTAGATTTTCTAATACATAGCTATGAGGCTTGACCAATACATTTGAGATATGACCATCCTTGATCCAATGCCCAACTTTGTCCAAAGTCCAGACTTGGGTAAGTCGGGAGACTAACAAGCTCATGAAAAAGTAGGTGCCGATCTGAGTGGAATTCAAACCTACGTCTCTACTGGTCGAAATAAGTATCCAGATAGCCATGGCCAAAAATGGGCCAATGGATCCGTTTATGACCCACAGAAGTGAATGGAGGCGATACTGGAGATAGCTCTGCCAATTGGCTTTGATGAGGACCACAAGAATACGCAAACTTTTCATCCTCTAATATTACTATGAAGAGGCAGAAGAGTAGTGGCGGAGGCCGTTGTGCCAGAGGAAACTGCTGACTAGGAGAAAGACTACGGCCAGTAAGTTGAAATACATGATCTGGGAAATGTTTATGGGAAAGAAGAGACTTTCGGCGGGAATAGTCGTAATGAGAGCCAGTGGGAAAACGCTGACTAACGCGCGACGTAATAGGTCTCCGTAGATCTGGGGCGGATAGCGGCCGGCAGCATAATAACTCTCGGTAAAAAGATAGGGAATATTGTTCAGTCTCTGAACATATAACACCAATGTCATGGTGGAAAAATAAACCCCATAAACCAGAATCGAGGATATGATCATGAGCAAAATAAATAAGAATATCTGGGACAAAGTGATAGCTATTCCCCCGGTTTGGGCCCCGTGATAAATGTAGGCAATGCCAATCAAGACTGACGGCCATTGGTTGAAACTAAACTTCTGAATAGAGGCTAGAAACTGAGAATTGATGGGCTTACTGAGTAACAGGTCTAGCCTGCCTTCGCTAACTAATCTGGGAAGCTCTGAAAAGGCCGGGAAAAACCAACTCCAAATAGGAAGAACCATAATTCGAAATACACCTATGGCGATAAGTGCTCTGGGAAGATCCCAGGTACCAACGACTTGTGTTGTTCCTAGCAAAGCCGTCGTAATGATCAGATCCATGAGTGTCCATGCGATATCTATGACCAACCAAATGATGTAGTTTATTCGATATTCGGCCGCAGCCATCCAAGACTGACGAATAAAGAAGAATAATATTTTTGGATATCGAGTCAAATTCATATACTAACCACTGACTGCGGAATGGCGCTTGAGACCAGACTGCCAAATAACTCTGCCAAACCAAATCAATATCGTAAGCCACACAAGACTGATAAATATCCCTTCAATAATTTCTGAATTGGGCATGGGGGTAATGTAGACTTGGATGGGGAAAAAATACCAGTAATAAAAAGGGGTAAATCTGGAAACTGTCTGCCACCAGAGAGGGAAAAAGGTCATAGGTAGCCATCCGCCTCCCATGAGACCCTCTAACAACCATTTGAGATGGGTCAAAAAATATGTCTGGTCAAACCAAAAGGCCGAAATTCCAATGAGCCAGCTGATAAAAAATTTCTGGAAAAAAGATACTAGTATCAAAAAGAAAAATAAAAATGTTTTTACAGGCGAAAAATTTTCTGTCAATGCGGGGAGATACAAGGGAGCCAAGAGGACAAATATAGGCAGAGTGTAGAAAGTCCCCATTAATCGATAGATTGTGGAATCGGCTAGTAGATAAGTCTTGAAAGCGAAAGGCTTTACCAACCTTGAATTGATCTTGCCATCTTTGATCTCCAGAGAAAACCATTCTTCAAAATGAGTTGAAGCGAGTCTGGCTATCAAAAGCGACAAGACGTAGTAGAGAATGAGATTTCCGGCTTGAGCGGGGGAAATGTGGCCTGAGATCTCCAGACTCTTCCACAAGCTAGTCATGATAAGGATGGGAATGGACTCAATGACAAACCACAACAAACTTTCTAGACGGTATGCTGAAGCGTCTTGAAAAGTGGCGTGGCAAAAAGTGAGGAATAAGCGCATGGATCTATTTTATTCTATCTGGGACCAAAAACGAGGCTTGCGCCTCGTTTTTATATTCTTTCGTGGGAACTTGCTTATTCTACAATGCCATTATCTCTTGGCAATGTGTATCTGATATTTATTGCCTGAGCCTGGATCCTTCGCGGCGGCTCAGGATGACAACTTTTACTTGACGGCCTTTTTCAGAGTCTTGCCGGCGGTAAAGGTCGCTTTGCGGTGACCTTTTACGATCTTTCGCTCTTTTGTAAAAGGAACTATCACTGGTTTGTCTTTGACCGTTTTTACCTGAAAGGTACCAAAGCCTGAGAGAACTACTTTTTCACCTTTGCTCAAAGCTTTTTTTACTTCTTCCAAAAAAGTCTCGACTGCCTCACGAGCACCTTTTTTTGTCAGGTGAGCTTTGCGGGCGACGACCTCAAACATTTGTTGTTTTGTCACTTACGCTCACCCCCTCTCAAAAATCTGTATATCATTTCTGTTGGTGAAGTTACATTAAAGCCGAAGTGATGTCAAGAGAAAAAATGGATATATGGGATTAAATTTGAATTATGAATCTGGAATTATGAATTATGGAGAGAAGACTGGATCCTTCGCTGCGACTCAGGATGACAATGATGTTACCTGGCTTTTGTGATATCTGTAGCTCTGACTTCGCGAATAGCACTGATTTTTATTTGACCTACGTACTGGACTTCTTTCTCGAGCCTCTGCTTCATCTTGGAAACCAAGACCGTCAACTCCGAATCGGAAACCATGTCTGGGCGAACTAGAATACGCACATCACGGCCGGATTGGAAAGCAAAAACCTCAAGGACTTCGGGAAACGACTTGCCAATGTCTTCGATCTGGGTCAAACGCTTGACGTATGCTTCGTGGGGTTCATAGCGAGCACCTGGTCTGGAACCGGAAATAGCATCTGAGACCCAGACGACTCTGGAGATAGTAGATGAAAATGGCTTGTCCTCGTGATGCTCGGCGACAGCATTGACGACGAGATCGTGGAGACCATATTTTTTTAAGAGCTGGACACCTAGCTGAACATGAGTACCCTCTTCGTCGGTGACTACCTTGCCTACATCATGCAGAAGACATCCCAAGCGGACGTGGAGAATATCTTCCTCGGAAAGTCCCAAGTCATGGGCAATCTGAACTCCAATCTTGGTCTCCTCAATAGTATGGATGCCTAGGTTTTGGCCATATGAGAATCGGAAGCGATACTTGCCAATGATCTTTACCAGCTCGGGATCGAGATTGTAGACGCCACAAGCGGCACAGATCTTGCGACCTTCGTCCATCAAAATGGTGTCCATCTGCTTTCGGGTCTGGGCGACGACTTCCTCAATACGACTGGGCTGAATACGACCGTCTTTGATAAGAAATTCCAGGGCTCGTCTGGCAATCTCACGGCGGGTAGAATCGAAACAAGAAAGCCTAATAGAATTGCCTTCTTCGATCTCGATCTCAACACCGGTGGCTCTCTCGAAAGCGGCGATATTTGCCCCGCCTTTGCCGATGATGCCGCCTTTTACAGAATCATTGGGAAGCTGGACTACAGAAACTGTGTATTCGGCGGTGTAATCGGTGGCGCCATGAAGCATGGCCTCGACTATGATCTCTTGGGCGAGCTCGGAAGCCCTGGCCGTGTAATCCACTCGGGCCTGATCAATGAGCTTGGCAATATCGTCTGAGAGATACTTTTCCCACTGAGATAGAAGCTGTTTCTTATCCTCGTCCGATGGTGTGTTTGCGGCCATAAAATGAAGTATGTGTGCGAACTAACATGTATCAATTATACGCTTTTTTGACCGCTTCTTCAATCGCGCTCCAGCCAAAACCACGGCTATTGAGAAATCGCTGGGCTTTGATCTTGAACTCCAGTTTGGGCAGGTTTGACCATAGAATCAATTTTTTCTCCAGAGCCTTTTTTGCTAAAGCGATTTCGTTGTCAGTTGTTAGTTGTAAGTTGTCAGCGGAGACACCTTTTTGACTCAGCTCATATTGAAGTAGACGAAGACCCCGGGGACGAGACCTACTACGAGATTCCACATACCAGGTGGCAAATTCAGAATCATTAATAAGATTTTCTGACTTGAGCTTGCCTACAATCTGATTAATCAAATCGGTGTCTGAGCTCTTTTTGGACAACGAGTCACGGATCTCTTTTTCGCTTCTGGGTCTAATCCCCAACTGTTTTAAACAACTGGAAAATAATCTCTTGTACTCTTCCACAACTTTATTTTACTCTTCTTCTGTTTCGCCGACTTGCTTGGGAAGTGGTTTCTTGCCATCTTTGATGATCTTCCAGATCGCCTCTTCGATCTGTTTGGCGATCTTTGGATTGGCATCTAGATATTCGACAGCGGCTGCCCGACCCTGGCCGATAATAGTGTCGTTGTGATAGACAAAGGCACCCTTTTTGGTCAGAAGTCCAAGCTCGAGGCCTACATCCAAGAGGCCGCCGCTTCTACTAATACCTTTGCTATTTAGAATGTCTAATTCGGCGACTCTGAAAGGTGGGGCCATCTTGTTTTTTACTACCCGGACTCTGTGTCTGGAGCCATAAGCTACATCGCCTTCTTTGAGAGTCTCGATCTTTCTGATATCGAGCCTGATAGAAGAATAAAACTTGAGAGCCATGCCACCGGTCGTGGTCTCGGGATTGCCAAACATCACGCCGATCTTCATACGCAACTGATTGGTGAAGATGACGACAGTCTTACTCTTGGAAATGGCTCCGGTGATCTTTCGCAAAGCCTGGGACATGAGGCGGGCCTGAACCCCCATGACAGAATCCCCCATTTCACCTTCGATCTCAGCCCTCGGGACTAGGGCTGCTACCGAATCAATAACGATGACATCTAATGCGCCGGATCTGATAAGAGTCTCTACGATTTCGAGGGCTTGCTCACCGGTGTCTGGCTGAGAAATGTAGAGATTGTCTAGATCTACACCAATGGCTTCGGCGCGAGCCGGATCTAGGGCATGCTCGGCATCGATGAAAGCGGCAGTCCCTCCTGAGGCTTGGGCGGCTGCTATACAATGAAGTGCTAGAGTCGTCTTACCAGATGCTTCTGGACCATAGATCTCGACGATGCGACCTCTGGGAAAGCCGCCGATGCCAAGAGCTACATCCAGGGCGATAGAACCTGTCGGGATAACATCCACTACAAATTTGTCCGCTTTTTCCCCTAACTTCATGATGGAACCTACACCAAACTGTTTTTCAATCTGCTGCATAGCGATTTTTATCGCTTGATTTTTTGCATCGGCTTGAGCGGTCATACGTGGGCCAAATATCGCAGATGAGGTACGGAATTGCAAGAGGGTGTTGCCTTAGGATTTTGCGGGAGTGGAGGAAAATCGACGGTAAACGAGATATGTGTAGATGGGAGCGGCGGCGCTAATCACAAACGAAATTGCGGCCACTACTAGAGAGCCGGCCAATCGAATGTCTGCGGGGGAAGCTTCGACAATGTTACTTAGAAAACTGATGACGATGGACAAGAGGGAGACGAAAGAAATAAACCAGGCTGCCTCCCAAAAACGTCCTTTTACCAAAGACTTACTAGCACCCATGGCTTTGAAGCCGGACAATTTTTGTTCGATGACTATGAACTGGGTAAACATATACCAAACCGCCAGAATCAATCCGGGAATAATAAACAGGAAGAATCCCAACATAGTGATTACTCCTGTGACTAGACTAGTCCAACCCAGGGGAACAATAAATGGCTTGGCTTCTGAAAACAGTGTCTGCAAACCTACTTCTTCACCGGCGATCAAATGTTTTGCAATCAATAGATATACCGGAGCCAACCAAAAGATCAGGACTATAAAGCCTATGAGAGCTGCAATAAAGATGAGAAATGCGAAACTTTTGAGAAGAGCGTACAACAGAGCAAATACTAAACCGGCTACTCCTAAAATAAGAAACATGAGAAGACTGATGAGAACATAAGTCTTGAGGGCATATTTCCAGTGAGCCTTAAGAATATTTAGAGACTCTTTGAATAACTTCCAAGCTTCCTGCATCATGACTTTATAGTACTCTGTTTCAAATTAATTATCCAGCTGACTGTAAAGAATATAAACACTCCAAAGCCAATGAGACTCATGACGTCACTCGGGGCGACAAACAAAACGGCTGAGATGAGAAGGGGTAAGACGGAGGCGTAAACTACTAGTTTGAAAGCGTCGGTGTAGACGAGAGTCTTTTTCAAAATCCGGGCCAGTAACCAAACTACTGCTGCCCAAATCCAAAAGGTAATAAAACGATAAGCCCAGTACAAAACGACCAGGATAATACCTAAGACGATTACAATACCCATGAGAACTGCCCAGATGAGAAGCTGATTGGAATTGGTCCAATCTACTAATTGATTTTTTGCAATCTCAAAATCGGGAATGTCGGAATAATCCTGGGATCTGGTGGTCCCATTGTCTTTGAAAAACATCTGATCCTGCGAAATGACGACGCCAGCTGAAACTGAGGCGAGAGCACTCTCGGAGGCTGATGGGTCTAAAACAAATAGAAAATTGGGATCCTGAAATCTCAAGGGTTCAGTATTTTTTGTAAAAAACTGGTGATCTTTGATGCCACCTACAAACTCGGGTAGCTGGTTTCTTAGAGTATTGGGCAACTGGGGTACTGAGTAGGTCAGACTGCCGATGGTCAAAATAAGAGGGATGAGGGCGAAGAGTAAAAGATACTTGGTCCAATACCAGATGACTTGGCTTAATGATTTTTTTATTATTTCTCCCCCGTATGTCTTGTCCTGGAGACTTTTTAGAGTTTCTTTGAAAGTGGCTAGCATTGAGCTTAAATTTTAGCCTGAGATAAGCTAAAATACAAACATCGGGGAGTAGTTTAACAGTAGAATTCGTGGCTGGGGGTCATGAGGCCGGAGTGCGACTCTCCGCTCCCCGACTAAAATAGGATATTGACTTGGGGTTTTGTTTGGTTTTATACTGAATATTGAGATCGGTGTGGAAGTAGGACGTGATAGGTTATGAGGAAAAGTAATGGAATTACCCTGGTATGTAGTAGGCCAAATTGTGGCAATGTTTTTTATAGAAAAGTGAGTGACTTGAGGTGTGTTTCCTATTACTGTTCGCGTAGTTGCGCTGTAACTGTGAATAACACAAAATTCCCAAAGCATCCAGGGGTGAGAAAAAAGTGTGAGTTTTGTAACAAGGAGTTTGTAAGTAGGAAAAGATATTGTTCAGCCAAGTGTCATAGTGACAGTCAGATCGTCCCAAAAGAAGTGATCCTACATGGAATACAAGAATTTTATAAGGCTAATGGGAGGATCCCTCTAAAAAGAGAGTTTAAGTACTATCATGCAACCAGAGGGCGTTTTGGGACTTGGAATAAGGCTATTGTGGCTGCAGGATTTGATCCAAACCCGGTATTATTTTCGAAAAAGTATATAGCCCGGGATGGACATGTATGCGATTCAGTATCTGAAATGATTATTGACGACTGGTTGAGTTGTAAGAAAATTAATCACCAAAGATGGGCTCCGTATCCTGGTGACGAAGGATTTACTGTAGATTTTGTAGTTGGAGATAAATGGATTGAATTTTTTGGACTCGATGGACAGCTTGCTGCTTATTCTCAGCTAAAGAATAGAAAACTGGAACTGGCCAAGAAACATAACATCGAAATAATCGAGATATATCCAAAACACTTATTTCCTGAAAATAAGTTGCACGAGGTGTTGAGTGTACTAAGTAGTTATCGCACGACCGAGACGAAGCAGTTGAAGTTAATTTGAGCGATTTGTGCCCATGGAGCAGGCGGGGGAAATGGTGAAGCCGGCTTTTCTCGCTTCCTTCTCACTACAGAACCACTGGTCCCCTTCGAAACGACGAACATTTACCACTCCATAATATGGACATTCAGGTAAAAGATATACAAATTCGTTGCGATCTAAATCGTGGTTGCCTTTGATATCACATTTGGGATCTGTTGGCGCCTCGTCTGAACAAGCACTGGAATAAATACCAATCTTGTTTGTCTTGGCATATTCGTGCGCCGCTTTCATGGTCTCTTTTTCACTCCCCGGCTCGCTCCTGTAAGCGGCAAAACCTTCTCGAATCATGGCCTCATTTATGGATTTGCCGTCTACATAAACCAGCGCCACAATGCGACCAAACTTGTCCACGACCGGTTCTTTGATCTGAACTTTGCGTTTCTTTAGAAGCTGGTCAAGTCTTCGCGTCGACTCAGCGCCGTAACAATACTCTGGTTCGGGGGAATCTATACCAAATAATCTGACTGCTTGTTTGTTGTTTTCTAATATCACAGTGTCCCCATCGGCTATTTTGTAAACTGTCTCATAAGGGTTTACAAAATTCTTAAATCCCATGCCGGCTGCGGCCATTACTCCAGCAGTCAGTACTGCCAAACCAAACTTCTTGGACACGTATTTAGTGTAGCAGTACCCAGTCAATAAGTACCAGTCCGAATGCCGTTGTCGTAGTAAAGAACTTTGCCTGAAAAGGCATCGATCAAGACTTGGGGGTAATTGCCGAATTTAAAGGGTACGATCTCCCATACCAGAGTCCAGTCTTGGCTCATGTAACTTTCTCCAGAATGACGATCATAAATCGCAAGAGACGCATGCTGAGGAAAGAAGAAGTAGGGAAAGCCCATGAGAAAGCGGGATCTAAGACTGGCTATATATGAAGGTATGAATGGCTTTGGGGTGAACGGGATCGGACGAAAATACTGATATCCGAATGTGTCTGGAAGAGTAATCTGGGGATTGTTTGAAAAGGAAATATTTGCGGCTGGATATCCTGAAATAGACTCGTAGTCTCCGTTGTCATCAAAATGAAAAATCAAATCTTGGTAGACTGTCACACCTTTGAAGACCTGATGCCCCCGGACGTGAAAGTTGCCATACTCGCTTGATATTACTCGGGTTGGGTAAAAATTGTCTAAATCTAATTTGTTTTTTGCAAATAGCTCTTGGACCTTCACCAGATCTTCGGGAGCGAGATCTTGGACAGGAAACCTAGATGTGGTGGGGACAAACCAGACTAGAAATAAAATAATGCCAAGAAGAATAAGAAATTTCTTAATCACCAATTTAGTCTAGCATTTTGGTAGAATCTGGTTATGGCTGATGAAACTATAGGGGCTGAGGTGAGAGTGAAAGCTGTGGAAGATCCTTGGGCTGGACTGAATTCTGAAACACAAGTGAATTTAGGTAGTCTAACTACGGCTATTAAGATATGGGGCGATCGAAACATTACTCCTGAGGAACGCGCGGAGATGGAAGAGCAATACCATCCCAAAACTGTAGTCCACACTCCAGAATTGTCACTTGCTGGAAGTCGCGACGGTAAACGACCAAAAATAGCTAATCGAGGGGTGTCATATCATAAAGCAAAATTCAAAGATATAGATGGAAAAACCTACGACATACCCGTGGTACTTCTGGTTCGTCCGGAAGATACGGATGGTGTACAAGTTCAGCATGCGACTATGAGTTTGGATGATAGAAAACTTCATCCTGGATCGGATAGCTTTCCACTTTCCTCAAAGCAGCTGGCTGCGCCGGTGGAAGTGTTGGCCAGATTTGGCGAAGTTATGAGAGATTTGGCCGCAGGACACGAAGCTCCCTTTCCTAAGCCCCCACTTAAAACAGATGGCCACTGGAAGAATGAGGGCGATTACTCGAAGATTAGACCTGAACAACCGACTGTGATGTGGGGTGATTATAATAGCAAGGTTTATGGAAAGGACCCCGACCATCTGGCGGGCAGGATGACTACTGGATTTGGACAAACGGCCGAATCGTTTGGGAAAGCCTTGGAGCTTGGAACTAATGGAAATATAGTGTTGAAATAAGACAAATCTGATAAACTTGTGGAGAAGTGGAAAATCATCATAAAGAGCTACTGAGATACTTTTTGTTTTTTGGGGTGAGTGTGGTGTGTACGTTTAGTGGATTTCTCATTGGTAGATATACGACCTCAAAACAAGTAGTGACAAACACGGTGGTCGTGACGCCAACGCCCGCACCTGAAACGGACATGCCGGAACCCACGAGTGCCGCACTATCAAAAATAATCCAATACAAAACTCAGCCGAGCTGGAAAACATATACAGATAATCAAGCGGGGTTCTCTATCCAATACGACACGACCATGAGAGGAATATTTAGTAATAGACAAGATCTGGGTAACTATAAAGCTGGAGTGAATGTAACAATCTTGGAATGCTACCTACCCCGGGGAGCAAACGAAGAAAATAAGTTGTGTAAAGATCTGTACAAAGTCGAGGTCTACAACAACTATGAAAACGGATCGAGAAGAGTGTGGCTGACTCGAAATAAACCACCGACTACGGCTTGTGTGCGCTACTACCAAGATATCGTCGTTATGAATAAAAACGCCCTGATTGCGACTAGTAACTGTGGGTCATGGGGAGAGACTTATGTCATGATCCCGGACGGCAACCAAATGATATTGATTTCTTCTAATATCTATAGCCGGGATGACGCGACTGGACTCATAAAACTGCCGGAGTATATAGAAAAGGCTCTGACTACTTTTAGGTATCTGTAACTGGTACTGGATCCTTCCCCCGCAGCTGCGGGGTCAGGATGACAAGGGGATGAGCTGGATTCTTCACTGCGGTTCAGAATGACAGGTTCGACTGGGGTGACATAATGAAAATGTGGATAAAAAATATTGGGTATATATTGTAACTAACAAGAGAAACGGAACGTTGTATGTAGGGATGACAGGAGATCTAGTAAAGCGAATTTGGCAGCACAGACAGGGAGGGTTTTCGGAGTTTACTAGTAAATATAGTTTGAAGATGTTAGTTTATTTTGAGGAGTTTGATAGGCCGATGGAAGCGATTGAAGTGGAGAAAAAAATTAAGGGGTGGAAGAGACAAAAGAAACTGGAATTGATTGAAATGAATAATCCTGGATGGAATGATCTGGCGGTACTGGATCCTTCACTGCGTTCAGGATGACAATAAAAAAGCGAGTGTGATATGAGTGGTACAGGGCGTCCAGGATGACAATAAAAAAGCGAGTGTGATATGAGTGGTACAGGACGCTCAGGATGACAGGGGTGCGTTCAGGATGACAAAAATTATCGCTTGGGGGATTGCTTGCGCCTGCGGGCCTTACCACCAGTGCCGATGTGGCGTCTCTGGCGCTCACGGGAATCGCGGGTCAGAAGACCGGCGTCGCGAAGAGGCTTTTTGAATGCTTCTTTTACTTCAACGAGCGCTCTGGCGATACCCAAAACAACTGCGTCTAGCTGACCTGCGGGGCCGCCGCCATGCACGCGGACACTGACTGCGTACTTTGAGACATCGAGAGTCTTGAAAGGAGAATTGTACTTGGGAGCGGCGTGAAGACCTGGGAAATATTCAGTCCCGGGCTTGCCATTGACTGTCAGCTCACCGTTTCCGGGAATCAGGCGCACTGAAGCGATAGCCGACTTGCGACGACCGATGGCGGAAGCTACGATTTTTGGCTTGGTGTCTGTCATTGTTTTAGTTAATTAGTGATTTGTGAATTAGTTAATTCGGATGTGATTTTTTTAAAGTTTTTGGTATATGGGTGATTTGAGTCTTTGAAGATATGGAGGTGGAGAAGTCTTTTTGCCTTGAGCTTGTTATCTGGCAACATGCCGCTGACTGCTTTGAGAATAATTCTCTCTGGGAAAGTGGCACGCATTCTGAAAAGTGGAGTCTCTCTCTTGCCCCCTGGGAAACCTGAATGTCTGTGATAGACCTTTTGCAATTCTTTGCGACCAGTGACCTCTACATCTGCTGCATTGATAACTACCACATGATCACCCATGTCTAAGTGAGCTGTGAACTCGGGCTTGTGCTTGCCCATCAAAAAAATCGCGATCTGAGTCGCGAGCCTGCCTAATCTCCCAGTCTTAGCATCAATAAGATGCCACTTGCGGGTGATCTCGCCAGATTTTATTGAGTATGTTTTCATAGGTACTGGTCCCTCGTTACACTCGGGATGACGCTTTTTTCTTTGAAGAAACTTTTTTAACAGGGGTGGTCTTTTTGGCGGGGGCTTTGGCTTTGGGGGCTTCCGGAGCGACTGCGACTGAAGCGGCCACAAATTCCATGCGAACTAAAGATGCGTTGTCTCCAGCTCTGATACCAGTCTTGATGAGTCTAAGATAGCCACCGTTTCTGGTCTTGAATCTGGGGGCGATGTCGTGCACTAGTTTGTCTATAAGATCTTTGCTGACTATGGTGGACTCGATCTGGCGCAAGTCACTCACTGATCCCCGCTTGGCTTGGGTAATGAGCTTTTCGATCAGATCTTTGGCGGCTTTGGCTTTGGCCTCGGTAGTCTCGATACTCTCGGAGCGAATGATAGCCCCCGCGAGCCCTTTTAGAAGAGCTTGGCGTTGTCCAGTGTCACGATTGAGTTTTTTTCCAAATACATTGTGAGACATGTTACAGGGTCATTTCAAACCCACGCTCCCTGAGCGCGACTTCAATAATCTTGACCGATTTGCCACCAAGATTTTTTACCTTAGCGAGTGTCTCTTTTGGAGTAGACAACAGATCGGCAACGGTCGCGAAACCTGCTTTTTGAAGTGCATTGGCAATGCGAGTTGGGAGATCTAACTCTTCGACGGCGACGGTACTACCAACTGTCGTCTTGGTAGAAGAAGTAGCAGGAGAAGAGACGTCATCTGACTCGGGATTTGAGATGGCTGAGAAGTATTCGACCAATGTGGCGGAAGCAGTGGAAAGAGCGGCCTTGGGAGATACGGTACCATCGGTCGTTACTTCGAGAAGCAGTTTGTCAAAATTGGTAACACGGCCGACGCGAGTGGCTTCGACTGTGTAATTTACCCGACTAACTGGGGTGAAGGTGGCGTCCATGGGGATGACTCCCACGGTGGCACTTCTGCGATCTTCGGCGGGAGAATAGCCAAGTCCGGCTTCCACAGTGGCTTCGAGCTCTAACTTGGCGGACTTGTCAGAAAGATGAGCAATGACTAACTCTGGATTGGCAATAGTGACACCAGTCGTCAACTCAAAATCTCCGGCTTTTACCTCGCCTGGACCCTTGGCGGAAAGAGTGATATGAGCGGGCTTGTCACCAGTGTAAGAAACGCGAACCTGCTTTAGATTCAAAACCAATTGAATGACGTCCTCTTGGACGCCTTCGATACTGGTGAATTGGTGAGTGGCGCCATTTATGGTAATACTAGTAATAGCTGCGCCTGGGATAGAGCTATATAGAACACGGCGAAGAGAATTGCCTAGAGTGTGACCAAAACCTTGAGGTAGAGGTTCGATGACGAACTTTGCAAAATTTGCAGATGCATTTTCGGAAACTACTGTAAATTGTGGTTTAGTCATTATCTTGAATAATATTCAACAATTAATTGCTCGTTCACTGGGGTATCGATTTCGCTTCTTGTGGGGAAGCGCTCAATGGTACCAGTTGAATCAAGTCTTTGCAACCAGGCAGGGAGTGCAACGTCTTTATTTTCTAGGCGAGTCTTGACGGCTGGAATCAGGACAGCTTTTTCGTCTAGAGAAATCTTATGACCTGATTTTACCAGAAAGGAGGGGATATTTACAACCCTACCGTCTACTTTGACATGATTGTGCGAAACTAGCTGGCGGGCCATACTACGAGTGGGGGCAAAACCTAGGCGGTAGACTACGTTGTCGAGCCTGGTTTCTAGCAGGCGAAGCAAGATCTCACCGGTCTTGCCTTTTTCTTCCAAAGCCTTGGCAA
Organism: uncultured Gammaproteobacteria bacterium; assembly: GCA_964543035.1. Lineage (GTDB taxonomy): Bacteria > Patescibacteriota > Microgenomatia > CAZETR01 > Amesbacteraceae > CAYHIN01. The sequence goes on along the minus strand of CAZIVL010000001.1, from coordinate 88,126 downwards.
AGAGGCCACTGAACTGGCCTTCGACCAGTCCGTACAATCTCCTGGTCTTTTGCTTTTCGCGAAGCTGAATGCCATAGTTGGACTTGCGTCTGACCATCTTGGCGCCGTGCTGGCCGGGAGCTTGGGCGGCCCTTCTGAGCTTGTTGCCTTTGCCAAAGAGATCTAGGCCTTCTCTTCTGGATAATCGGTTTTTTGGTCCTGTGTAGTGTGACATAAATTTGTATTACGTATTATGTATAAAGTATTAAGTATTTATAAAAATTACCATCTGAAATGGGCGAAGGCTTTGTTTGCTTCGGCCATTCTGTGAGTATCTAACTTCTTTTTTATGGCGGCACCAGAATTGTTGAGGGCGTCCAAGAGCTCGGCGGCTAACTTTTCGGCGTATGAGTGAAAATCAGAGTTTGATCTGGCTCTCGCTGCTGTGACTAGCCAGCGGATACTCAAAGCATCACGACGGACTCCACGCACGGGAGAAGGGACTTGGTAAGCGGCACCACCCACGCGCCGCGCTCGAACTTCCATCTGAGGCTTGATGTTTTCCAAAGCTTGCTCGAAAACTTCTAGGCCATCTTTGCCGGTTTTTTCCTTCAGAATATCGATGGTCTTGTAGATCTGTTTTTGGGCGACGGACTTTTTGCCATCGATCATGGATCTGTTTATAACTTTGGTCACGGTAACCGAGTTATACACTGGATCGGCGGACACGGTTCTGATTGATTTGGTTTTTGATCTCATACTTTCTTTAATGTTTAATGTTTAATGTTTAATGTTTAATGTTTAATGATTAACTGGCTGCGGCGCCTTTGGGTCCACTAACTGCTTTGGTGCCATAACGGGAGCGACCTTGACGTCTGGTCTCGACTCCGGCGGAATCGTACTTGCCACGGACGATGTGATATTTTACTCCGGAAAGATCTTTTACCCGACCACCTCTGACCAAGACTATACCGTGCTCGGCTAGGTTGTGACCAATGCCTGGGATGTAGGCGGTAACTTCGTATTTGTTTGAGAGTCTGACACGGGCTACCTTGCGCAAAGCTGAATTTGGCTTACGAGGAGTCATGGTACGAACGACGGTTAAAACTCCCCTTTTGAAGGGGCTCTTGGTATCCACAAACCGGCGATCCTTGGCATTGAAAGACCTGCGTAGTGCGGTCGCTTTGACTTTGAAGCCTTTGGCTTTGCGACCTTTTCTGATGAGCTGATTGATTGTTGGCATATTTGAGGCTAATTATACCAAAATCTATTGGGCAATGGCTGCGGCTGCCGCTGAAACCGGAATTAACCTACCGATGATGACGTTTTCCTTGAGACCCAAGAGAGGATCTACGCGACCTTCGACAGCGGCGTCAGACAGCTGAGAAGTGGTCTCGATAAAGGAGGCGGCTGAGAGCCATGATCCGGTCTTGAGGGCGGCTCTCGTAATACCCAAGACAATCACTTGACCTGTGGCTGGCTCACCGCCGGCGGCTATGACCTTGGCATTTTCGTCTTCAAAGAGAGCGCGATCGATGATGTCTCCGGGAAGCAAAGCCGTGTCTCCTTGAGTCAAGATGCGGACGCGGTCACTCATCTTTCTGACGATAACTTCAAAGTGCTTGTCGTGAATGGAGACACCTTGGGATTCGTAGACCGCTTGGATCTCGTCGACCAGATATTCTTGGGTGCCACGTAGGCCTCTGACTTCTAGGACCTCTTTTACATCCAGACTGCCGGCTGCCAGCTGGCTACCAGCTGCGATCAGATCCCCTTCGGAAACTCTGAGCTCGGCGGCTAGAGGAATGATGTATTCGCGCTCTTCGACTGGCTTGACTGAAGTATTTCGAACTCTGAGCTTATAACCATCTTCGGTCTCGGTGACCTCGACGGTTCCGGGGATCTCGGCCAGAGGAGAAACCATCTTGGGCATTCTGGCTTCGAATAGCTCTTCGATCCTGGGAAGTCCTTGGGTCACGTCGACGTTTCCTAGAGTCTTGGCGCCTTGCTTTCCGTGCAGGGTCATTTGCGTTCCTGGCTCTCCGATACTTTGGGCGGCAATGACTCCGACTGGATCACCAATGTCTGCGGACTTGAGAGTAGCAAGACTGAATCCATAACACTTGGCACAGAGACCATACTTGGCATTACAGGTGAGAGGCGATCTGACAATGACTTCCTCGACACCGGCTTCTTCGATGGCTTTGACCTCGGCTTCGTCGATCATCTGGCCTGCTCCTACTAAGACTGTACCGTCTTTGGTCACGACATCGGCGGCTGTGTAGCGACCGTAGATGCGAGCCCCAAAGAGCTTGGATCTTCGACCTGGTTTGTAGATGGAAAGTCCTGTAGCTGTCTTACAATCTTCGAGTCTAATGATGGCATCGTGGGCTACGTCGACTAGTCTTCTGGTCAAGTATCCGGCGTCTGCGGTACGGATGGCGGTATCGGAGAGACCTTTTCGTTCTCCGCGGGCGGCGGTCACGTACTCAAAAGATGAGAAGCCCTGGCGATAGTTGCTCTTGATGGGCAGATCGACGATGCGTCCTGATGGGTCAACCACGAGTCCACGCATGGCGGAAATCTGACGGACCTGGTCACGAGATGCACGACCCACTTGGGCGTCGATGATGAGACGAATGTGGTTGGCGGCGTCAAAGAGATCCCAAGTTTTGTCGGCCAATTTTTCGGTGGTCTCGATCCAGATTTCTTGAGACAGTCTCCTCTTTTCCTCTTGGGTGATAAGACCCATGCCGTAGTTGCTCTCGACTTCACTGATGCGACCGTTGGCAGCGGTGATAACAGCCTCTTTTTCGGGGGAAACCACACAGTCGGTGATACCAACTGAGAGACCGGAGATGGTGCCGGCCCAGAAACCAGTATTCTTGACATCGTCGATCATCTTGACGATAGTTTCGGCGTCATAGATCTTGAAGGCTTTTCTAAACAGACCCACAATGACACCTCTTCTGACGTCTTCGTTTACAAATTGTAGCTCTTTGGGCAAAATCTCGTTGAAGAGAATGCGGCCGACGGTGGTGTCTATAATGGTTCCTTCTAAATTGACTTTGATGGCTTGGCGCAACTGAATGTTGCCAGTGTGATATGCGAGGACGGCTTCAGAAGCATTGGAAAGAGCGGATGGGTGGGCGGGAATGGCTGCATCGATGGAAGTCAGATAGTAGTTACCCAAAGCGATATCCTTGGTGGAGGGAATACTGATGGGAGTACTGTCGGAAGGCTTTCGCAGATTGTTCTCGGGAGTCATGAGAGTCTTTACTTCCTCGATGGATTTTTCACTAAGTGGCACGTGGACTGCCATCTGATCTCCGTCGAAGTCGGCGTTGAAACCAGCACAGATACAGGGGTGAATCTTGATGGCGGAACCTTCGACCAAAATAGGATAGAAAGCTTGGATAGACAGCTTGTGCAAGGTGGGAGCACGATTTAGGAGCACGGGGTGATTCTTGGTTATCTCTTCCAAGATATCAAAGACTTCGGGAGGTCTGGACTCCAGCAAGTTTTTGGCGGATTTTACGTTTGGTGCTAGACCTTGGACGATCATCTGGCGCAAAACAAATGGCTTGAACATCTCAAGAGCCATGTCTTTGGGGAGACCACATTGATTGATCTTGAGCTCAGGTCCGACTACGATGACTGATCTTCCTGAGTAATCGACGCGCTTACCCAAGAGATTTTGTCTGAAGCGGCCTTGCTTGCCTCGCAACATATCTGACAGCGACTTGGATTTGGCCGCGGCGGGGAGTCTGGTAGTTCTGGTCGCTCTCTGAGTAGAATCGATCAAAGCGTCGACTGCTTCTTGCAACATGCGCTTTTCGTTTCGCAAAATGATCTCGGGAGCGCCCAGATCCATAAGATGCTTTAAGCGATTGTTTCTGTTTATGACGCGGCGGTAGAGATCGTTCAGATCAGATGAAGCAAAGCGACCACCAGAAAGCTGAACCATAGGGCGGAGATCGGGTGGGATGACGGGAACGGTGAGAAGAACCATCCATGCGGGATTGACACCGGATCTTTTTAGGCCGTCGACTACTCTGAGTCTCTTGGTGGCTTTGATATGTCTTTGACCGGTGGAACTGCCGACTTCGGCCCGAAGATCTGCACCTAGCTTGGATAAATCGATGTTTTTTATGACGTCCAAGATACTCTCGGCTCCCATACCCACAGTGGCAAACTCGAGACAATCATATTCGACCAACTTGGCATACTCATCCTCGGAGATGATACTGGCCAGACGAATGGAGGAAACAATATCGGAAAGAAGCTGATAAATACTGACGGTCTTGTCTGCTTCCAAGATCTCTTGCTCGCGCATGGCTTGAATTGTTTGCTTGAGCTTGAGGCCTGACTGGTCGAGACTCAAGGCCCTGGCATCGTCCCCCATCTTTTGGGATTTGATATCACGTAATAATTCGTCGCCTTCTTTTTGAATTTTGGCAATGCGAGCATCGTAATCTTTTTTGATCTCTCCGCGTTTTTCCTCGGCCTGCTTTTTTAGCATCTCCACGGTCTTTTCTTGCTGCTTGAGATCCACTGAAGTGACGATGTATTGGGCAAAGTAGACTACTGATTCCAAGCTCTTGGGAGAGACGTCCATGAGAAGAGACAGCTTGGAGGGAGCGCCCTTGAAATACCAGACGTGGGCGACGGGACAAGCGAGAGTGATGTGACCCATGCGCTCGCGACGAACTCGACTGTGAGTGACTTCGACTCCACATTTGTCGCAGATGATACCTTTGTAGCGGATTCTCTTGTACTTGCCACAGTAACATTCCCAGTCTTTGACGGGACCAAAAATGCGCTCGTCGAACAGACCGTCTTTTTCGGGGCGCAGCGTGCGGTAGTTGATGGTCTCGGGCTTGGTTACCTCACCGTGGGACCAGGCTTTTATGACCTCATCGGAAGCCAGCTTGATCTGCAAGCTTGTAAAATCTGCGATATTTTTGAATGAATCGCGGATGTGATCGATTTTGATTTCGTCTTTTTTACTCATTGTTTTCTGATCCTTCCTCGACGATCTTTAACTCGCCGGTAGCCACCGCATCTTCGGCTCCTAATTGTACAGCATCATCTGAGGCATCGTCTGCGGGCGTGGAAGATGTAGTAGTAGCAGTCTTGGCAGCTGGATCGTCTGCGGGCTTGATCTTGACGCCTTGGGGAATAATCTGCAGACCCAAACTCTGGAGCTCTTTGACCAAAACGTTGAAGGATTCGGGCACAGAACTGGTCGGGATATCAGTACCCTTGACGATGGCCTCGAAGGCTTTGGCACGGCCGACGACGTCGTCGGACTTGATGGTCAACATCTCTTGCAGAGTATGAGAAGCCTTGTGAGCCTCGAGCGCCCAGACTTCCATTTCTCCGAGTCTTTGACCTCCCATTTGGGCCTTGCCTCCCAAAGGTTGCTGGGTAACAAGAGAGTATGGTCCAGTGGACCTGGCGTGAGTCTTGTCCTCGACCATGTGATGGAGCTTCAAGATGTAGCCCACTCCCACAACTGTGGGCTCGATCCAGCGCTGACCGGTGCGACCATCGTATAGATAGGCCTTGCCAGATACGGGGAGTCCGGCTTGGGTCATAACGTCTGCTATCTTGTCTTCGGAGATCTTTTCAAAGACGGGGACGGCCACTTTTTTACCAAGCTTCTCCATGGCCCAACCGAGTCTGGCTTCCCACAGCTGACCCAAGTTCATACGAGAGAGAACTGAGAGGGTAGACATCATGATGTCGACAGGAGTGCCGTCCTCAAGATGAGGCATGTCGGCGACTGGGACGATCTTACTGATGACGCCTTTGTTTCCGTGACGACCGGCCAATTTGTCTCCCACACTGATCTTTCGGATCTGAGCTACTTTGATGACCACGCGCTTGTTTACACCAGGAGGAAGCTCGTCGCCGGCATCCCGGTCTAAGACATGGACATCGATGACTGTGCCGCGCTCACCATGGGGCATGCGGAGTGAAGTGTCTCGAACATCGCGAGCTTTTTCTCCGAAGATGGCGCGTAGCAATCTCTCTTCTGCAGACAGCTCAGTCTCGCCTTTGGGAGCAATTTTTCCGACCAAAATATCGTTGGGACCGACTTCGGAACCGACGGTGATGATACCTTCGGCATCTAGATGAGCCAGATACACTTCACCGACATTGGGAATATCGCGAGTCAGCTCTTCGGGGCCAAGCTTGGTATCCACGACGTCGGCTTCGTGCTCTTCGACATGGATGGAAGTGAGAAGATCTTGGGAGACTAGACGATCTGAGATGACGATGGCGTCTTCGTACCCGAGTCCATCGAGGGATGCGTAGGCGATAGTCAGATTTTGACCTAAAGCGATCTCACCATTTTGGGTAGAGGGACCGTCGATTAGCAATTGGCCGGCTGTGATCTTTTGGCCCATGGTGACGACTGGAACCTGATTGAAACAAGAGCTTTGGGAAGTGCGCTTGAACTTCTCGAGGTGATAAGTCTCGACGTCACCTTTGACAGTAATGTTTTCGGCGGCGTCAAATCTTTCGGGCTTTTTGTCGAGCTTGATACTGATCTTTTCGGCGTCTACATATGAGACTACACCACCGTGTCTGGCGTAGACACACCAGCCTAGGGATTTGGCAACATCGATCTCCATGCCGGTTCCCACGACTGGACTCTCTGACTTGAGAAGTGGGACGGCTTGAGTCTGCATGTTTGAACCCATGAGTGCGCGGTTGGCAGCGTCATTGGCGACAAAAGGAATGAGTGAAGCGGAAGCTCCCACAAGCTGCCTGGGAACTGCGTCGATGAAATCAATTTGACCGGCGGGTCCTTCTGAAAAAGCGTTTTGGTAACGGATAGGAAGCCAAGTATCCAAAATGTAACCATTTTCGTCGGTCTGGACATCGCCGTGACTAATGCGATAGCTCTCTTCATCGTCGGCGGTCAGGTAGACGATTTCGTCTGTGACTTTGACGCGAGTTACTCCACCTTTTTCATCTTTGAGAACTTTTCGGTAAGGGACTTCGAGGAAGCCATAGTCATTGACTCTGGCATACAAAGCGAGGTAGGTGACGAGACCGATGTTGGCTCCTTCGGGAGATCTAATTGGATCGATGCGGCCGTATTGGGAAGAATTGACGTCGCGGATACTAAATGAAGCACGCTCACGAGTAATACCGCCTCGTCCCATAACGGTGAGTCTTCGCAAATGATCGATCTCGGACAAGGGGTTGGTCTGCTCTAGAATCTGGGACAGCTGAGAGCTTCTGAAGAATTCGTTGACTGAGGCGATGACGGGTCTGGCGTTGACCAGCTGGGTGGGAGAAACCAAATCTTCGGTGGAGACCAAACTCATTTTTTCTTTGATGGTTCTTTCGAGTCGCAAGAGTCCGTCTCTAAAAGCAGTCTGGGCGACTAGCTCACCCACTCTTCGAAGTCTGCGATTGGCCAGATGATCGATGTCATCGATCTTGCCCACGCCATTTTGGAGACCGATCAAGTACTTGATAGTACCGACCAGATCGTCACGAGTGAGAACCTGTTGGGTGGCTTCTGTCTGAAGTCTCTTGTTGAGCTTGTATCTGCCGACTTTGCCGAGATCGTATCTTCTGGGATTGAAGAAAAGATCAAATGCGAGTCTTTGGGCGTTTTCTAAAACAATTGGCTCGCCGGGGCGCATCTTTTTGTAGATTTCGATCAGAGCCTCTTCGGTTGTCTTGGTAGGATCTTTGGCCAGAGTGGCATCCAGATAAGTGTGACTAGAATCGGTGTCGACATCTTTGAAGAGGGCCAAAATCTGGGCATTGTCAGAATAACCCATGGCGCGAAGGAGGGTGGTGACTGGGAACTTGCGGCGGCGGTCAATCCTGACTGTGACTGAGTCGCCACGGGCGACTTCGAACTCAAGCCAGGTGCCTCTGATTGGGCGCAGCTCGGCGGTGTGCAACAGTCTGCCTGAGGCGGCATCTAACTCGGAGCCAAAATAAACGCCCGGGGAACGGACGATTTGGTTGATGACTGCACGTTCCACGCCGTTAATAATAAAAGTACCACGATCCGTCATCTGGGGAAGATCTCCCAAAAAGACTTCGCCGGCGGTAGTTTTGTTTGTCTGCTTGTTGGTAAGCTTGGCTTGGACTCTAAGAGGTACTGAGTAGGTAAGGCCTTTTTTGAGAGCGTGCTTGGGAGTAATACTGGGTTTTTCTATGGAGTGGCCACCTAGCTCGAGGTGCCAATTTTTTGAAGTGAAGTCTTCGATAGGAGTAATCTCCGCTATGGCATCCTTGATTCCGACTTCCAAAAACCACTTCCAAGAATCCAGCTGAATTTGATTGAGACTCAATTTGGGTAAATTGGTGTAGGATTTACCCCAGTAAAGGCGTTGTGATTGCGACATCGCTGTTGGTTTTTTGGGCGGGAGTTGAGTACTACTTTCTGAAAAAACAAAAAGGCGCTTTTGCTGCGCAAATAATCGGCAACTTGCATTGCCGATCTCAATTAGCTTTGGTTATAACAGTTATATCATGGCTTGTCAAGCAAGTACTTTTGGACGTTTGCGTTGTGCTCGGACAGGGTTTTTGCAAAATACGTCACACCGTCGTTTCCGGTCAGATAGTAGAGAAAGTCGGTCTGGTCAGGCACGAGGGCAGCCTGAATCGAGGCTAGGCCGGGACTGGCAATGGGTCCGGGAGGAAGGCCGTTTTTTAGGTACGTGTTATAGAGAGATGGGAATTTTGTATCAAAAATTGGTTCCCAATATTCACAGTTTCTCAGTTGACCAGTTGCACAGTCTTTTGCGGAGTCCCGGGCGTACTGGACAGTAGCGTCGATCTGAAGGGGCATACCGATCTCCAGGCGGTTGTAGATGACGGAAGCCACTTTTGGCCTATCAGTCCCCTCACGGGCTTCACGCTCAATCATGGAGGCGATAATCAGGATGTCCCGGTCGCGGGGTAGAGTGAGGCCAGATTTTTTGACAAAGTTTTTTTGGAAGATGGCCAAGACAGTGTCCACCGTGGCTTCGGTGGGAATCAGATAAGTATCGGGGAAAAGCTGGCCCTCGAGAGGGACCGTCTTGGCCAAAAACTCTTGGATATCAAAGCCTACAATGGTCTCTCTTAGGCGCGAGGCTACCTGCTCTCTTCGCCAACCCTCGGGGATCGTCACCCATATATCCTGGGGGCCATCTATGAGGACTCCTACTATCTCTGATAGCGAAAGACCAGGAGAAACGAGGTACGCTCCTGGCTTGATTTTTTGGTCCAATCCAGTGGCTCGCAAATAAAGTTTGGCTGCTAGATCGGATTTGATCAGCTGCTGGGACTTGAGATTCTCAATAGTCTGGGCTGCAGATTGGTTTTTGGTAATCGTGAAGCTGATCTTGCTATCTGAGCCCGGAGTGGGGGCTTTTGTATAAAAGTCCCACAGAAGATAGCCACCTAATCCAAAAGCAAATGAAACGATAGAGAGAGCAAAAAACAGAAGAAAAGCTTTTTTCACTATATTTCCTCAAAGAGAGCGCGGCGGTATTTTCCGGAAGTCTTGATGAAGATGCGACCACATTTCTCACAAGTGACTTTTTCTCCGGATTTGTGGGATTCCGTCTTGGCTGTACCTAGATCGGTGCCGCAGCCTACACAACGACCTTGGGAAAGAAGCCAAGCCTGGACCGGAGAAATGACATTCTTGAACATCCAGTTACCTTACTATGTGAAACAGGGAGAGTCAATACTAAATGAATATTATCTGGAAGGGTCAAATTTATCGAGTTTTTTCAGTTGACTTACTCTTCTGTGATACTCAGCAAGAGGGGCTGCCCCAGCTACCCTGCAATAACCGCCCCCTTTTAGACATTCTCCTGTCGCCCCTCGATAAGTACAACCGGCAAGTGGATTCCATGACCTATCGTCGACCATTCTTCCTTCACCATCGAAGGTTGTGAAGTATATCATTAATCCGACGACTTCAATTCCTACTTCAGGATTACCGGTACATTTAAATTCTTGTCCCAAGAGCTCTGAGTCTGCATTTCGAGCTTGGATTTTTGTTTCGATACCTGACATGGCCGTATTATCGATCATTTAGTGGTGGAGTCAAGCCAGGATTGGAGGATGATGGCGGCGGCGACTGAGTGCTCGTTTTCTTTTCTTCTAGTCTGGGTGGTGTGCAGAAGAGACTGGCGGGCGTCGTGAGATGAAAGTGTCTCGTCAATGGTTATTAGTTCTTGGTTATTAGTTTTTAGTTGGGCGATGAATTCCTGTGGAGTTTGATCACCTATTATTATGTGGGTGACCTGATGCTTCTCAATAAGGGCCGGTAGTTCGGCAAAAAATCGGTCTGTGGGAATTGTCGTCAGTGGCTCTGCTAAGGGACTCGTGGCGAGGGCCACACCAATATATTTTGCACCGTAGTCAAGTCCAAGAATGTTCATGATCAGAATTATATCTTAATGGTACTGGATCCTTCCCCCGCAGCTGCGGGGTCAGGATGACGAAGTATCTAGAGGCTCGCGTGTCTTTTCAGAGGCCAACACAATTTGGATAGGAGGATCCTCTCTTGCTTCATTATCTCTGACTAGTGCTGTAAGAAGTGCACCAGTCACACTCGGCGCAAAGCCTTTGGTTTGATCAGATTTTTCTTCTTCTTGAGACATAAATGTAAATATACAAGATTCCCGCGTTTGCGGGAACAACGTGGCTATTCGTCTAGCAGCTCGGCGGTGACCACTAGGCGGTGCCAGTAAGTACCAAGGGGAGTACAAGTGATGAGAGTCAAGGTATGGCGGTCGAAGGCCTGGCCCAAAACCTCGACTTTGTCAGGAGTCACTTCCTGAATCTTTTTTATCATATATGTGTAGACGGCGCCGTCAAAACTGACGACTACTCTTTGTCCCACCTGGGCTTTTACCAAAGGATTGAAAATCGTCAGAGGATTGCCTGACTTGTAAAACTGGGGCAGAGCCGAGTGGCCGAAAATAACTGAGTTGCCATAAGTGCCTGGGAGTGAAGTGCCGGGATAGTGAATGGCGTTTTTTTTGAGATCGTTGCCATTTACTTCAACTGCTACGTCAAACATATCTAGGTCGGGGATGGATAGGGAAAAAAATTTGACTTGAGTAGAAGTAGTCTGAGAACCATACTGGACACTGGGAAACCAATTGGCCGGCAGAGAATAATCGGTGGTGGCAAAACCCAAGACATTTATGAACACTGGCTCACGGGTGGTAATCAAATGCGAGGTGGCCGATGGATCGACGAGGGCGGTCATACGATCTATCTGAAAGCTGACCCAGGAAGCCAATATCGGAAAAGTGACACTGCCTAAAACCACACTACCCAAGAAGATAAAACCCAAGGCCCATTTTTTTGCCATTTAGGGAGAGACCAGATTTAGCTTAATATTTTTGGCCACGTGAGGAAGCGTAACGAGAAACCCGGGAGCTGGCGGGAAGTATGACATCTGGACGTCTCTGACTTGGGGCAGGCTCAAAAGATATTCCTGGGCCGTGGCTGGCCTTTTGCCTACGATATTTTTTGCGATTTGCACCTGGTCATATACAGGAATGAGCTCTGCTTCCACAGTGGTTGTAAGACTGGTTAGGCCATCTTTGGTGGACTTGAAAACAAAATGGGGAGTGACGGAATCTGTGGGAGTAAAGCCTTCGGGAATCTTGGGACCCAATTGTTCTTCCACCACGGCATCGAGATCCGCTTTGGCAATGCTGACGGCTGAAGCCTTCACTGACAGCTCGAGGGTGACATTGTCTGCGATATCGCCTTCTTTGTGATTGAACTTTTCGGAAGTAGTCGTTAAGACAATAGTCTCCAAAATTATTTTGTTGTCATCATCAATCTTGGCTTCAAGATCCTCTTGGGCTTGAGTCTTTAGGGAATCGGAAAGAGAAGACCTCAGACTCTCGATATCGGTTTTTGAAATGGCCTTGGCTTGCCTACTGCTGCCGCCCCCAAAAGCGGCGTCATTTTTTGCCACATAATCTAGGGTGGAAAAAGTGCCGACTCTAAATGAGGTGCCGGCGGAAATATTTGAGTCGGTGCCGATGGCTTCTGCGGTCACTTTTACATTGGATTTGCCGGGCTGATATGAATTTGGATCAGCGGTCCCTGAGGCCGATGCAACAGAAACTGCGGCGTCGAGAGTAAACTTCAGCCCACTTGGAGAAATGATGACGGTCCCGGCTGGGAAAGACCGGGTCGCAGTCGTGCCGTTTATCATAGTTACTTCTCCCTTGGCGCGGTCACCGACTAATTTTGAGCCGGTGGCGTCAGTAGTCTTTTGGGAAGAGGCCAGGGTCTCCATGAGTTTGCCCAAGATAATAGGAGAGCCGGAGCTGGTGGCGTTTCCTTTGGGGTCCACTACAAGATCAAAACTGACCTCGGTCTTTTTGGGTTCAATAGTCAGATCCACTGTAGCCCTCGGCAAGAACCACAAAGCAGCTGAAGAGCCGATCACCAAAATGAGAAGAACCACAATGATGATAATGGGAGAGGCAGAAAACTTGGGCAGAGAAATCTGGGGCATAGTCAGACGTGATTTTACTACCTCTGGCACCTCCTCTTCTTGGACCTCGTGTTCGATAAAACCTAAGTTGTCATCTGGGGCGGATACTTCAGGAATCACTGGAGGGGCTTCAGGTTCGATCGTCGCTGGCTCTGACATAAGACCTAGTGAAACTGCGACTTCGGAGCCACCTGAGAGAGCGATGGCTTTTACAGTATGATCTTCTGGCAAGATCTCTACTTTGGGAAAGTGTAAAAAGGGCAACTTAGTATGATGTGAGAGCCACTGATGGGAAAGTAATTGCTGTTTTATTTCATTTAGATCCAGGGATGAGTCGTAAAGCAGAATGCGGGACGGCAACATATCCTGGTGAGGAAAACGAGATAGTCCTTCGATGACGTCTTCGGCAATATCCTGCCCGCGCTTGATGATGTGAGTTCCGAGAATCTTGCCCAGCTTGACGAGAGACAGCTCAATAATATGAGGGCGGACACCGACTAAAATAGCAGTCGTGGGGACGCCTTCTTGGCTATGAATAAAACGGACAATGGCTTCTTGGGTAACAACAAAACCGATAGCCGTGAGCGACAGCTTGGTGGTAAGCTTTTTTAGAATTGGCAGCTTTTCGGGAACAATCTTTTCTTCTGAAGTAATCCAGTCCGAGGGGAGGCCGAAAATCACTTTTTCGGGCTGAATCTTGCCGGCATGATCGAGATGCAAGCTACTCTCGGTAAGAGCTTGGTCGGCTGCTTCTATGAGACTGTCGTCTGAGGCATCATCCCAAGAAAAACAGCTGCTGACTGAAACTGCTTGAGGATGATTGTTGGCTACGGTCCAGATAGCACTTTTTACGACGGAGTGACTGACCTCAAGCGCGAATAAATACTCGCGTTTTGTTTCAGTTTTCTTTTTGAGGAAGGGCAGTTGCATATATGCGGCGGATGCCAGCACCCGCGGATTCTTCACGGGTTATTTTTATCTTACCAATAATACCAGTCGAATTCACGTGCGGACCACCACAAAGCTCTTTTGAAAAAACTTGCCCTGAGCCTGTCGAAGGGTCGCCAATAGAATAAACATTGGTAACATCGGGATATTTTTCGGGGAAAAAGGCGAGAGCGCCTTGGGCGAGTGCGTCCGTTTTGCGCATTTCTACTTTAGTGACAGGAAGATCCTTAATAATCTGTTGATTTACCAGGTCTTCAATCTCGTGAATTTGTGAATTAGTTAATTTGGAGTCGTGGGAAAAATCAAAACGTAACCGATCGGCCGTAATGTTGGAACCCTTTTGCTGGACGTGATCTCCCAATATCTTTCGCAGTGAGGCATGTAATAAATGTGTGGCAGTGTGATAGCGAGTCGTGATCTCCGACTGATCCTGAAGCCCGCCTTTGAACATGCCTTTTCCAGCAGTACGGGACAAATCCTGATGCTGGGATTTTTCTTTGTTGAACTCGTCCCAGTCCAAAGACTTGCCTTCTTGCTTGAGTAATTCCTCGGTGACTTCGGGCGGGAAGCCATAGGTCTGGAAGAGATCAAAAGGTGTGGTATCACCAATTCTTTTTAACCCATCTTTTAAAGTCTTGGCAAATTTTTCGGCTTCTGACGAAATCTCTGAACTAATAACTGTAACTTGGGAATTTTTGAAATAGTCGGTGTCTGAATAAGTATCAATAATTGCTTTTATTATTGGTGTAAAATCGGTAGTGGAGATACCAAGCTGTTGCAACTTCACCAGACTCCTTCGCAGGAGTCTACGCAAGAAATATCCTTGAGATTTGTTTGACGGAGTAACGCCGTCGGCAATGAGAAACACTGAGGCTTTGAGATGATCGGCGATGATTCTGAACGCCGTTGTGTTATCGGCGTATGATTTTCCTGACATTTCTTCTACCTCGGCAATAATCTTTTTGTAAAGACTGGTCACAAAAATATCGGGGACGCCGTGGACGGCTGCAGCAATGCGCTCCAGTCCCCCGCCGTAATCGATATTTTTCTTCTTTAATGGTTCAAATCCCGAATCTGTTTTTACATAGGTCATAAACACGTTGTTGCCAATTTCTATAAATCGACCGCAATCACAATTGGGATGACACTCTTCATTTTTCCACTGGGAATTTTCATGAAACTGATGCTCTTCTCCGAAGTCGTAAAAGATTTCGGAATCTGGGCCTCCGGGCTCACCCACTGGCATATTTGCCTTAGGACCTGATCTGCTCCACCAATTTTTTTTGTCGCTGTAGTAAAAAATTCTTTCTTCCGGGACCCCCAAACTTTTCCAAATCTCGACTGCTTCATCATCTCTGGGAATCTCGGTGTCGCCTTCGAAAACGGAGACAAAAATGTGGTTTTTGTCCAAACCTAATTCTTGTGTAAAAAACTCCCACATCCAAGTCAACTGCTCTTTTTTGAAGTAGTCTCCAAGTGACCAGTTGCCCAACATCTCAAACGAAGTGGTGTGACGATTGTCCCCCACTTCTTCGATGTCTTGGGATCTGAAACATTTTTGGGAATCGACAATCCTGGTCTTGCCCTCGGGATATGGAGCCCCTAGTAAATACTGCAACATGGGCTGCATGCCGGAGCCGGTAAAAAGTGTGGTGGGGTCGTTTTCGGGAACTAATGGCGCTGAAGGAATGACGACATGGCCGCGAACTGCAAAAAAATCGAGATATTTTTTCCTAACATCAGAGCCGGAAATCATTGGCCAATTTTACCACTGAAGTGAATAAGAGCTAAGAGGCGCGCAGAGACAGGCCGGCGCGGTGGAAGAAGCGACGGGCAGCGGATGGCTGGGATGCAGCCTGCGTGATGACACGGTCGGGGGTGGAGTCGACGATCTGATCCTGGGTTTCATTGACCAATCCCTTTACTTCGGAGAAAAATTCGTTGACGGCACTAATGGGCTTGGCTGCGGAGTCAGAAATAGTCCTGGTATTGTCCAAAATGAGATTCATCCTCTTGAGAATCTGGCGAAACTCATGCAGTATGTGAAAGACCTGAATGCCCGCTACGACTGTGAGCACGGTGAGTGTGCAGATGACTGAGACGAGAAGAAGCTGAACTAGCGTCGTTAACATATTGTTTGCTTACTATATTTTTTTACGGCCGGGATGTCAAGGTAACGACACGCTCAAGGGTCGTTGATTTTTTTGATTTGCTGGTGGCCACTACTACAATCTTGTTTTCCCCGGAAACGAGGGGCAGGCGGACAAAAAATGAACCACCCTTGTCGAGGGCTATGGGCTGATCGTTTACTCTAATGGTGGCCTCGGGATCGGTAGTCCCTGAGACGACTATGGTCTCAGTGTCTACGACCTGTGACTCTTGGGGCTCGGAAAGCTTTAGACTAGGAGGGCCGACCAAAACATTGAACTGATAAATCAAATAAACGCCCAGGGACAAAAAGAGAGCTATGACGCCTGCAATCACGGTCGTCTTTGGAGTCCAGATACTAATCTTATTTATGGGACTCGCCATACCGCGAGGAATGATCTCTCCCCGCTCGTTTTCCACAAAATCTCTTCTGAATATGGCGGAAATGTAATCGGGCTTCAAGCCTAAAAATTCGGCGTAGTTTCTGATGAAGCCCTTGGCTACGGCGCCACTGGGGAGCTGTTTGTAATTGTCATTCTCAATAATCTCCAAAAACTGCGGCCTGATCTTGGTAATCCTGGCTACGTCTGAGTAATCCAGTCTTTTGGCAAGACGAGTCTCTTGTAACATTTGGCCGGCGGTTTTCATTTGAGGTGATTATATATGCAATATGACAAATAAGACCGATAAGTCAGATAAGACGAATAAAATGAAATGTACTGGATCCTTCGCTTCGCTCAGGATGACTGTTCTTGAGGCGCTGGATTGAGGAATGAGGTTACGTCGGAGACCATGATGTCGCGGGGCTTGGCCCCGTCGGCTGGACCAATGGCGCCGGCTCCGTAGAGCTCATCGAGGACTCGAGCCGCACGGGCGTAACCAATACTGAGCTTTCTTTGTAAGAAAGAAGCAGATGCGGTGTTGTGCTGGACGATGAGCCTGAGGGCATCCTCAAACAATTCATCCCGGTCCTCACCATTGGGAGCGATGAAGCTGCTACCCCGGCCGCCACGACCACCAATCTTTCCGATCGGAGTATTGGTCACTTCTTCAGTGTAATGCGGAGCCACACCCTGCTTTTTCAAAAACTCGATCAGGCTCTTGATCTCCTTGTCTGACACAAATGAACCCTGGATGCGAGTAGGCTTGGCAGCATCTGGGGGAATATAAAGCATGTCCCCTTTGCCCAACAATTTCTCGGCTCCGGGCTGATCCAAGACCACTTTTGAATCGATCATGGAAGAGACTGAGAAGGCGATGCGAGTCGGGATGTTTGCCTTTATAAGACCCGTGATGATATCCACAGACGGGCGCTGAGTGGCCAACACGAGGTGAATACCGGTGGCTCGGGCCATCTGGGCGATACGAGTAATAGTGTCTTCTACCTCAACTTGGGCAAACAACATGATATCGGCGAGCTCGTCTATCACGATAACTATGTAAGGAAGGGCCTGGAAGCCGGAGAGCTCGTTGTAACCCTCGAGATTTCTGACTCCCACCTCGGCAAAGAGCTTGTAGCGGCGTTCCATCTCGCCGGTGGCCCACTTGAGAGCGGACAAGACTTTTTCGGGCTCGACGATCACAGGACTCAAAAGATGAGGAATGCCATTGTAACCCGTCAGCTCCACACGCTTGGGATCCACCATAATGAGATTGACCTCCTGAGGACTGGCTCTGAAGAGCAGAGAGGCGATAAATGAGTTGATGGCGACTGATTTTCCGGAACCGGTGCTCCCTGCTATCAAAACGTGGGGCATCTTGGCGATATCGGCGACAATAGGCTCGCCGGAGACGTCCAGACCCATGGCAACTGCCAGCTTGGACTTGTGATTTTTGGCATTATCCGACTCCAGGATCTTTCGCAGGCTGACAAACTCGGGAGAACGGTTAGGTAACTCGATACCCACCAGAGACCTTCCGGGAATCGGGGCTTCGATGCGAATCTGTCCCGTGGGAGCGGCGAGGGCCAAAGCCAAGTCAGACCCTAAGGCCGAAATCTTGGAGAGCTTAGTACCGATGGCGACTTCGAGGGCATATTGGGTGACGGCGGGACCCATGTTTACCTCGATGACTTTGGCCGTAATGCCAAAAGCCTCGAGAGTCTTTTCGATGATGGCGGCATTGTTGTTTATATTTCCCCGGTCGGCCTTACCAGAAATATTTTCGGACAACAAAGTAAGAGGTGGATAATGCCAGACAGTGTCGGTGGCGGCGGCTGGGAGAGGGGTTATTGGTTTTTGGTTATTGGTGATTGGTGATTGGTTAACGGGCTTGGTGCCCATGCCCTTGATCTCCACTGGCTTACTGGAAAAGAGCGAGGCTTGTTTGGCGGGAACAACGGCAGGTTTGCCCGTAAGGCCACCCAATTTGATGGGGCGATTTAAGGGAGTATTGGCCAGGTCTGGACCTTTGAACCGACTAAAGATGCCAAACAGCTTGCGAAGAAGATCCAAAACAAAATTTACAACGTCCTCAAAAGGAATGTTGAAAGAAATAATGAGACCAATGCCAAGAGTGGCGACCAAGAACAAAAAGGCGCCGGGGTAATAGATAAGAGTGGTGAGATTTTGCCAGACTTGGGCACCCACAAAGCCATCGTGAAAAAGACCGATGAGGGCAGCGAGGGTCAAAATACTACCCACAAAAACATTGGCAGAAGAAAGAGAAGTCTTGATCTTGGTAATCATCAGTCCCCCAAAGATGGGAATGAGGGGGAAATAAAGCGTGGGAATAAAACCGAGATTGGTGACCAGAAAATCGTTGAGACTAATAAGGAGAGTGCCCTGGCGAATAAATGAGAGCCAGATGAGGCCAGAAATGGCGAAGAGGATAGAGGCGCCAATAGAATTGACTGTGGATTGTTTGAGCTTGACCTGGAATTTACGCCGGCCAAAAATAGACCTACTTCTGGGCATCTCGAATATTATACCCCGACTTTGAAGACTTTTGGAAAATTATTTGTACTTGAGCACTGATAGACCTGCATCTGTGGCAACTATGAGCAACTTGTCTAATACCACGTATTTGGTTATTTCATTTGATGTCAGACCATCGGTGGTGGATATAAGTTGAGTTTTTTGAGTTTGGGGTGAATATACGATGAGGCCACGATTTGTGCCGGTCCAAACGAGATCCTGTGAGAATACTGCAGGCTGGGCATACACTGTGGCTGGCCAATCTGGAAAAGGGCTGTATTTGGGCGGAGCCACGGGTAGTGAAGGGTGATTTATGGTAGAAAGCGTACAGTGGGAAATAGCTACAAAGCCATCCATGTCTGAAAAAAGATAATTTGGTAGGCAAGGGTTGTCATTTGGGGGAATATGAGTCGGTTTTAAATCGCTACTGTTGCTCCAACTCAAGTCTTGCAAGTCAAGAAAAAATGTTCCTTGATTGTTTGACAGAAACGGCAGAGGGACACCCTGGCTTGCTACTGTGAATTGAGGATCGAGATATTCGTAGTCCGGCATAGTCGGATCTGTTTTTAACTCTTGTGGCCACCCAATTGTTTCTGTCGTTTTTGCTAAATAATCATATAGGACAAACTCCGGCTCTGAGCAAAACATACCGCAACTTTGACCAAATATGAGAACTTTGGTCGAACCCGTTACCGGAACGAAAGAGATGTTGTTTGAATGAGGGCTCAGTGACAGTGTGAGGATATCTTGAAATGAAAAAGTATTTAGATCTAGCTGCCAGATTTGGGATCCGGAAGAAAAGAAAAGGTGTGAGTCTATTATTGCCAAAAGCTTGTCAAACGTGTTTGGCCTGCCCGTTAACTCCGGAGAGGGGTCTATGTCGTAGGAAAAGATTCCCTCTGGATTGGACACTTTTGTCCATGTGCTATGAGGTGAATTGGTAGTTTGCCAGACCTCTGAGGGATTTCCGAGCAAGATTTGGCCGTCTTTTTGGGTGAGACTAGAAAAATCTAGACGGTCTTCTGATGTGTCCTGATATATAAAGTCAGAAGGTGAAAAACTTTCCCATTGGTCTTGGAGCTTGTCATACCTGGCCACACCTCCCGCTGATCCCCCTCCCCCTACGTAAGTGAAATAAACAGATACAGGAGTGACAAGAATATCTCTGATATTGTGCACCGGACTAATTCCTAACTCGGTGGTGTAGTTTTTTATTGATAAATCTTTTGAGTTGATTTTACTCACACCATTAAAAGTCCCCACCCATAGCGATTCTCCATCCTCTTTGAGAAAAATATTTGATCCGTTTACCAATCCTTCGGAGACGCTAATTTTTTGGGCCTTGCGAGACGATAAGTCAAAAACGGTTACTCCATCTTGGGTGCCCATAAAAAGACGATTGTTCTTTATGACTAGGGAATTTACTATCGGGTTTCCTAGTCCATCGGCCATCGTAATCTGGTCAACTACCTGATTGTTTGAATCTAACACTAAGACTCCGCCGTAACAGGCAAGATAGCGCTTTGAGTCGTACTCGATGGATTGTCTGATATTGTTGCAATTTGCCCATTCTCTGCTGTCTGTAATGGTGATAACTGAAGACTTTTTTTGATCTGGTCGGGGATAACGAGGAGTAGTGATAATCAGGGCGAGAGTGAGAAAAAGAAGGGAGATGAAGAAGAATATAAATGCTCGCTTCATATGCTCACTATACCAGGAAGAATCATGTTGTTTTGGTGATTTTTTTGGCTACGGAACCAATAAGTAGGCGGTACGCTAGGCGGTTTTCTTTGGCGTAAATCATTTTTGTCCCTAGAACTTTTTTACAGTTGGGACAAGCTAATTGATCGGGAAAATTATTTAATCCAGTTATACGGTCATAGTACATGCGCTTGAGAAGACCTGGGCCGTCTTTTTGGTAGAGACAAATATTGTGACTACATGAAGCGCAAATAATCTGAAGAAGCTTGGATGGACCACGGGCTTTCTGGAAGCGGTCTTTTTTGAAAACTGATTTCACAAACTAGAAATTATACTGGATCCTTTTTATTTTATTTCTGATTTGACGTCATGCTTTGATTTGGTGATCTTGTCTTTGGTGACTATCAATAAAGCGTCGGAGACTGAGCTTTTTGAAATTTTTGACAAAAACTTTTTGCATACGAGATTTATTTCCGATGGTGCACAGGATATGACTATTATCCCTGGGTGATTTATGGGATTTGAATTCTTATATATTAAAAAATCTCGGTCAAAAGTAATTAGTGTACGGTTTATTTTTTGGGTTAATTTGTAGTGAAATTTGTCTGACTCTGCAGTGTGACCCAAATCTGATGCATGAATAACTGAATACCCAAGTGATTTTAGAAAAGTTACGGAAGGAATCGGAAAACACTCATCGGCGTATAGTTGAAGATCTGACTTTTTACTGGGCATGTCCGAACGAGAATTCCTTGTGCTTTATCTCGTCCAGAATCTTCTCCACATTTTGTCTTTTGAGCCAGGGATAGGAAGAAAGAAACTCCGATATGGTGTATCCATCTTTGATGTAATCAATAAGGTATGCGACAGGGATACTACTGCCTTTGATGAGCTTGTTTTTGGGTGCCATAAATATATTTTACTACACCTCTACAATGACGGGGAGGATCATGGGGCGGCGGTGAGTCTTGTCGAACAAGAATCTCTCGAGAGTATCTGAGACGTATTGGCGGGCCTGAACTGTAGACTCGATCTTGCCAGATTTGGCGGCCAGAGTCTGGCGCACTTTGGCACTGGCTTCGGCTAGTAGTCCCGTATTGTACTTGTCGAATACGAAACCGCGAGATAATAGCTCGACATTTTCTACTTTGGACAAATTGGCCTGACTGAGCTGGACTACGGCGACGACCACACCCTCTTCGGCCAGGGACTTGCGATCTCTGAGAACAACACTGCCCACGTCGCCAACACCCAAGCCATCGACCATGACACTCTTCATCTCGATGACTGGACCCATGACGGCTTTTCCAGGAGTCACGATAATAGATTGATTGTGCTCAGGAAGTAAAATCCGCTCTTTGGCATAACCCATGGCTTCGGCTAGTCTTCCGTACTGGATCATGTGGCGATAAGTACCACCTATGGGAAGTGCAAACTTGGGCTTGGTGAGTGCCAACATAAGAAGCAGATCCTGCTGACTGCCGTGGCCGGAGACATGAAGATTGTCGGTCATGCCGGAGTAAACCACGTCCACACCTAGCTTGGCTATCAAATCGATGAGGGCTTGGACTGCAGTCTCGTTGCCTGGGATGTAGTCCGAGGAAAACACGACTTTGTCGCCGGCTGCCAACTTGAGATCCCTATGATCTCCGGTGGCCATACGCTCTAGAGCAGAGCCTGGCTGGGCCTGAGAACCTGCTATCAAAATACAGACATTTTTTGGGTTGAGCTTTTTTACATCTCGCACTTCGACAAAAGCTGACTTGGGGATATTTATGAAACCAAGCTTGGTCGCGACTTCAATATTTCGCTCGATGCTGCGGCCGGAAATGGCAACACGTCTGCCGTGACGGATGGCGGCCTCGGCGGCCTGGCGCCAGCGACTGATGTTACTGCCCATGGTGGTCACAATAAAACGACCCTCGCACTTTGCAATCTCTTTTTCGAACATGCCTTCGAGAGTCTTTTCGGAGGGTGTCAGACCGCGCCTCTCGGAACCGAGTGAATCTGAGAGTAATAAATCGATGCCTTGAATACCGGCCATACCGATGCGGCCCACGTCTGGCAAAATGCCGTCGACTGGAGTGAAATCGAATTTGAAATCCGAGCCATGATAGACGGTGCCCGCGGGAGTCTTGATAATAAGATTGGTGGCATCGGGAATAGAATGAGAAATGCGGACCGATTCCACGGTAAATTTGCCCAGCTGTAAAACAGTGCCGGGCTGGAGGACATTGACCTGCTTGGGCATGCCTTCGTATTCGGCCAATTTCTCCATGATCAGATGAGCTGTTAAGTTGCTGCCGTAAAGCGGGATCTTGCCTAGCTTGGGGAGAATGTAGGGGAGAGCGCCGGTGTGATCCTCGTGGCCGTGAGTGAAGACCAATCCCCGGATTTTGCCTATGCGATCCTGGAGATAGGTGATGTCTGGAATCAGGATGTCCACACCCAACATATCTTCGGTGGGGAAGCCCATGCCACAGTCCACAAGCAGAATGTCTGACTCGTATTCGTAGACAAACATGTTTGAGGTCACGCGACCAAAGCCACCGAGAGAAAAGATCTGGAGACTGCCGGGTTGAGTCTTGAAATTACGATTTGTGAATTGCATAAAATTTAGGCGAGTACTTCTTCTACTGTTTCTTGAATTAGGGAAGTGGTAGGAGCGGGCGGGTTGATAAGTGTGTACAGTTTAACAAAATCTCCCTTAAATTGCATCATGGTGCCAGTTCCGCGAAGTGCAGCCGCGGGATGGAACATGGGGAAGACGATAAATTTTAGTTGTAGGTTGTCAGTTGTGAGTTGTGAGTTGTGAGGGATTCCGTGGACTTTTGAAATAGTGACGCCGGGGATGAACTTGGCCATGCTGAAACGCCCGAGGGTGACAATGATCTTGGGAGCAATGATGGCAATCTGGCGATCTAGCCAGTCTCGACAGGCCTCGATCTCATTATCAAACGGATCCCGGTTGTCTGGAGGGCGGTATTTCACAATATTGGTGATAAATACTTCCTCCGGTTTGATGCCAGTAGTCTCAGTCAAAACAGTGCGCATCATCTGGCCAGACCGGCCTACAAACGGGCGACCAGAATCGTCCTCTACCTGGCCGGGGGCCTCGCCGATAAATAAAATCTTGGCATCAGGACTGCCCTCGCCGGGAACGGCATTTTTGGCATTTTTGGCGATATCCAAGCCCTTAAAGGCTCTGATCTCCTGGGCAATCTTGTTTAGTTCCTCAATCTTTTGCTGTGTGGTCATATGACAAATAGGTCGGTTGGGTCGAATAGGACAAATAAGCTGGATCCTTCCCCCGCTGCTGCGGGGTCAGGATGACGGTGGTGAATTGTTTGGTGGTCATAGATCAGTGTAGCTGATACATCTTTCGAATAGTCTTTTCCCAAATATTTCTTTGGCGAAGCAAACATCATCTGGGACTGGGGTAAAAAAGATGCTTTTCCCCTTGGAACGCTCTTCCTCTAGCTTTTTGTACGCATCAATTACTTTTGGATTGGCTTTTTTGTAGGTAACTGTTTTGAAACTGCTATTCATAAAAAGTGTGATAGAAAAAACTACTATGCTGATACATAGAAGGATAGCCAGAATTAGTTTCATAGGGTGATCTGCTCGTAAGAATGAGCAGTCGTGTCGTAGATGCCGAAGGAGGCGAGACCTGGCTTGCCACCCTGGATACCGCAGATGCTACCGGGATTGGCTAGGATTGTTTCCCCTACTTTTTTGTTATAAGCATCGTGAGTGTGGCCATGAAAAACGGCTGCGTACTCCCCAGTACCTGCTAGTAACTCTCCTAGTTTTGGATAATGACAGAAAGCAATCTTTTTGCCGTCTAATTCGACTTCTCCGAATTCATCAGTTAAAGCAAATAATTGAGTTGCATTTAATCTTCTAGCGATCGCGTGGTGGTCCTCGTCGTTATTGCCGAAACAGGCATAAATGGGAAGGCCTATTTCGAAAACTAGATTGGCAGTAAATGGGGCGACAAAGTCACCACAAAAAATCAGAGCTTTGCAGGAAGCGGACTTGATAAGCGGAAGGGCTTTTTCAAGATTCCAAATATTGTCGTGAATGTCTGACAGAATGGCGATTTTCATATAGTTTGCAGAAAATTGGTAAACACAAAAAATGGCCAGAAGAGGATATAAAGATATATGTACGGACTAGTAATAAGTTGGGCGAGTGGAGCAGGCTCGGCGCCTATACCGATTAACAGAGCGTTTGATTTTGTATATCCAGTCCACATCCAAATTATGCCAATCAGCAAGTAAATGATTAAGCCTATGAGTAATTTTTTGTTCTGGACTATTTTCATTTGGTGATACTGGATCCTTCCCCCGCAGCTGCGGGGTCAGGATGACAAGTTTATTTACTAATAACTGGGCAGGAAGGTTTTTACGTTTTGGTCGTTGATATGAATCTTTTGGGCTTTGCCCTCAACTATTTGCATAGCGACTTTTCTGGTCATGCCCTGGATGGTCCTCTCCAGCGTGCGAATACCGGCGTCAAAACCTAAGGGTCTCACTATCTTGGGCCAAACAGCTTCGTCAATGGTAAGAGCGCCTTCTGGGAGACCGGAACTTTTTACTTCGGAGGGGAAAATATAATCTTTGGCAATCCTAATCTTTTCTTCATCGGTATAAGAAGGCATGGTGATGGGCTCCAGGCGGTCCATGACGGCGGTACTGATATTTGTCGTATTGTTGCCGGTGGCTATAAACAACACCTGAGACAAGTCGACTGGATAATCGAGATAATGATCTACAAAACCAGCGTTTTGCTCGGGGTCCAGAAGCTCTACAAGTACACCCATGATCTCGCCGTGGGCTGAGGGGGCGATACGATCGATCTCATCTAAGAGAATGACTGGATTTTTGGAACCAGCACGCTTTAAGGCCTTGATGATCTGACCTGGCTCGGCCTCGGGATGAGTGCGAGAGAGACCTCTGAGATCTAGAGCTGAACTCATGCCTCCAAACGGGATACGGACAAATTTGCGACCGATGGACTCGGCCAGACTTTTGGCTAGAGTCGTCTTACCAGTACCCACAAGGCCCACCATAAGTAATATGGGGGCGTGATAATTGGGATTGGTTTGCTCGTTTAATAAAAGTACCGAGAGATATTCTAAAAATCTTTGCTTGACATCTTCTAGACCAAAGTGATGTGAGTCCAGAACTTGCTTGGCGTGACCGAGATCCAAAATATCTTTGGTAGAAATGTCCCAGGGGAGACTCGCTACCCAGTCGATGTAATGACTGACTTGCTCATACTCCAGAGAATATCCACCGTATTTGGCCTGGCGCTCAAGACGAGCCAACATCAGGTCTACTTTTTCTCTCAAATCATCTGGGAGCTTGATGCCGTCCACACGGGCTTTTAGTTTTGCGATATCCGCTGTGAGTTGATCTTCCACGTAATTAGTTTACTACAATTGACAACTTAATTATCTCAATCTGTAGGCCACTCCCCATACGACGGAGGCCAGATCAATAGCTCCACAATGTACTCCAACCACGTTGTTTTGCTCGTCAAGAACTGGGGATCCTGAGGATCCTGGGATACCAATACGATTTCCGCTTGATCTCGAATATCCGATTTGAGACCCCCTTAAATACTGAATAGCTAAAGTGGATTCATACAAACTATGGTCAATTAGAGATACTAAAGACAATGTTTGATAGATCTTGAGTTTTCTCTCTATTTCTAAACCTCCGAAACCTCCAATTACTGCGTGAGCAATGTCGTTCCAATAGCCCCGACCGGTAAACCGTAAATCATCGAAGGTTTCATCCGACTTCCACGCTTTGAAAACTAAAGGTCTCTTTTTTTTGACTACGTGCTTGGCAGTGATCAACAATCTTTGGTCTCTGCCCTGAATAGCAAATGCGTTTCCAACGAAGCGTAACTGATTTTCATCCGGGGTAAATGCTTGAAATAAATGGTTTAAAACCTCGGACATAATTGGGGGCAAGGTTTAGAATCCACGGCGGCGGGGGGCTGAGAAGTGGCCTTGGGGGCGAGGTCTGAAGTCACCACGATCACCACGGTCGCCGCGGGGAGCAAAGTCCTGGCGAGGAGCGCGCTCTTCACGAGCTTTGGGCTTTGGGACTCCTGCTTCGTCGAACAAACTGGATAGCGCAATCTTGCCTTGGTCATCCACACTGACGACCCAGACTTTGATCGTCTGACCTTCTTTTACATATTGATTTGGATCTGAGACAAAGCCTTCGGCCATCTGGGAGACATGCAGTAAACCGTCTTTGCCGGGAAGAATGTTTACAAATGCACCGAATGGCTGAATGCGCTCGACTGTACCTTCGTAGATCTCTCCGGGCTGAGCCTCTTTGCCAAGACCTGTCACAAAAGCAATAGCTTTGGCAGTACCAACTGCATCTACGCCTGAGATAAAGACGTTGCCAGCATCATTTACATCTACAGTTGTCCCGGTGTCGGCCATGAGTTTTTTGATATTTTTGCCTCCGGGGCCAATCAATTCACCGATTTTGTCCACTGGGATCTGAACAGTACTGATCTTGGGAGCGGTAGCGGCTACTTCTTTTCGGGGCTCGGCCAGAACTGCCAACATGGCTTTCAGCACTTCGGCACGAGCGGCCTTGGCGCGGGTAAAAGTCTCTTTACAAATGTCCAGGGTAAGACCGGCAACTTTGGTATCCAGCTGAATAGCTGTGATGCCTGTACTAGTACCTGCTACTTTGAAATCCATATCGCCATAGTGATCCTCAAGACCAATAATGTCCGTGATCAGCTTGTAACTATTTGGATTCTTGGGATAGTCTGAACCGGTGATAAGACCAGTCGAGATACCAGAGACGGGAGCCTTCAAGGGAACTCCGGCGTCCATAAGAGACATGGTGGATCCACATGAGGAGGCCATACTAGATGATCCATTGGAACTCATAATTTCGGAAACTACGCGAATGGCGTACGGAAATTCGGCTTCGGATGGAATAACTGGGATGAGAGCTCTCTCGGCTAAGGCGCCATGACCAATCTCACGTCTCTTGGGACTGCCCACTTTGCCAGTCTCGCCGGTACTAAAGGGAGGGAAATTGTAGTGATGCATGTAGCGCTTGTTGCCCTCTCCTTCGGCACTCTCGGTAGACTGACCAAGAGACGGGGCCCCAAGGGTAGTAACAGTCAAAGCCTGAGTCTGGCCTCTCTGGAAGATGGCCGATCCATGGACTCTGGGAAGAACTCCCACTTGGACGTCTAGGGGTCTAATCTCATCTAGTTTGCGACCATCGGCACGCAAATCTTTTTCCAGAACATTGGTGCGCAAAACTTTGTACACCAAGTTTTCGATGATGCCTGGGATCTCGCTTTTTTGAGCTGCTTCATATTTGGCGGCTAGCTGAGAAACGATATCTTCTAAACTGTTGCCTTCTTTTTGAGAGGCTGATTTTAAATACTCTTCTACAAGAGGAGTGGCGATCTTCTCAACTTCGGCTACGAAACTGGTATCGGGACCGGCTCTATTTAGAACAATCTTTGATTTGCCGACTTCCGAGACGAGCTCGTTGATAGTGCCGATGATGAGCTTGTTTTGGGCGACGGCTTGCTCTAATCCCTGATACATCACTTCTTCGGATACTTGGCTGGCTCCGGCTTCGATCATGGGGATGAGAGACTCGGTACTAGTGACTACCAAATCTAGATCTACGCCTTCAGCATTGCCATTTTTGGGATTTACAACCAAAGTGCCATTCTCGAGTCCCATGCGGACTGCTGCCACTGGACCTTCGAAAGGAATGGGTGAGATGGCGAGAGCTGCGGAAACTGCATTTATACCTAGGACATCAGTATCGTTGTCTGTGTCGGTGGACAAGACCATGACGATGACTTGGACTTCGTTTTTGAAACTCTTTGGGAAGAGAGGTCTAATCGAGCGATCAATGAGTCTGGCTGAAAGAGTATCTTCGTCGGTATTTCTCTCGCGCTTGACCCACTTGGAACCTTTGATGCGACCACCTGCGTATAACTTTTCTTGATATTCGACAGATAGGGGGAAGTAATCTTTTTTGAGATCTTCTTTTCCGACTACGACTGTGGCTAGCACGGTGGAATCACCGTAACGAGCCAGGACTGAACTCGTGGCTTGAGCAGCCAAACGACCTACTTCGAAAGATAGTTCACGACCGGCTACGGTTAATTTTTTTGTTACTATATTTTTGTTCATTACTTTTTACTCTTTGTCGAAGCGTTTGTTTTCAAGAAGTCTGAAGAAAAAATGTTCTCTTCGCACCTCTCGAATCTTCGAGTTAGTTGGTATTATACAGTATTAACTAATATTTTGTAATTTTTGTTTAATTTCCTGTTCATCTGCTTCTAGTTTTGCTCGCGCCTTGGGCGAGAGAACGAGCTTTTCTTCGGCTGTGAGCTCTGTATTCAAACGTGCCAATGAGTCTTGTGCGAGACCTAATGCTGCATCTGACCTAACTCCTTCTTTAAGAGCAGTTAGGAGGGCATCTGCAACACTTAAGTCTTTTACTCGTTGTGCTACAGGATGATCAATGTCACTTCTGCCAAGTTCTCTTTCGGCTGATTCCCTAGCTCTTAACAGCCCGATCATAGACTTATTTCGATAATCCTAGCTTCTTGGCGATTTCTTTGTGTCTGGGGGCGTCTTTCTTTTGGAGATAGTAGAGCAAGCGTCTGCGCTTACTGACCATACTTACCAAACCACGACGTGAGTGATTGTCTTTCTTGTGCTCCTTTAAGTGCTCAACGAGCTTCAAAATCTTTTCGGTCAGAAGAGCGGCTTGGACTTCGGGAGATCCGGTGTCCCCTTTGCCTTGGGCAAATTTGTTGATGACTTGTTTTTTTGCGTCTGTGTTTAGAGCCATATTTATAAAATGATTTTAAATTCTAAATTCTAATATCTAAATCCTAAAGAATTAGAAAAAAAAGAGATTGGGCGAGTTAGTGAGTGCTGCAACCAGACCGACTAACGCTAGTTCTCTTTTTGACTGTGGGTATTATACCATGTTAAATGTGCTTAGGATATATGTTCCATTTCGACGTATTGGCGTTCTCTGGGAGCAGGGGGCTCTACGACTTTGGCGGGTGGGGGCTTGATCGAAGATCCATCCCTGACTAGCAATGGGAAATCGCCTTCGCGTCTAATAATTTCAAAGCCAGGTATTTCTGGTGGAGTTGGGCGTGTAGCTTGTACTGGGACAGGTTCCATTGGAAGCCTTACTCTAATTGTCCCATTGTCATCTGCCTCTGCTCCATGATTGACTAATGTTTGGGCACTACTCTGCCATCGCTCTGCCATGATGTTATCTTATACCTTGCAGTATAGTTTTCAACAAATTGAAGTTTTTTTGAGCTTGGCGGTCAGCCCCAAAAACATCTCTATCAAGAGAATTCCCCACTGTGATAATTTTTGAATTGGCAGCTTTCAAATCTTGGATCACTAAACTTCCATCGTCTTTTCCGAATCCCAAATTTCCATCTACGATAGCAATGCCAGCTTGGGCTGCAAATCTAGCTATTACATCAACGGCGGAGAAAGGATTATCTGCCTCTGCTATTAATTCGTGCCCACTTGATTTGATAACATGTCGAACAAGACTTCGCATGTCTGAATCGTCCTCAAATGATAAGACTTTGGCCATACTAGATTAGTGGTGGGTTGTTGTAAATCTTGGGGCCGACCCAATCGGCTGGAGGAGATTTTATTTCTTGGACTCTTTCGGCTGTACCGGGAGTACTATCCCCTTGGGGAATGGCGCCAGCTGGGAAATCGGAGGGCTTGATGGGATTGTGTCTCCTGGCGCCCTTTTTGAGCAGACTGGCGGCGGCTTCAAAAGTACCGGCGGAAACAGCCGGAGACTTAAAGTCAGCGGTGGTTATTTCAATGCCAGATAATAAATTGGTGGCTGCATCGTCAGACACAGTCAGGGTCAAAGTGTTTAGAAAATGAGTGGTGAGCTCACACAAAGATGAGACTCCAGCGTCGGAAAAATGATAATGGGCAAACTGATTGGTAGGAGGAGTGTGGGAAAGAGCGATGACATTGGAGGCTTGGAAATGCTCTTTGGTGTTGGTATAGATGTGGCCAAAATCGGTAAGATCGAGGGCACCGACTAAGATGAGAACTTCGGGTTTGGCCGTGCCAGGAACAAACTGGAGCTGACTGTGATCTACATTTGGGGCGCCCTCTTTGGGAGTAATGACGAGCCTGAGATCGCCATTTTCGACGTGATAGCTGATCTTGTCTACTACGTCGGTCTGACTACCGAAAGTGATGAGGAGATTTCTGCCACCGAGATTACTAGTAATGGCGTCTACACCTACCAGACGGTTGAACTCCACGGTCATGGGGTCGGGACAGGCGACAGTCACTCTCTTGCCGGCTGTTTCTAGGCTCAATTTGAGAGCCAGACCTGAGGCCACGTGGTCATAAAGAGGATTTTTGGGAATAAGAATAGTAAAGGTCTGGGAACTGTTTAGGACGGGCTGGATGAGGGAAGTGTCTAATGTACTCATGATGTGACTTTGAAGGCGATTATAATGTCGCCGACCTTAAAGTCAACATAAGGGCTAAAGACAGCGCCAAACTCGCCTCCGGACTTGATAGAGGGAATTTCGGTTTTGCTGGTTTTTAGAGACTTGAGTCTACTCGTCCCGACTACAGTCTCCCCTCTTTGGATCTTGATCTGATCCCCTTTGGAAATAACCCCTTCGGTGCAACGAGCGCCGGCAATACGATCGGCATTGATCTTGAATTCGGCGGCGACAGTAGCCCTACCCAAAACCGTCTCCGTGACTACTGGAGCAAACATTCGAGCAACTGTATCGAGAAGCTCATAAATTATTTTGAATGATTTTATCGAAACATGGTCGACTTCGGCGAGCTTGGCTACCCCACTGGGAGCTTTGACATTGAAGGCCAGGATAGTGGCGCCTGACGACTGGGCGGTTGCGACATCGGACTCGTTTACATCGCCAGTTGAGAATGAGACAACATTTACTCCCTTGGGCAGACTACTCAAAATAGCTTCTTGCGATGAAAGGACATCACTTTTCAAAATCAGGTTCACTAAACCTGATTTTGAGGTAGCGGGTTGTGAGTGGTGAGTAGTGGGATTGGTTGTGAGGATGGGTTGGGTGGAGATAATGGAACCTACTTCCAAAACTTCGGAGAGACCTATGATCTCGACTGGAGTGGAGGGAAGAGCGGACTTGATCTGATTTCCATCTGAATCGATAAGTGAGCGAACTTTGCCAACTTGAGATTTTTGGAAAAGCGTAAGTCCTACGGACAGTGTGCCAGACCTGACGATAACTGTGGCTAGAGGCCCTTTTTTGGGATCGAGGCTACTTTCTAAGACGACTGCTTCCAATGAGGCTTCGGGGTCGGCCTGGGCGGGATTCATGCTGTTTACCAGATCGATCATCTCTAAAAGATCGGGTATCCCGGCGCCAGTTTTTGCTGAAACTGCGACACAAGGAACGGTGCCGCCATAATCCTCGACTATGACATCTACTTCAGTGAGCTGAGTTTTCACACGATCGGGAGATGCGGTATCGAGATCGGACTTGGTGAGGGCGACTATGAAGGGAATTTTTGAGTCTTTGATAAATTGAATTGACTCTTTTGTCTGAGGCATGACACCATCACCTGAGGCGACAACGAGGATAGCAATATCGGCGATCTTTGATCCCCGGCTTCTAATATTAGAAAAGGCGGCGTGACCGGGAGTATCTATGAAAGTGATTAGTGATTGGTTATTGGTGATTAGTTGAAAGGAGCTGATGTGCTGGGTGATGCCGCCGGCTTCACGGGAGACTACTGAAGTCTTTCGCAGATAATCCAGAAGAGAGGTCTTGCCGTGATCGACATGGCCCAAGATGACTACGATGGGAGGACGATTGGTCAACATAAAATTAAATACTAAAAACTAAATTCTAAGCTCCAAACAAATTCCAAATCCTAAATTACAAAACCCTTTTTGATGACGAAACGTGATTACTGGTCATTTTGGGTTTGGACTTGATCATTTGTTGGGGACTCTTCTTTTGGAGCATCTCCGCCCTTGATATCGATGTGCAGACCCACGAGCTTGCCGGCTAGCTTGGCATTTTGACCCTCACGACCGATGGCCAAAGAGAGCTGGTCTTGGGGAGCAGTCACTTGGGCGATACCGGCTGCAGCGTTTATTTTCACAGATAGGCCTGCGGCGGGAGAAAGGGCTGAGGCGACAAACTTTTCTTGGTCTTCACTGAATTGAACGATATCGATCTTTTCACCGTTGAGCTCGCTGATGACAGCTTGTACTCGAACACCTTTTTGACCCACACATGAACCCACGGGATCGACGCCATTTTGGTTTGAGTAAACGGCGATCTTGGTCCTGGAACCGGGGTCACGGGCGACAGCTTTGATCTCGACAGCACCGGAATTGACCTCGGGGACTTCTCTTTTGAAGAGCTCGCGAATTATACCCGCGTCGGCTCGGGAAACCACAACCTCTTGGCCGCGAACGGAGTCACGAATACTGTGAACCAAGAAGTTCATGCGTGCACTCAATCTGTAATCCTCGGAGTGGACTTGCTCTTCCTTGGGCATGACGGCCTCGGCCTTGCCAATGTCCACCACTATCTCTTGGCCTACAAAGCGAATGATCATGCCGGAGACCAACGTTCCCATGCGCTTTTGATATTCGTCTACGATGTGAGATTTTTCGGCTTCGCGAACTTTTTGGAGGATGACTTGCTTGGCGGTCTGGGCGGCGATGCGGCCGTAACCTGGAGGAGTGATGTCTACTCTCTTTGCGCCCTTTTTGGGAGTGACTGTGATAACGCCATCTTCTTCAGTTACGTCACCTTCTGTTTCAAAGACATGAGCCTCACCAGAACTAGAATCTAGGTCTACGTCATAAACGTGGTCTTCTTTGTATGATTCGGGATGATCTTTTTTGAAGGCGGCAACGAGGGCTGACTTGATAGAATCCAAGATGATCTGTGAATCCAGACCCCTCTCGTGGGCAATCTGGGCCACGGCTAGGGCAAAATCGGATCTGGCGGTATTTGAGCGTTGCATATTTTTTGTTTTCAAAACAAAGGCGGGTTTTTCGTCCCGCCCCATCTGAAAAACACTTAACTGAAGGGATTATATCAGGTTCGAAGTGAGAGTACTAGCGAGGCTGGTAAGATGTACGAATGGTGCAGTGTTTGACGTTGTACGGGCCCAAGAAGACGAAGGACATTCCGGAGTCGGAAGTGTATTTCCGCCCGACCGCTTATAGCGTAATAATCCACGACGGAAAGGTTTTAGTGGCCAAATCTCGGGCGGCTCAAAAATATAACTTCCCAGGAGGGGCAATAGATGAAGGTGAGGAAATTGAGGAAGGGTTAAAAAGGGAAATAAAAGAAGAGACTGGAATTGAAGTCGAAATAGTAAAACTTGTTAGATTTAGCGAGGGCAATTATTATTGGAATCCGTCTAATGTGGCAGCCAATTTTTATGTCTATTATTTTTTATGTAAACCATTAACTTTTGAGCTGCTGACTGTTGATGAGGTCGAAGATGGGGATGCTCAAGCGCCCGAGTGGATAAAAATAGAAGAAATTAATGATGAAAATCTCCTTCGAGCAGAAATGGGTGGGGTGGAGATCTTAAGATCTATCAAACGTTAACCAATGTCCAACTTGTGTTCTGTTCTCGCTATTGCCACTAAAAGTGATGCTAATACCACCATTTCCGCTATGCCTTCACCAACGAACCATTTTCCAACATCTGGCGGATTTGCGATGAATGTGCCAAATATTGCAAGAGGGATTGCGATTGCGATTACGATCAAGCCTTTTTCTACAGAACCCAGTGGATATTCCATTTGATTGATTGTAATCTAACTTACAAATTAACTATGGTCAAACTCCTCTAGAAGTTGCTTTTGTTTTTTGGACAGCTGTTCGGGCATTTTGATAATAAGTCTAATATAGAGATCTCCGTGATCGTCTTTTTTGAAGGAACTGATCTTGGTTATCCCCTTGCCTGAAAGTCTCACTACAGTACCGGGCTGAGTGCCGGGGCGGATCTTGATCTTCAGAGTGCCATCCAAAGTCTTGGTAGTCGTATCGCCTCCCAAAATGGCTTTGGTAAAAGAAATGGGATGATCTACATAGACATCTGCGCCATCTCTTTTGAAGTCGGGACTCTCGTCGACTTGGAAAGTGATATCAAAATCTGTAAACCTAAGGTGGGTGCCGGTATCGGCGCCGGCGGGAATCTTGATCGTATGTGACTTGCCATCTATTTTTACTTCCTCTGTGCCACCTTTGACTGCAGTCATGAAAGGAATGCGAAGTGAATAATGAGCTTTTCTGGGAGCTTGTCTACCAAAGGGATTTTGGCCGCCAAAAAATTGTTCAAAAATTTCGAAGGGATCGGAAAATCCGCCCATGTCGCCGAACGGATTGTCTCCCCCAGTACTATATGAATAGGTAAAGGGGCCCTGGCGGAAACCGCCGGCAAAAGGATTGCCACCGCTGTAACCGCCGCCTGCTGCTGGGTCAAAGGCTGCATGACCAAACTGGTCGTAGGTAGCTTTTTTCTTGGCATCTGATAAAACTTGATACGCTTCGTTGATCTCTTTGAACTTGGCTTCGGCCTCGGCGGATTTGTTTCTATCTGGATGCCATTCGAGAGCCATCTTGCGATAAGCTGACTTTAACTCGGCGGCGGTGGCTGTCTTTTGGACGCCTAAAATATCGTAGTAGTCGCGCTTAGTGGCCATATATGTGGCAATTGTAACGCGGGAGTGCTAAAGATTCTAGTGTTGATGAGGATTGTGACTAGCTTGAGCTTCTGGTAGAATCACAAAGAGCTGAAGAGCTTTATTTTTTTGAATGATAGGTTTTATATGAAAGGAAACCTACCATTCGCTGACGCTCATGGATCCTTTCATATATCTCGAAACTGAAGTTTCTCACTATGGCAGATATTAAAACAACAAATCGAATTGTCCCGCAAGATCGGGTGCGTAATATTGGAATAATCGCGCACATTGACGCTGGAAAGACGACTACTTCGGAACGAATTCTTTTTTATACTGGCAAATCCTACAAGATCGGAGACATCGACGAAGGTGACACGCAAATGGACTGGATGGCTCAGGAAAAAGAGCGCGGAATCACAATCGTATCTGCGGCCACAACCACCTTCTGGTCAGTATCTGATGTAAACAGCCCAGTAGAACACGGCTCATATCGCATCAACCTGATCGACACTCCCGGACACGTGGACTTTACGGCCGAAGTCGAGCGCTCACTACGCGTCTTGGACGGAGCCGTCACGGTACTCGACGCAGAAGAAACAGTGCAGTCACAGACTGAAACAGTGTGGAGACAGGCCGACAAATACAAAGTACCACGAATTATATTTATCAATAAGAACGACAAGCTCGGAGCCAATTTTGAAGGCACGATCAAAGCCATCATTGATAGACTGGGAGCAAACCCCGCTGTCATGGCTTACCCGATCGGGGCTGAAAATACTTTTAGAGGAGTGGTGTTACTACTCGAGAGAAAAGCCTTGGTCTGGCTGGGTGATGAAACTGGTGCTAAATACGAAGAACAACCAATTCCCGAAGACCTGAAAGATACGGTAGAAAAGTGGCGAACCAAACTAATCGAGCAAATCTCTGAGACTGACGATGACCTCTTGAACAAATTCCTAGCCGGCGAAGAGCCCACTGTTGCTGAGCTGAAAGCGGCTATGCGAAGAGCCGTGATTGCCTACAAGCTTGTCCCGGTATATGCAGGAGCATCACTTCGCAACAAAGGTGTGCAACCAATGCTGGACGCGGTAGTCGAATATCTGCCATCGCCAGTCGATGTGGATCATGTCCGTGGCACTAATCCTCAAACCGGAGAAGAAGTAAGCCGCAAGACTATCAATGAAGAAAAATTTGCTGGACTGGCTTTCAAGATCCAGACTGATCCCCACGTAGGACGACTGACATATGTCCGAATATACTCGGGATCACTCAAGGCTGGACAATCTCTGTGGAACGCCTCGAAACAAAAAGAAGAAAGAATCTCCCGAATGCTTCTCATGCACGCCAACAAACGCGAAGAGATCGACGCTGCTTATGCGGGAGAGATCGTGGCGCTCGTGGGACTGCGTGAAACAACTACCGGAAACACCCTGTGTGAAAAAGCGGCACCAATTGTACTCGAGTCAATCTCTTTCCCGGAACCCGTCATCTCACTGGCTATTGAGCCAAAAACAAAGTCCGATCAAGAAAAGATGGGTCTGGCTCTAAACAAACTGTCTGACGAAGATCCGACTTTCCGCATCAAGTCCAATCACGAGACAGGGCAGACAATCATCTCTGGAATGGGTGAGCTGCATCTGGAGATCCTGGTGGACCGCATGAAGCGAGAGTTTAACGTGGAAGCGTCCACCGGCGCTCCACAAGTGGCCTACAAGGAAACTGTGAAAAAGGCCGCCGAAGGAGAGGGTAAATTTATTCGCCAATCTGGAGGTCGCGGACAGTATGGACATTGTTGGATCAAGATGGAGCCCCTACCTCGCGGAGCAGGATTTGAGTTTGTAAACGCAATCAAAGGTGGAGCTATTCCAGGAGAGTTTATTGCTCCTATCGAAAAAGGAATCGTGGAAGCCATGGAAAACGGAGTCTTGGCCGGATTCCCAACCGTTGACACCAAGATCACCCTCTTTGACGGAACCTACCACGATGTGGACTCTTCAGAAATGGCCTTTAAGATCGCCGGATCCATGGCTTTCCAACACACGGCCAAGATCGCAGAACCTACCATCCTAGAACCAGTCATGAAAGTGGAGGTCTCCACTCCAGACGAATTTATGGGAGACGTGATTGGAGATCTATCATCTAAGAGAGCTGCTATTCAAGGCACAGATAAGCGCGGACATCTGACTATCATCAATGCTCATGTGCCTCTGGCTGAACTGTCTGGTTATGCCACCAAGCTGCGCTCACTGTCCCAAGGCCGCGCCTCCTACTATATGGAACCATCTCACTATGACGAAGTGCCTAGAAACATTGCTGAGGGGATAATTGCAAAGAGTGGAAAAGTGCAGGCTGCTGCATAGAAATATGAACGGTGAAACAATTCATCAGTTAAAAGTGGTTGGAAAAGTCACTGTTGACTTGCCAGTTGATGATCCTCGTATCGCAGCCCGTGGCTATAAGGGTGCTGCAGATTTTTTGACTGATAATCTAGAACCGGGAACTGCTGTTTGGTTGAACATTCCAGGTGCGGGAGCGAGTTATGTGGGAGTAGGAGGAGCGGGCGAAAAATTTGAAACTAGTACCGAGGACCCATCTCGAGTAATCATTGCTTGGTAAGTTAGGGATTTTTGGGCTATAAATAATTTGTGGGGAAAACAGTATCCGTTTTGGTTGCCGTTCTTTTGATTCTAGGAGTGGGACTAGGAGCCATAATCTTGAGATCTCAGAGAAAAGATGTGATTCAAGATAAGATTTACGATTTTGTTCTTCCTGATCAGTATGAAGGATATAAAAGCTGCAACAGCGACTCGGAGTGTGTGCGAGTGCGAGCTAATACTTGCGATGAGTGCAATTGTGGAACATATATAAATAAAAATTTCAAAGATAAATATTTGTCCGAGATTGGAGATAACTGTAAAAGCTTTGGCGGACCAACTTGCTCTGTCCTCTGCCTTGCAACTTCTCCTAGATGTATAGAAAATAGGTGTGTCGGTGTGTTTGACGAGTGGAAGGATAAATAATTACGTTTTTAGGTTTTAGTTGTTGACGACAATTGAAAAAAGGGGTTAGCATAAATCTTAGTGAGAAAAATATTGCCCGTTTTTCTTATAGTGCTTCTTTTGCTTCCGGGGGTTGCGAGGGCAGCAACAAACCATGTAGTCATTTCAGAAATTCAGGTAGGGGGAGGGGTTGCGTCGGACGAGTTTGTAGAGCTATATAACCCAACTTTGTCTGATGTGGACCTGACTGGGTGGAGGCTGCGAGTGGGAGCGAGCACTAACCTGGTAGCGTCGATGACTGGAGTTATAAAAGCACAGGGCTATCTGCTGATTGGCAATCCTGCCTATGCGACTATTCCAGTTACACCCGACTTTGTATATTCTGCGAGTAGCAGCTCTATCACTGCAAACAGTTTCATATCTCTACAGAAAAAAACCGGCACGAGCAGCTACTCTACTGAAGATCTGGTGGGTATGGGGACGGCTACGACATTTGAGGGAACTGCTGTGGCTGCACCCGCTGCTGGCAAAAGTATTGAGAGACTCCCTGTAGAAGATGATACCGATGACAACTCGGTGGATTTTTCGTTGCGAGATATACCTGACCCACAGAATAGTTTGTTTGTCGCAACTACTCCAGTCCCAACTATGACGCCTACGGCGACACCGACTGTCACACCAACACCCACTTTGGAGCCTACTCTGACACCAAGCCCATCTCCTACAGAAACTCCAATTCCGACACAGACACCAACACCAACAATTGCCCCGACTACGGCGCCAATCCCAACCATCACTCCAACTGCAATCCCGATTCCACAAGTGCTAGGTGAGTACAAAAAATATAAAAAATCCGAGCTAATGAAGTTTGTCATGAGACACGTATATAAAAAATGTCGCAACTTCCCCCTTGCAAAAGTATTTAGCCTCAGATAGAATTCCTTTT
The DNA here is from genome assembly GCA_964543035.1 of uncultured Gammaproteobacteria bacterium. GTDB lineage: Bacteria > Patescibacteriota > Microgenomatia > CAZETR01 > Amesbacteraceae > CAYHIN01. Next base: position 49,217 of record CAZIVL010000001.1, on the reverse strand, counting down.
ACATATGGCAACATTTGTCCGCAGTAAACCTCACGTCAACATTGGTACTATTGGTCACGTCGACCATGGTAAGACCACTTTGACTTCCGCTATTACTACCGTTCTTTCCAAAAAGGGTTGGGCTGTTGCTAAGAAATACGAAGACATTGATTCTGCTCCAGAAGAAAAGGCACGAGGAGTAACCATCAATCTTTCTCACCAAGAGTATGAGACAGAAAAGAGACACTATGCACACATCGATGCTCCAGGCCACGCCGACTACATCAAGAATATGATTACCGGAGCTGCTCAAATGGACGGAGCGATCCTGGTCGTATCCGCGGCAGACGGACCGATGCCTCAAACTCGCGAACACATCCTTTTGGCCAAGCAGGTCAATGTGCCAGCAATCGTAGTCTTCCTCAACAAGTGTGACATGGTAGACGACGACTCTCTCTTGGACCTCGTCGAGATGGAAGTGCGCGAACTGCTGACCAAGTATGGATATCCCGGAAACGATGTACCGATCGTCCGTGGATCTGCTCTAAAAGCGGCTGAAGGTGATGCTAAGTACGAAGAAAAGATTCTCGAGCTCATGGCTAAAGTGGACGAATATATCCCCACACCAGTCCGCGAGCTAGACAAGCCATTTTTGATGCCTGTCGAAGACGTCTTCTCGATCAAGGGTCGTGGAACTGTGGTCACAGGCCGAATTGAGCGCGGAATCGTGAAGATCAACGATCCTATTGAAATTGTGGGTATCAAAGCTACTTCCTCAACCGTGGTAACTGGAGTCGAGATGTTTAGAAAACAATTAGAAGAGGGACAAGCTGGAGACAACGTTGGGCTTTTGCTTCGCGGCGTAGAAAAAGAAGCAGTTGAACGTGGACAAGTACTGGCTAAGGCTGGATCTATTACTCCTCACACTGAATTTGAAGCTAATATCTATGTCCTTAAGAAGGAAGAGGGGGGACGCCACACTTCATTCTTCTCAGGATATAGACCACAATTCTATATCCGAACAACTGACGTAACCGGCGAGGTCACACTGGCTGCTGGAACTGAAATGGTCATGCCAGGAGACAATGCCAGCATCAAGGTGAAACTGATTGTACCGGTTGCTATCGAAGAAGGTTTGAGATTTGCAATTCGCGAAGGCGGAAAAACCGTCGGCGCGGGAGTGGTGACTAAAGTCATCGCTTAATAATTCTTGCTCTTTAATATGGCAAAGGGACGACTACGAGTAAAGCTAAAAGCTTTTGACCATCGCGTCATTGATGAAGCGGCGGCCAAAATATTGGACACGGCACTGTCAACCGGGGCCAAAGTTATAGGACCTATCCCCTTGCCTACTTCTCGCAAACTAATCGTTGTCACTACTTCTCCTCACGTGGACAAAAACGCCCGGGATCACTACGAAATGCTAGTCCACAAGCGCCTGATTGATATCCACGATCCAACCCCCAAAACCATTGAATCTCTTTCCAACCTGGATCTGCCAGCCGGCGTGGACATTGAGGTAAAAATGTAAGCTGTGGTATAATCAGCTTCAGACGTGAGCAGACGAAATTGCCAGATTATTGCTCCGCTTTGACATTGGCTACTCTAAAGATTTAGATGAGCGCCAATGGCGCTTTTTTTGTTTCTATAATGATTACAACTTTTTTTGCAAAAAGAATCGGGATGACCAGTAAATATACTGAGGCAGGAGCCCAGGTGGGATCCTCGGTTTTGCAGGTACTACCCACCCGCGTTTTGGACTTGCGAACGACTGAAAAGCATAAGTATTCGGCCTTACGACTTTCGATTCAAAATAACAAAAAAACGGTTATTTCTGAGATCAGAACTGATGAAGTGATGGAGCCTGGAACTGAGCTTTCTGTATCAGAAATGGTACAAGTCGGAGATATGGTGAGTGTTACTGGAATTACTAAAGGACATGGATTTGCCGGAGCTGTCAAAAGACATGGATTTCGTGGGGGACCTCGAACCCACGGTCAATCGGACCGCGAAAGAGCCCCAGGATCATCTGGATCCACAACCACTCCTGGACGCGTGTATAAAGGCAAGAGGAGAGCTGGACATATGGGAGTAGATACGGTCATGATCAAGAATCTAAAAGTCCTAGAGGTAGACGCAGACAAAAAGACTGTAACTGTGGGAGGTTCTGTCCCCGGAGCCAGTAGATATACGTTACTTACTGTCAAAAAGATCTCATGAGCACCGCAAATAGTATCAATATTGACGGAAAAGAAGGTGAAAAAGTCACACTCCCTAAGGCAGTCTTTGGAATAAAGGGCAAACCCGCAATAGTGGCTCAAGCGGTGAGAACGCATTTGTCCAATCAAAGGAGAGCCGTGGCCAAGACCAAGACTCGGGCGGAAGTCTCCAAGACAACGGCCAAAATGTATAGACAAAAAGGTACTGGACGAGCCAGACACGGATCTTATGCGGCTCCAATCTTTGTAGGTGGAGGAATCGCTTTTGGACCGGATGGATTACAAAACCACAAAATGAGTCTGACGAAGTCTATGGGTAGACTGGCACTTTTAACTGCTTTGAACAAAAAGGCTGAAGCAAAACAAATATTTGTCCTAGAAGGGTTGTCTAAAATCAAAAAAACCAAAGATGCAAAAGCACTTGAAGGACGAAAACTGATAGTAATATCTGAGGCTCAATTGGAAAATGGTAAGTTTTTGCGGAATCTCGACCGAGTGTCTTTGATGACGGCTATGCAGCTGAATGCTTATCACGTGTTTTCGCATCCTACAGTTTACTTTACACCTGAGGCTTTGGAGGAGCTTTCTAAAAGATATGTCTAATCTAATCAGACCAGTTATTACTGAAAAAACTACCAAACTCACCCATGAGAACAGGTTTGTATTTTTGGTGAATCCAGATGCCAATAAGACTCAAGTAAAAAATGATGTACAAAAAACTTTTGGAGTAAAAGTACTAAAAGTGCAGACAATCACAGTGCCAGGAAAATCCTATCGAACCGGAAAAAGATGGATATATAGGCAGAAATCTAATATGAAGAAAGCGATTGTTACTTTACAAAAGGGTCAAAGAATTGATCTTTTTGACGTCAAATAAATATGTCACTTAAATTCTACAAACCAACTACTGCGGGACTACGCTTTTCCTCAACTCTTGATTATTCGGATCTGGACAGCAAGAGACCCGAGAAGAGGCTGACACAAATCCTGAAAAAGAACTCCGGTCGAAATTCGAGTGGTGTGGTTACCACGAGACACCAAGGTGGGAGACAAAAGAGATTTTTGAGAACCATTGATTGGAAGAGAAACAAAGACGGCGCCCTCGGTCGAGTAATTGCATTTGAATATGATCCAAACAGAACTGCGAATCTGGCTTTGGTCCAATACGAAGATGGCGACCGCAGATATATCTTGTCCACTGAAGGGATGAAGATCGGACAAGCCATTGTGGCCTCGAAAGACGCCCCACTCACAGTCGGAAATACATTGCCTCTCTCCAATATTCCAGTGGGAACTGCCGTACACGCGCTGGAGATAAATCCCGGCAAAGGAGCTCAAATGGTAAGAGGGGCAGGATCTGCTGCCACGGTCATGGGTTTTGAAGAAGCCTGGGCTCTGGTAAAATTGCCATCTGGCGAGATTCGCAGATTTGCCCTGAATGCGCGAGCCACCATTGGTCAAGTAGGTACAGCTGATTGGAAAAATATCAATTTCGGAAAAGCTGGTCGAAGAAGACTTATGGGTATCAGACCTACAGTTCGTGGAACCGCACAAAACCCGAAAAGTCATCCACATGGCGGCGGGGAAGGACGATCTGGAGAAGGTATGCATCCTAAGACTCCTTGGGGTAAATCTGCCCGAGGCAATAGGACTCGCAATAAGTACAAGTACTCGGCACATTTATTGGTTTCTAGAAGAAAATAAAAAAATATGTCACGATCATCTAAAAAAGGACCACTAATCAACGAAAGGTTACTTTCTAAAATTGCCCGCATGGCAAATGGCAAGAAGTCGCCTATAAAAACGTGGGCGAGAGCATCTCAGATCTCTCCCGAGTTTGTCGGACACACATTTTTGGTCCACACGGGCAACAAATTTGCGGAAGTATTTATCTCCGAGACGATGGTCGGACATAGACTGGGCGAGTTTGCCCCTACGAGAACATTTAGAGGCCATGGAGCGATAGTTAAGAGAACCATGGACAAGACCTAAACTTATGAGTACCGTAACAGCCAAAGCTAGCTTTGTAAAAAATAGCCCCAGAAAACTGAGGCTTATTACCGATGCCGTAAGTGGAATCAAGGATCCAAATGTGGCCGTCTCATATCTGAAAGCGTTACCACAAGCGGCAGCCAGACCAATCCTAAACCTGTTTTTGCAGGCTCTGGGAAATGCTAAAAACAACTTTAAACTTTCTCCTGCTGACATGAGTGTCAAAACTCTTGTTGTGCACGAAGGGCCCAAGGGAGCCAAAAAGATGGATATTCATTCACACGGAGCCAGATTTGATCGAGGAGTGAGAAGGAAGAGATTGTCACATGTGACTTTGGAATTAGTTACTAAAGAAGTAAAGGAGGTAGCAAATGGGTCAGAAAGTTAATCCTATTGCATACCGACTGCCTCTGTCTTCCACTACGGCTTGGATGTCCAGGTGGTTTTCTACCAACCCCAAAAAATACATCGAGTATTTGGACGCGGATTTGCGCTTAAGAAAAGCTCTGATGAAAAAATTGGCGATGGCTGGAGTCGCACGAGTGGAGATCGAGAGATCCCTTCGCAGCATGAAGATCATCATATTTGTGGCCAGACCCGGAATCGTAATCGGCCGGGGTGGAAGTGGATTGGAAGAGCTGAAAAAATTTATCCACAAAACTTTGGGAGTTCCTACAAACGTCAAAAATGCCCCCAAAATTGACATGCAAGTCGAGGAAATAAAAGCTCCAGACTTGTCTGCTTATCTGGTGGCTCTAAAGATCGCCGAGCAACTTGAAAAGAGGTTGCCTGCGCGAAGAACTGCCGTAAAAGCCATGGAAAGAACCATGCAAGCCCAAGCCTTGGGTATCAAAGTCCTTTTGTCCGGCCGAGTAAATGGAGCTGAGATCTCACGAAGAGAGCTGTACAAGAGTGGCTCGGTCCCCTTGCAGACACTACGGGCTGATGTCGATTATGCTCATGTCCCCGCCCTTACCCGATCAGGATACGTAGGAGTTAAAGTCTGGATCCATAGAGGAGAAAAAAATGCTACAACCTAAGAGGCAAAAATATAGAAAACAGTTTAGAGGTCAGATGCCTGGCCTGTCTTTGCGAGGAGCAGAGGTCAGTTTTGGCGAATTTGGATTGAAAGCCTTGGGGAGAGGCTGGGTTTCTTCCCGCCAGATCGAATCGGCCCGTAAGGCGATCTCACGATACGCCCAAAGAGGTGGAAAAGTCTGGATCAGAATTTTCCCGGATAAGCCGATTACCAAAAAGGCTCTAGGAACCCGCATGGGCTCTGGAAAAGGCGATATTCACGAATATGTAGCTGTGGTGCGTCCTGGCCAAATGCTGTTTGAAATAGCCGGTGTAGACAAGACAGCAGCCACGACTGCTTTTCTGCGAGCTGCGGCCAAGTTACCAATTGACGTAAAACTTGTTAGTAAGAACTAAAAATATGCCAAAAAAGATCGAAAATACCAAAAAAACCAAATCCGTCGAGCTCCCAATTGCGGAGATGTCTACCTCTGAGCTAACTGCAAAAGAGGGTGAAATCCGAGCCAAGATCGGCAAACAGAAGTTACTTATCAAATCCGGCAAGTCCAAAAATACTCGAGAAGTATACAACTTGAGAAAAGACTTAGCCCGGGTTTTAGTGGTAAAATCGGCCAAATCATGAAAATAATTACTGGAAAAATTGTCTCAGACAAGATGAACAAAACGGTTGTCGTGGAGATGACTCGATTTGTGTCGCACCCTTTGTACCGCAAGAGAATTCGCAAAACTGCGAAATATCATGCTCACAACGAGATGGGGGCAAAAACAGGCGATGTCGTCAAGATTGTCGAGACTGCCCCTATGTCAAAAACAAAAAATTGGAAAGTTATCGAAATTTCTAAATAACCATGGTACAACTACGCACTATATTGGTCCCAGCAGACAATTCAGGCGCCAAGAAACTGAAGCTGATTCATGTGGTGGGATCGACCGGAAAAGTCTTTGCCCACGTGGGCGACGTAGTCACGGCTGTTGTAGACCAAGCAGATCCTAATGGAGCAGTAAAAGACTCGGAGATCGTCAAGGCCGTCATTGTGCGCACTCGCAAAGAAAAGCGCAGAAAAGATGGTAGCTACATCCGCTTTGATGATAATGCAGCCGTGATAATCGATCCTAAGTCGGGCGACCCTCGCGGAAGTAGAATCTTTGGACCGATTGCTCGCGAAGTAAAAGAAGCCGGTTATTCAAAAATTGCCAGTTTGGCTCCTGAAGTACTATGAAAATAAAAAAAGGTGACACAGTTGTAATGCTAGCTGGAAAAGACCGCGGTCGAGAGGCCAAGGTTGAAAAGGTGTTGGTAAAAGAAAACCGACTGTTACTCCCTGGTCTGAATCAATATAAAAAACACAGGAAACCTATGCAGGGCCAACCGGGTGAAATAGTGACTTTGTCCAGACCTGTAACTGTAGCTAAAGTCGCACTGGTGTGTCCAAAGTGCAAAAAACCAACTCGAGTGGGGTATGAAGTAACAGGCGATAAAAAGTTAAGGATTTGCAGAAAATGCAAAGCTAAAATTGACTAACTATGAACTTACAACAAATTTACCAAGAAAAAGTATTACCGGCTCTGACTTCTGAGTTTGGCATCGAAAACGTGATGGCCGCTCCTAAAGTCACTCGGGTGGTCGTGAACATCGGCATGAAAGAGGCCGCTCATGATAAGGCCGCATTGGAAAAAACCACGGCGTGGCTAACTGATATTACCGGACAAAAACCCAAGCAGACGCGAGCTAAGAAATCGATTGCCAACTTTAAGCTGCGCGAAAACGACATCGTGGGACTAACAGTCACGCTACGTGGCAAGAGAATGTATGACTTTATGCTAAAATTGTTCTCCGTTGTCCTGCCTCGAGTGAGAGATTTCCACGGAGTATCTACTACCGCTTTTGATCAAAAGGGCAACTACACTCTAGGTCTTTCGGAACAGATCGTTTTTCCTGAAATCGAGTATGGAAAGATTGATAAAATCCGCGGGCTGGAAATCACATTTGTAAATACCGCCGGCGACACCCAGAAAGCCAAAAGAATGCTGGAGTTATTTGGAATGCCATTCAAAAAAGACTAAAAACCTAAATACTAACAACCAAAATGGCCAAAACATCTAAAATCGTCAAACAAACCAAAGGATACATCAAGTTTCCCGTCCAATACCGAAACAGATGTAAGCAATGCGGGAGACCCCGAGGGTTTTTGCGCATGTTTGGATTGTGTAGACTGTGTTTTAGAGAGTTAGCTAACAAAGGCGAGCTGCCTGGAGTCAAAAAAGCATCATGGTAAACGATCATCTATCAGATTTGATTGCCCGAATTAAGAACGGCTATCACGCTCAAAGAGAAGAGATAACTGTAAATTCTACTAAGTCAGTAGATGCAGTGGTGGCTGTACTTTCTAAATACAAATATGTGGCAGAATCTGCCAAAGACGGAAGGACCCTGACTGTAAAGCTGCGCTACGAAACAGATGGCAAACCGGCCATCATGGGTATGAGGCGCATGAGTAAGCCTGGAGCCAGATATTTTCTGGGAGCAACTGAACTACCACGAGTGTGGGGTGGATTGGGAATAAATATCGTATCTACGTCCAAGGGAATCATGGCAGACCGGGAAGCCAAAAAGATTAAACAAGGTGGCGAGCTGATCGCCCAAGTCTGGTAAACATATGTCAAAAATAGCCAAAAAACCAATTGTGATCCCTGCTGGAGTGGACGTGTCTCTAAATGGGAAGTCTTTGGGTGTCAAAGGTCCAAAAGGAAATCTGGATTTTACTTTGCCTGAGGGCGTCTTGGTCACACTCTCCTCTGGCTCGGCTCAAGTGACCGCCAACGACGAGTTTAGTACCAATCTATCCGGAATGACCAGATCGGTGATTGCCAACATGGTAGCCGGAGTGAGTACAGGCTGGACAAAGACACTGGAACTGTCGGGAACTGGGTACCGAGCAAATGTAGCTGGAGACTCGCTACAACTCTCTTTGGGATTTTCTCATCCGGTGGTCGTAAAGGCTCCTGCCGGGGTGTCTTTTGAGGTCAAAGACACAAAAATTACTGTAAAAGGAGCCGATAGAGTGATTGTGGGCCTTGTTGCTGCTAAAATCAGAGCTTGGAAGCCGGCTGACCCATATAAGATCAAGGGTCTGAAATACGAAGGTGAAGTTATCATCAAGAAAGCTGGCAAAGCCGCCAAAGCCGGGGGAACCGCTGGCAAATAAATATGAGTAAAGCAGTTGTAAATCGACATAGTAAAAATATGGCCCGCCGCGCTTTGCGAGTGAGGTCCAAGATTGCTATGACTAAACCCGCTTTTAGACTTACTGTGTTTAAGTCCAACAAATATATCTTTGCCCAGATCGTGGACAATGCCGGCCGCGCTTTGTCTGCTTTGCGAGGCAAAAATGCAGCAGAAGTAGGAGCAGGAGTGGCTGCGACTGGACTTAAAAAGGGAGTAAAAGAGGTGGTATTTGACCGCGGTCAATATAGATATCACGGAGTCGTAAAAAAGTTAGCCGAAGCCGCACGTGAGGCGGGTCTAAAATTCTAAACATATGTATAACCGTCCAGCACCAGAACCAAAAGAGTTTGAGGAAAAGATGGTCCAGATAAACCGAATTTCCAAGAAGACAAAGGGTGGCAACAAAATGCGTTTTGCGGCCTTGATGGTCATTGGTAATCGAAAAGGCCAGGTGGGTGTGGGTCTTGGGAAAGCTGCAGACGTATCGACGGCTATGAAAAAAGGCGTGGCTGCTGCGACAAAACAGCTATTTTCTGTACCTATGAAGGGAACGACTATCCCTCACGAAGTGAGAGTAAAGTTTGGCGCCTCGAGAATACTTTTGAAACCAGCTCCAGAAGGATCTGGAGTCATTGCCGGAGGATCGATCAGGGCCGTAGTGGAAGCCGCTGGTGTGCGAGACGTAGTAGGAAAAATATTGGGAACAAACAACAAGATCGGCAACGTGTATGCGACAGTCGCGGCTCTAAAAATGTTGAAGGTGAGATCTTAAATATATGGAAACTTTTCGCTTACCAAAAATAGTTAGAAGACCAGCCAAGAGAGTCGGTCGAGGAATCGGCTCTGGTAAGGGCGGGCACACTAGTACGAGAGGATCCAAAGGACAAAAAGCTCGCGAAACAGTAAAACTCGATTTTGAGGGAACAAAATTCAAAAAGTCACTTATCAAGAGACTGCCAAAACTCCGAGGCAAGGGGAAATTTAAACCCTGGGGTAGTGAAACTGTCGCTTTGGATATTGCCAAATTTGCCTCTTGGCCCGCAAAACAAGCCGTAACGACTGAAAAACTACAAGAGCTCGGATGGCTATCTTCCGGAGCAAAAGGAAAAATCGTGGGAAATACCAAGATCACCAACGCAATAAACGTTAAGATCGCAACGTCTGCAAACGTTGCCAAGATTGTAACCGCCGCGGGTGGTACAATCGATTCGGCATGAAGCGATTTTTTGATTTTTTAAAACAGATTTGGACAACTCGAGAACTGAGGCGGAAGTTGCTATTTACGGCCGGACTACTTTTGGCTTATAGATTGGTCGCTCATGTGCCAGTAAATGGCATAGATAGAACCGCCTTGGCACAGCTATTTTCGGGCAATCAATTCTTGGGACTTTTGGACATCTTCTCTGGAGGAACATTGGCTAACTTTTCGCTGGCGGCACTAGGCCTGGGCCCATACATCAATGCGTCGATTATGATGCAAATGCTGACGGTCATTTTTCCCAAATTAGAAGAGATGCAAAAAGAAGGAGAGTATGGCCGGGAGATCATGAATCAATATACGCGCCTGATTACGGTGCCGATTGCGATATTGCAGGGCATTGGCATGTACTTTTTGCTACATGGTCAGGGAGTCATTGGGACATTGAATCCACTGGGCATGATTACACTTTTGGCGACTCTGACTGCCGGCACCATGCTGACTGTGTGGATCGGTGAGCTAATCACTGAGTATGGTATTGGGAACGGTATAAGTCTTTTGATATTTGCTGGAATTGTGGGCAGACTGCCAATTATGGCCACTCAGACTCTGGCCACTCTTGACACCATGAACCCTATTAATCTGGCTGTGTTTGCAATCACCGGATTGGTCGTGATTGCGGGAGTGGTATTTATGAATGAGGCTTCGCGAAATATATTGGTCCAATATGCCAGACGAGTGACGGCTGGAAATGGAGCTGGATCTTCAGTCACTCACTTACCACTACGCGTAAACCAGGCAGGAGTAATTCCCATTATCTTCGCAGTCTCGCTAGTACTACTACCTACCATGTTGGGACAGTTTTTGGCCAAAGTTCCAAACCCGCAGATTGCTCAAGCGTCGGCGGCATTGGTAAATATTATGAAACCCGACGGACTGATCTACACGCTGGTGTATTTTGTGTTGGTTGTAGCTTTTACATATTTTTACACTGGAGTCGTATTTAATCCAGACAAAATCGCAGATGACCTAAAAAAATATGGCGGGTTTATACCTGGTATTCGTCCGGGAGTGGCGACCTCTGATTATCTGAAGGCGGTACTAAATAGAATTACTCTGGCGGGAGCTATGTTTTTGGGACTGATCGCGGTACTTCCGGCTGTGGCTCAGGGACTGTTTTCCACCCCTTCTCTGTCTTTGGGGGGAACTGGGATACTGATTGTGGTATCAGTCGTTTTGGAAACCACTAAATCTATGCAATCACAACTATTGTCTCGCAGTTACGAAGTGTTTGTATGAACCTCCTCATACTGGGACCGCAAGGATCAGGCAAGGGTACGCAGGCGCAGCTTTTGGCTGACAAATATAACTTGGTTCACTTAGATATGGGCAGAATTTTGCGCAGTGTGGCGACTTCGGATAACGTACACGCAAAGGTGGTTCACGAGGCAATTATGGCGGGGGGGTTGGTCCCTGATGAATATGTGCGCCTGATTGCTTGGGATCACATAAGCAAAACTCACGCGACCGGGAAAGGAATTGTGATCGAGGGATACCCTAGGAGTTTGGCTCAATATGAGCAGATGGAAGATATGCTGCGCAAGTTTGGCGACCGGATAGATAAAGTAATTTTGGTAAATATTTCTGAGGAAGAATCAGTCAGGAGACTGTCATCACGGCTTACTTGTCTGAAATGTGGACGGGTGTACAACACGATCACTGCTCCCCCGCCGGCAAACGGGACATGCGAATGCGGAGGAGAACTAGTCCTGCGGGACGATGACAAACCGGAAGCCATAAAAAGAAGGCTGCAGATATACAGAACTCAGACTACTCATATTGTAGAAAGAGCCCAGGAAGAGGGGTTACTTTTGGAAATAAACGGAGAACAACCGATTGAGACCATCCACCTGGAGATTGTCGCCCACTTAGGATTATGAAGAAAATGCATATCAAAACGGCTTCTGAGATGGCGATTATGGCCGAGGGCGGGGCAATACTAGGAAAGATTCGAGATGAGCTGGCGACAGCCGTGAAACCTGGCATGACAGGACTGGAATTAGATCTGCTGGCGGACTCACTTATTGAGAAGGCTGGTGGCAAGGCTTCGTTTAAGATGGTGCCTGGGTATCACCATGCCACTTGTATAAATGTAAACGATGAGGTCGTGCACTCGATACCCACCAAGAGGGCATTTGTGGTGGGTGACGTAGTGGGTATCGACGTGGGAATCTTTTACAAAGGGTTTCACACGGATACGGCGATAACTGTAGAAGTGGGGTCAAACAAAAAGACAAAGTTTTTGGAGGCGGGAAGACTGGCCGTGAAAAATGCCATAAAACAGGCCAAAGTTGGTAACCGAATTGCAGATCTGTCTGCCCAAATGCAAAGAGCTGTTGAAGAGGCGGGGTTTTCGGTTGTCCGATCTCTGACTGGGCATGGAGTAGGGAAAGAGCTGCACGAGGACCCGGCAATTCCTGGCTATGTGGCCGGCCGGTACGAGGACTCACTGGAGATTCGGGAGGGCATGGTCTTGGCCATCGAAATCATGTACAACGAGGGCTCCCCTGAGATAGTCTACAAAAATGCCGATGGATGGACATTAATTACTGCCGATGGTAAAATATCTGGGCTGTTTGAGGAGACTGTGGGGATCACTTCTGCCGGTCCTGTTGTTTTTACTCAAACACGATAGATGAGTCAAGGAATGATAATTTGTGAAGGTTTTGTGGGGGAAAACTTGCCCAATACCACATTTCGCGTGCAAATTACCAGCTGCCGAGACAAACCCGAGCTCGTAGACCAGACAGTGCTTTGTCATCTGGCTGGGAAAATGAGAATGAACTGGGTAAGACTACTTCCTGGAGACCGGGTGAAACTAGAAGTTTCGCCGCTGGATCTTACAAAAGGAAGGGTAACTTTTAAACTTAAATGAAAGTACAAGCTAGTATCAAAAGTCGTTGCAGAAATTGCAAAATTATTAAGCGCAAGGGAGCGCTATTTGTTATTTGCAGCAATCCCAAACACAAGCAAAGACAAGGATAAATATGCCACGCATTGCCGGAATTGATATCCCCGAGAAAAAAAGGCTAGATATTTCTTTGACTTACATCAATGGTGTGGGGAGAAAAAATGTCTTGGATATTCTGAAAAAAGTAGGAATAGAAGCCAGTAAAAGAGTGCATGAGTTGACTGCTGAAGAGATAAACAAAATCCAAAAGATCGTGGACTCGATGAAAGTCGAAGGAGACTTGAGGAAAGAGATCTCACAAAATATTGCCAGATTGCGAGACATTGGCTCATACCGAGGCATGAGACACGCTCGAGGACTACCTGGACGTGGACAAAGAACGAGAACAAATGCTCGTACCAAACGTGGTAAGAGAGTGACCATCGGAGCTCTAAAGAAAGAAGTGTTAGCGCAAAAAGCCACTGCGGAGGCCAAGAAATAATATGGTAGGCAAAGTATTTGTTACAGCGACTTTCAATAACACACTCGTCACTTTGACTGACGGGGCGGGAAACGTACTGTCTTGGTCATCTGCTGGAGCATCTGGATTTAAGGGTACCCGCAAGTCTACCCCGTTTGCCGCCACAACTGCCGTCGAGACGGCTGCTCGAAAAGCCATGGACCGAGGACTAAAAGAGGCAGAAGTATATATCAAGGGTCCTGGGTCTGGACGCGATGCCGCCCTGCGGGCGCTGAAGTCAGTAGGCCTCAAAATGACTTTGATTGCTGATGTCACACCGATGGCTCACAATGGATCGAGGGCAAAGAAACGCAGACGCGTTTAAAAGTTGAATTAAGAATTATGAATTTGGAATAATGGGACTATGAATATTTTGGTACCTGAGAAATGGCAAGATTATGAACTGATTGATTCTGGCGAAGGCGAGAAGCTGGAACGCTGGGGGCAATATGTGATAAGTAGACCTGAGCCCCGAGCTATCTGGAATAAGTCGGATCTAACCCCTTGGAAAAATGCAGATGCAATCCACTCAGGAGAACAATGGAAGTTTAAGAGTAATCCTCCTGAGGACTGGTTGATCAGTTACGGACAAATAAAATTTAAGCTCAGACCCACTGACTTTAAGCATACGGGCGTGTTTCCCGAACAGGCTGTGAACTGGGAGTGGATTACACAAAGATGCAAAGGGGCAGAGGGACAAAGTATCAAAGTATTAAACCTGTTTGCGTATACGGGGGGGACGACCATGGCGGGAGCTTTGGCCGGAGCCCAAGTTACACACGTAGACTCCTCGAAACCAGCCATGATGTGGGCTTCGGAAAATGCGAGTCTTTCTAAGATATCGAAAGATAAAATCAGATGGATCCAGGAAGATGCGCAAAAGTTTGTGGAACGTGAGGTCAGACGCGGGACAAAATATGACGCAATTGTGATGGACCCGCCAAAGTTTGGGCGAGGAGCAGGAGGGGAAATATGGAAGATCGAAGAAGATCTGCCTAAACTAGTGTTTGAAGCCGCCAAGCTCTTGTCCGATACTCCCCTATTTTTCCTCATCAACGCTTATGCATCCGAACTGTCACACACTGCATTAAATAACTTACTCGCAGACGCTTTGAAAAAAGATGTAGAGAGTGGGGAAATAGGACTCAAACAGACTTCTAATGGAAAAGTCATGCCCGCCGGCATCTGGGCGAGGTGGAATAATTAGTCAGAGACGAAGACCGTTAAAAACTAATACTAGGAAAGTAATTAGCAGGAAATAGAGCAGGCTAACGACAAAAACTATTTGTTTTTTATGTTTGGATTTGAGAATTGAACAAATACCCCAGGAAATAAACACACTTAAAACGAACGGAATGTAAGTCCAAAATATTTTTGCAATGAGACCAAACGCTGAGATTTTTAGACCGAGAGCTGAAAAAATGGCATTTTCGGTAAGGCCGATATAGCTAAATGAAAAATAGAAACTTATAAATACGAGAATGAATATAACTGCCTCCACTAGGCTAGTTTACCACTTCGCCTTCTTCGGGCTTTTTGTCATCTGACTTTTTGTCGTCAGTTTTATCATCAGCCGAAGCACTTTGACTGGCTGAAGTGTCACCCTGCTGATACATGGACCCACCCAGTTTTTGCAAAGACTCCATGAGATCTTTGGACTTGGCTTCTAGATCTTCTTTGGTACCAGTCTCCAATATATCTTTGAGATCCTTGACCTTGGCTTCGACATCGGACTTGAGAGCAGCATCTGCCTTTTCGCCGGCATCCTTGATAGTCTTTTCGGCGGTGAAAATGAGAGAGTCCGCTTGGTTTCTGGCCTCGATCTTGGCTTTTTTCTCGGTATCGGCCGCGGCATTGACCTCGGCTTCTTTGCGCATTCTTTCGACTTCTTTTTCGTCAAGATTGGTGGAATTGGTAATAGTTATATGCTGGACTTTGCCACTGGCTTTGTCCTTCGCAGATACCTTCAAAATGCCGGAAGTGTCGATATCAAATGTGACTTCGACTTGGGGGACACCACGGGGAGCCGGAGGAATACCATCCAATATAAATCTGCCCAGCGTCTTGTTGTCAGTCGCCATGGGTCTTTCCCCTTGGAGGACATGAATCTCCACTGAAGTCTGGCTGTCGGCGGCAGTCGAAAAGACTTGAGACTTGGAGGTTGGTATCGTGGTGTTTCTTTCGATAAGAGGAGTGGAGACTCCGCCCAAGGTCTCAAGGCCGAGAGTAAGGGGAGTGACGTCCAAAAGGACAACGTCTTTGACATCGCCAGTTAGGACACCACCTTGGATGGCAGCTCCCACGGCTACGACTTCGTCAGGATTGACACTACGATTGGGCTCGCGGCCAAAGAAATCTTTGACTACTTGAATCACTTTGGGCATGCGGGTCATGCCACCGACCATGACGACTTCGTCGATATCTTTGATACTTTTTCCGGAATCCTTGAGACAGGCTTTGACAGGAGCAATAGTCTTTTGGATGAGATCGTCTACTATGGATTCTAGTTTGGCGCGAGTCAGCTTGAGAGACAGATGAAGAGGTTGGCCATCTTTTTGGGTGATGTAGGGCTGGTTGATCTCGGCCTCCATGGATGAGGAAAGCTCGATTTTGACTTTTTCGGCGGCATCTCGAATCCTTTGCAGAGCTTGGGTATCTTTTTTGAGATCCACACCATGATCTTTTTTGAACTCACTGACTATCCATTCCATGATCATTTGATCAAAATCGTCTCCCCCTAGATGAGTGTCACCATTGGTAGCCTTGACTTCAAAAACGCCTTCGCCCAGCTCCAAAATAGAGATATCAAAAGTACCACCGCCGAGATCGTAGACGGCGACTGTGTGAGCGTTCTTTTTGTCGAGACCGTAGGCGAGGGCTGCGGCCGTCGGCTCGTTTATGATGCGCTCGACTTTGAGGCCAGCAATTTCGCCGGCTTGCTTGGTGGCCTGGCGCTGAGAGTCGTCAAAGTAAGCTGGGACAGTGATGACTGCACGATCGACGGATTGGCCCAAATAGGCTTCGGCGTGCTTTTTCATGGCAGACAGAGTCATGGCGGAAATTTCTTGGGGAGTGTAGGTCTTGCCGTCTACTTCCACACAAGCCATGTTGTCCTTGCCACCGACTATTTTGTAGGGGACCATCTCTTGAGTCCTTTTGACTTCGGGATCGGTGATCTTGCGGCCCATCATGCGCTTGACGCTATAGATGGTGTTTTTTGGATTGAGGATCATCTGGCGCTTGGCGACGTCGCCTACGAGATTTTTTACGGGCTCCACGATAGAGGGAGTGACGTTGCGTCCAGTGTCTGCTGCGGTAATTACCTTGGGGGTCCCGCCTTCCATGACGGCCACACAAGAGTTGGTAGTGCCTAGATCAATTCCGATTATTTTTGACATATGTTGATTTATATAATTGGCAGTCTAGTTTGTCAAGTGCTAACTTTGACTCTGGCTGGCCTTAAAACGTAATCACCAATACGATACCCCTTTAGAACCACTTCTACAATAGAATCTTTGGCCCTATCACCGGGATTTTCTATAGTCTCGGTGCATTCATGCTGCAAGGGGTCAAAGATGTCCCCTACTTTGGGACCTATAACTTGAAGACCCTCCTGATTTAGAGCTTCGGCAAACTGTTTTGCAGCCATCTGGACACCCAGGTCACCAGAATGACCGGCTGCCAGCTCGATAATGTCCAGAGACGGGAGAAGGCGGGCGATAAGATTGGCATTACTCATCTTGGTGAATTCGCGTTTGTCCGAATCGACTCTCCTGAGAAGATTTTGGTAATCAGCCAGAGCCCGGCGCCAGTTTTCCTCTGTAGTTACTAACTTGTCTTGAAGGGCGGTAAGCTGTGAGGTGTCGTCGGTGGGAAGTGATGATTTTTTGGCTTTCATAGGAATTACCAGTGGGTGGACATACCAGAAATAAGATCTGAGAAATACCTAAGCGTGGGAACGACGTAAGGGAAGTTCAGACGACAGGGACCGACGACGGCTAGACTGCCTCGGTGATCGCTCCCGGCGGAAAAATAAGTAAAGGCCATACCTACGGGCTCAAAAAAAGCCCAACCGAGATCGGCACCAAAAATGATATGAACTGGGTCGGTGCCATAATTGCGATCAAAAAACAGCTGGTGGATACGCTGCTGCTGATCTAACAAGGACAAAACGGTGCGAGTGACATCGATGTCAAAAAATTCGGGCATATCGAGAATATTGGCAACGCCTGCAAAATAAACATCGCCTTTGTCGGTAGCAACGATGGCTAATGTCTTGGTACGCTGAGCGAGAGCAATGGCCGTCTGGCGGAGTAGCTTGTCAAAATCAAAACGGCTGTCCCAAACTTGTTCTTTGGCAGAGACCTCATCTGCCACGGACAATTTTTTTTCTTGCATCAGATTATCTATATAAAACCTGAGAGCCATGGGGGTGGGGACACGGCCGGCTGAAGTGTGGGGCTGCTTAAGAAGACCTTCGTGAACGAGATGTGACATCTCGTTTCGGATAGTGGCGGGAGAAACGCCTAGGCTATATTTTTTTTCGAGAATTTCGGAAGCCACCGGTTCGGCGGAATTGATGTACTCATCGACGATGGCTTTGAGGATTTGAGTCTGACGAGTAGTGAGGTTCATGCGCTTAGCAGGATAATACTAAGAGTGCCAAGTCTTGTCAATGCAGCAGCTTGTGCGTACAATCAATTGATGAAAAATAGAGAGCAGACGATTTCGCTGATTGGCGTAATAATGCTCGCAGTCCTCTTGCCTGGAATATTGAAGCTGACAAACAGTGTGGTGAAATTTTTTGTCGGAGCGGAGGGAAGACTGGCTGCAATATCTGTAGAAACTGACAGACCACTGGGGACGCTGCCTAGACCATGGGAAGCCCTCGCCCAAGGAGGAGAAAATTTGGAAACGTTTTTGGATGACCCCGGAGTACAGACCCGGGTGCGAGAAGTGGGGACAAAATATATAAGAATCGACCATGTGTTTGATCTATTTGGGATCGTGAATAGAGACGGAAGTGGCAAGCTGACGTATGACTGGGCGAGACTGGATGCTCTGGTGGGAAAGATTTCTACTTTGGGAGCCAAGCCATTTATATCTTTGTCATACATGCCTTCTGTCATGACAGCGTCTGATGAGGTGGGTGAACCACGGGACTGGAATGAATGGGCGCAGATCGTGAGAGCAATAATAGAAAGATACAGCAGGACGACCGATGGGGTCTATTATGAAGTCTGGAATGAGCCAGATCTGTTTGGAAAATGGAGGATTGGGCGAGGTAAAGATTATCTAAACTTGTATAAATACGCGGCATTGGGGGCAAAACAAGCCACAGGAGTTCAACCTTACAAACTATGTGGACCGGCGACGACCGGACTATATAAAAACTGGTTGGATGGATTTTTCCCTTATGTACTACAAAATAATTTGAAGTTTGATTGCTTTACTTGGCATCGATATGACCTGGATGTGTTTAAGTACACGGAAGACGTGGATAGTGTAGAAAAGTGGTTGGAGACTCATCCTTATTTTGCAGGAGTGGAAAAGATTGTGACTGAGATGGGACCAAACAGTGAGGCCGGAAATGAAAACAACACCAAGGTGGGAGCCGCTCATCTGGTGGCCGTCATGCGAGAGCTCATGGGAAAGATAAAATATGGATTCTCCTTTTCGGTGACTGGCGGATGGGGAATAGTGGACAATCAGTCACCCAGATATCAGGCTCTACAAATGCTTTCGAAACTGGGTCCGGACCGCCTAGGTGTGTCGGGAGATGGAACTTGGGTGAGGGCAATTGGGGCGCAAGATGGGGATAAGTACCAAGTCTTACTTACAAACTATGATCCCAGATCGACTCACTCAGAAAATGTCCCGGTGACATTTATGAACCTCAAGAACCAGAACTTTACTCTGAAGAAATATCTGTTGGGCAGAGGAGCACTGCCTGATGTCCAGGTGGCGACTACTGAGGCAATATTGCAGACCGAAATTCCCATGACGGCCAACTCTGTGGTCTTAGTCGAACTGCAACCTCGTTAATCAATCTTTAAGATTGAGAGAAAGGCTTCTTGGGGGATGTCGATACGACCTACGTGCTTCATGCGGGACTTGCCCTTTTTTTGTTTTTTGAGGAGCTTGTCTTTTCGGGTCTGGTCGCCACCGGACATCTTGGCCAAGACATCTTTTCTAAATGATTTGATGTCAGCCCTCGCCAAGATCTTGCCACCGATGGCTGCTTGGATGGCCACCTCAAAGTTTTGTCTGGGGATAATATCTTTTAGCTTTTCGACCAGACCTTTGGCCAGATGATCGACTTGGGTGCGAGGGAGGATCTGGGACAGAGCGTCGATCTTGTCGCCTGCTATCAAGATATCAAGACGCACCAGGTCGGCGGCTTCAAAACCTATGATCTCATAATCTAATGTAGCGAAGCCTTGGGACACACTTTTTAGAGTATCGTAAAACTGCTTGATGAGCTCGGACAAGGGCATAAGGTAATGCAGATTTACGATCTGACCCTTGTACTCCATATTGGACAGAGTCCCCCGATGATTTTGGCACAGCTGCATGACGGGACCGGTGAAACTATCAGGAACAAAGATAGAAAGAGCAATGATGGGCTCTGAGATCTGGCTTATCTCGGACGGGTCTGGGAGATCCATGGCTTTGGAAATCTCTTTTGTAGATCCATTGGCCATCTGAATCTGATAACTGACTGAGGGGGCGGCCGCAATTAGACTCAGATTGAATTCTCGCTCGAGACGCTCTTGGACTACGTCGGCGTGTAAAAGTCCCAGTAAGCCCACACGGAAACCGTTGCCTAAAGCGGGAGAAAACTCGGGAGTATAGATGAGGGCACTGTCTTGGAGCTTGAGCTTGTCTAAGGCCTGATGCAGTAGATGAATATCGGCGCCATCAGTGGGATAAAAACTCACAAAGACCACTGGCTTGGCTGGAACATAGCCTGGCAAAGCGACTGTCACGGGCGACTCAACAGTAGTCAGGGTGTCCCCGGTCGTTAGCTCAGACAGGTCACGAAGACCCGTGACTACGTAGCCTACTTCGCCGGCATTGAGACTCTCGATGGGTTTTTTGGTAGGAGAAAAGACACCAATTTCGATGGCCGTTGTCGTGGCGCGAGTGGCGAGGAGATACAGTTTTGCTTGCTTGGTTAACGTACCAGAATATAGTCTGACCCAGGCGATGACCCCGAGGTGGGAGTCATAGTTGGAGTTGAAAACCAATGCCTGCAAGGGTGCGTTGTGAGTAGTGGGTAGTGAGATAAGTTGTGAGGGTGGGGGGATACGATTGATGATGGCCTGGAGCAGGTCTAGAACTCCCTCTCCAGTTTTGCCTGAAATCTTGAGGATCTCATTTTCGGAGAAACCCATGATATCTTTCATTTGCCTTAAGGCACTGTCCACATCGGCGATATTGATATCGATTTTGTTGATAACGGGAATGATGGCCAGATTTAATTTTTTGGCTTGGTTGTAATGAGCCAGTGTCTGGGCTTGGACGCCTTGGGTCGCGTCGACCAAAAGAATGGCACCTTCGCAGGCGGCCAGAGATCTACTCACTTCATAAGCGAAATCCACGTGACCGGGGGTGTCGATGAGATTTAAGATATATCCCTGGTAATGCATGCGAACAGGGGCTAGTTTGATCGTTATCCCCCGCTCTCTTTCGATGGGATTACTATCGAGTAGCTGGGCTTGCATATCGCGCTTTTGAACGGTGCCTGTGATCTCAAGTAAGCGGTCGGCCAGAGT
>CAZIVL010000001.1:23141-28217 GCA_964543035.1 uncultured Gammaproteobacteria bacterium | reverse complement strand
GCATATCGCGCTTTTGAACGGTGCCTGTGATCTCAAGTAAGCGGTCGGCCAGAGTCGACTTGCCGTGATCCACATGTGCAATAATGGCGAAGTTTCTAATATTTTGCATTGAGGCTATTTTACCAGCTAATTGGGGTCAAGTTGGGTTGACTTGTTTTGAAATATTTTGGCCTTATTATTGGGTTATGAAGCAAATGCATGAGATACAACTGCAAATCTTGAAGAAACTGCTGTTTAACACCTCGACTCGATATGTGGATATGAAACCAGACGGGGAGATGGAAAATAACAAATTTGATTTTCATCTAGATCAATTAATCAAAGCGGGGTACGTGGTGAAAAATGACAAGAAATATTCTCTGACTCCTCTGGGAAAAGGGTTTGCAAATGAAATTGACTCGGAAAAACTGGAGATCACAAAACAATCAAAAGTATCGGTCTGGATAAGCTGCATAAGAGAGATGGATGGCAAAAAACAGTTTTTGATTGGGACCAGACTCAAACATCCGTTTTTTAGATGTCAGGGATTTATGACGGCAAAAGTCAGGTATGGAGAAAAAATAATGGAGGCGGCCAAAAGAGAAATGCGAGAAGAGGCAAATCTGACCGGAGAACCTGAACTCGTGGGTATAAAACACTTTAGAGTATTTGATAAAAAAACTAATGAACTACTGGAAGATAAGTTTATGTACCTACTCAGAGTCATGAGTCCTGATGGAGAACTAAGGGGTAGTGAAGAAGGAGAATTTGATTGGGTGAATGAAGAAAACATGAGGGATTTTATTACAAAACCGTATGAGGATATAGATGAATTTATGAAATATGTGAATGAGGTAAACAATTTTTCAGGGAAAATTAACTTTGTTGAGATTGATCACTGGAGTGAGAAGTTTTAGACTAGGTTGTGAGAAAATTTATAAATTCTTCTGGGTATGGATACTCGTGGTTGTCGCCGGATTTACAAATGACTGGGATTTTTGGATTAAGAATGTCGATTAGGGCTTTGACTGCCAGGTAACTTCCGTGATTGTCATGTTTATTTTGAATACAGAGAATTCTTGCGGGAGGAAAATCTTTTAGCGGTCGATAGTAATCTAGTGCGCTTTCTTTTAGATCAACCGTCGGGATGCCACACAAGATAAGCTTGTTTACGTAACTAAGTAGACCCATGGCGATGACGGTACCTATCGACTTAGCCAAAACATTTATCTGTTCTCCGCCAGTCATAGCTAATATTTTTTTGGCTTCTTGCTGTTTCCAGTCTTCGGGGCGCTCGCCACCTGTTTGCCAATGCTCCCAATGAATGGCTACTGAAGGGCAAATGGGATTTAGTTGAGACTTGGTTGTGTCAGCCCACTCTTTGTTCTTGGGAGAAAAGCCTGGGAGTATGTATGTGTACATTTTAGTTTTGGTCTTGGGCGGGGAGAATGACGGGTTCGGTGATCTTGTCCTGGGACTGAGACACTAGCTGGGATTTGATATTGGTCACACGCTTTAATAAATCAAAGAATGACTGAAGCTCACCGACTTTGAAAATCACACACAGAAGAATGTAGACCATAAAACCAATTGCAGATGTCACGATGGCAAGGGCCAACAAGGGAATGGTATGGGTCGTGTCAAAGACAAATTTGTCGAGTATGCGCATGGGGACCCAAAGAAAAACGCCAGTGATGAGACTCGCGGAAATGATTTTTAGTAATCGTAAAACTGTAGGAGATGCTTCTTTAAGCGTGAGGCCTAGATGTTTGTGTAACAATACAAATAAAATCAAACTCTCAAAAATGGTGGTAGAAGAAATGGCAGTCGCAAGACCCAGTAGACCCATATCGGTATAACTGATGAGAAAAATGCTGAGGGCTGTATTGAAGACGGCTGAGATAAGCCCGACCACTAGTGGAGTCTTGGTATTGTGGAGAGCATAAAACCCGCGAATAACCAGATGCATAATGGCCCCAAAAGTGGAAGAGAGAGCCAGGATAGCCAGCACCTTGCCTGTGAGAAGGGTGGCTGTCCAGGGAAAACTACTGGAACCAAAGACGAGGCGAATGATAGGAATGCGAAGGACGATAAATAAAGTGCTGACTGGAAGAGCCAAGAAAGCAACTTGAGTGAGCGCTGATGAAAAAGTGGCGTAGAACTTTTTTTGATCATCTGAACTGGACTCACGGGATAGAGCTGGGAGCGCAGCCTGACCTATGGAGACTCCAAAAAGTGTGGAGGGGATGGTGTAGAGAAGACGCGACACGTTTAGAAGAGAGAGAGAGCCTGCGGAAAGAAGGGAGGCAAGGACCACGGAGACAAAATGCTCGATCTGGTCGATGCCCAAAGCGAGGGCTCGGGGTGGAACTAGTCTGACAATTTCTTTGACACTGGGGTGGCCAAGATCAAGCTTGAAGACAAACTTGAAACCCAGATGACGAGCGAGCGGCAGCTGGATGGCCACATGAAGGACCGAGCCGATGACGACACCAATGGCCGGGGCGTAGATACCTAAACTAGGAGTAAGAATAATCGTGCCCATGACGATGCCAAAGTTATAAAAAAGCGGGGCTAGAGCTGGAATCAAAAAACGCTGATGGGACTGAATTATGCCGGTCAAAAAACCAGATACTGAGAAAAAGATCTGGGAGATCAGCAATATTCGAAGCAAGGTGGACATGGTGTCTATCTGAGTGGCGGAAAAACCGGGAGCGATGAGACGACTCAAAACGGGAGCCTGCCAAAAGATCAGTAAACTGATGAACCCCAAGAGGGTAACCACGAGATTGAGTGAGGTGGAGGCGACGTACCAGGCATCGGACTCTTTTTTTACAAGCAGCCGGGAAAATACAGGGATGAAGGCGGCCGAAAGAGAGCCTATGACTAGTAGCTGAAAGATGGTATCTGGAATGACAAAGGCTGCGTAGTAGACATCCAGAAGGCCTGCGGTCTCAAAAAAGTAGCTAATTAGGAGGCGGGTCTTGAGCAGTCCTACGATATTTGAGGCTCCATAGGTGACCATGATGACGAAAGCGGCGGAGAGAATATTGTTCTGGCGGCGGGTAAAAAGGGAGGTGCCGTTTTTGAGTAGATCACGCATCTGTGATATTATATGCGGGCTATGCCGATTACGACAGGGGCGATTCGCAAGCTGCGCGCCGACAAAAAGAAACAAAAAGTAAACGTCAGATCTAGGGCTTCTTTTAGGGAGGCTCTGGTTTCCGCCCGCAAAAAACCAAGTAAAGTCACTGTGGCAAAAGCCTTTTCTCTTTTGGACCGGGCAGCCAAGAAGAACGTCATTCACAAAAACAAAGCGTCCAGACTCAAGTCTAGGCTATCTGCACTACTGGCTTCTAAGTAATCGCATTGGTATACTAATTTCATGCCTGCCCGGGTAAAAGAGATTAATCTGCTGCAACCTACGGAATTCGAGGAGTCTTTTGGGGGTAAATTTCTCAAATGGGCAGTCACGACCGGACGATACATCATCATTTTGACCGAGATAGTAGTCATCATCGCCTTTTTTTCGAGATTTAAGCTGGACCGGGACGTGTCACTACTCTCAGACGAGATTCAAGGAGAAGTAAATGTGCTGGATGCAAACGCGACTTTGGAAGAAAGCTTTAGATCTACCCAGACCCGAGTGGTGGCTGTAGGAAAATTGCTATCTGAACAGATGCAGACGACAAGTATTTTGGAGAGCCTGACTTCTGACTCTGGTGGACGAGTAAAAGTATCCAGTATGGGAATGGCAAAAGACTCGATCATTTTGACTGGACAATCAACTGACGAAACCAACTTAGGAGGATTTTTGGCAAACCTGGCTCGAAATCCTAGATGGAAGTCAGTGGAAGTAACAGAAATTGCAGGTGACAAAGATACTGGTGTCAAATTTACTTTGAATATCAAAAAATAAGATGGCATTTGATCACAAAAGCAATCTAGACCGATACAGAAGGTACTTGGAGATGGAATCTAACAAACCTGGCTGGAAGGCCAGTGTGTTTGTGATCATGTCTTTGGTCCTCGTGATACTCATGATCACACTGGCTCTTAGACCGACACTGGTGACGATTGCCACACTGTTGGGAGAAATACGAGAACAAAAAGATATAGCCATGCAGCTAAACCGAAAGATCCAAAATCTGCAGATGGCGGCCGATAACCTGGAAATAAACAAAGACCAGGTGGCCCTTTTGGATCTGGCACTACCCACCACACCAGATATTGCCGCCTGGGTAGAATCAGTGCAGGCGCTGACTTCTGAGACCGGCGTAACCATGGATTCATTGTCTTTGGGGAACACCGTGTTTGCAAAAAAGATTCAGTCGGAAAAAATTGAGGTAGGAAGAACTAGTTTTTCGGCTTCGATAAGTGGTGATTACAATCAAATTACTGGCTTCTTGTCCAAACTAGAAAATCTCTTGAGGGTCACTATTGTATCGGATGTGCAGATCAGTAAGAATGACACCGGCTTGTTACTTGTAAGTATAAAAGGAGCAATTGGATATGAGAAAAAATAAGATGAGTCGAGACATAGTCTTGCTTTTGGTTATGACTTTGATAACAATAGGATGTTGGATAGGCTTCGAGGTATACCGAGCGTATAACCAAGTGAAGCTGCCTGAGGGAGTCGAAAGACATCTGACCCCCTTGGATCCGAATTTGGATAAAAAAGTGTTAGACATGCTGATTAACCGAACATGAAAAGAGAGCTGAGATTGCCGACAATTTTGGGCGTGTTGGTCGCTTTTTCGGGCCTCTTGGCTGGACTGGTCCTTGTCCGAACTACAATCGGCAGGTCGGCACAGGCCTCGGCAGAAGAAGTGCCTGATGATGTCAGAATTACCAATGTGTCAGACACTGGATACACAGTTTCGTGGGTGACTGCCAAGACTACCTCGGGTTTTGTCCAGTATGGACCGGCGGGGGCTATACCTGATCTGGTTGTGTCCGACGAACGGGATCTGAGAAACGGCAGTGTGGGAAATTATTTTACGCATTATGTAAATGTCCAGGGACTGACGGCCGGAACTGAGTATGAATTTAAGATTGGATCGGGCAAAGGGCTGTTTGGACCTTCTGAAAATGAAA
>CAZIVL010000001.1:11123-23041 GCA_964543035.1 uncultured Gammaproteobacteria bacterium | reverse complement strand
TATGAATTTAAGATTGGATCGGGCAAAGGGCTGTTTGGACCTTCTGAAAATGAAACGTACAAGATAAAAACAGGCCCTACTCTGCCTGAGACACCGACGGCTGACGTGGCTTATGGCCAGGTAAACACTGCGGCAGGCGAGCCTGCGGATGGAGCTATCTTATATGTAGAACTTGCTGGGGCGGCGAAGCTTTCGGCTTTAGTAAAAACATCCGGATCATGGGTCATCCCTCTGTCGACGGCCAGAACGGCAGATCTGTCTGGCTATCTGGAATATGACCGAGAGACAACTGTTTTGGAACTGACGGCCTTGGATGGACGTGGAGGGAGCTCGGTGGTGACGGCCACGACAAAAGATGACGCCCCCCTAACGACGATCGTATTGGGGACAAACTCTAGTCTCTCTAACGTCACTCCCACGGAAGTGCCCCCGGCCACATCCAGCGGGCAACTGACCGGAGATGGTGGGTCAAAGTTTTCGGGGGAAGCGGGCGAGACGGTAGTGCTTCTGGCGCCCAAGTTTGGGGAAGAGTCTCCTACCAGACCAGAAATAGTGGGCAAGGCTCCGGCAAATACGGAAATTACAATTGAGGTGAATTCAGAGACCCAGATTACAACTAAAGTTGTAACAGATGCTGAAGGAAACTTCTCTTTTGTGGTACCGGCTGACCTAGAACCCGGTGAGCACACGGTTACGATTACAGCGATCGTAGATGGCGTAGTCAAAAAGATTACTAGATCATTTGTGGTCTTGGCGGCTGAACCAAATGGTGACCTGGAGCTCACCGCTAGTCCATCTGCCAGCCCGACTACGGCCGTGGCGTCTCCCACTCCGACGCGAACGGTCTTACCTACTCCAACCCAGGCAGTAACCACAACTCTTTCTCCTACGGTGACCGTCAGACCTACCAATACGCCCATGCCGACGGTGATGCCAGAGCTGCCTGATGATGAGCTGCCAGTCACGGGAGACGGAGACTGGATCTGGCTATTTGTGGGAGTCGGAGGAGCGTTTGTCCTGGGTGGAATGGCGATTTTGGCTTTGTAGAAGGGCTTTTGGGCAGATATAATGTCTGAGTGGCTAGAAAGATTAAAATAGGTTTGGATTTTGATGGGGTGGTGGCGTATAACCCGTTTAGAATAATCAGAGCTCCGATTAAGTGGCTTAAGAGAGAGGTGCTGGGAATTCGAAAGCTGACTTTTTTTGTCCCAAAAAATGATTTGGAACGACTGATGTGGACTTTGATTCACGAATCTAGTCTCTTTCCTGGAGATGGGATATCACTTTTGAAAACTCTTATGAAAAGAGATGACCTTGAGTTTCATCTGATCACGGCTAGATTTGGATTTTTGGAAAAGAATTTGATGGGGTGGCTAAAAAGAAATGGGCTAGAAAATAAATTTGCATCGATCAATGTAAATCATCTGAGTGAACAACCGCATCTTTATAAACAGAGAGTGGTTGAGGGCCTGAAATTGGATTTTTTTGTGGAAGATAATCTGGATATCGTGGAGCACCTGTCTAAATCCACCGGTACAAAAATATTTTGGATCTGCAATATCATTGACATGAGGCACAAATTTCCAAATAAGTTTACAAGCCTAAGAGGCGCCCTACAGGCGATGGATCTGTGAGAGTACTATTTTCTTCTACCTATTATCTCCCTTACATTTCGGGAATTACGATTTATATAAAGCGGGTTGGGGAAGAGATAAAGAAGCGAGGAAATTCTGTAACAGTACTGTGCATGCAGCATTCTTTGGATCTTGAGCGCGAAGAGACTCGAGAAGGAGTAAATGTCGTGCGAGCAAAACCAGATATAAAAATAAGCAAAGGTTTTCTGTCAGTAGATTGGATCTTAAGATCCTGGGAGCAAGTGAAAAAAAATGACGTGATTGTTGTGAACTTGCCTCAAGCTGAAGGATGGATACCGGCTCTAGTTGCTGTAATTTTGGGAAAAAAAATAATTTCGATATATCACTGCGAGATTGATTATCCAAATAAAATTGTGCAATGCGTGGTAGAGATAGCCAACTGGCTGACTCTGGCCATGTCTTCAAAAATAATTGCATATACTCGAGATTATGCAGAGCACAGCCGGCTTTTGAGTAATTTTTTGGATAAGACCGTATGTATATATCCACCTGTCCCCCAACCCCAAGGTGACCTCGATATCAAAAAACCAAAAGGAGAGGTGTGGTTGGGAATTGCGGCCAGACTATCTTCGGAAAAAGGGTTTGAGTACGCGGTTCAGGCCCTGGAAGGACTGGATCCAAAGTATAAATTGATAGTGGCGGGACCAATGAACCCTGTGGGAGAAGAGAAATATAAAAATAAAATTTTGGCGTTGGTTGATAGATACAAAGACCGGGTTAGATTTCTGGGGGCAATCCCTCCTGAAAAGATGGGCGGATTTTATAAACTGATTGACGTCTTGGTATTGCCATCTGTAAATTCGACAGAAGCATTTGGAATCGTCCAAGTGGAGGCGATGCTATGTGGGGTACCTGTAATTGTGACTGATCTGCCTGGAGTAAGAGTGCCTGTTCAAAAAACCGGAATGGGAGAAATAGTCCCAACAAAAGATAGTGAAGCGATCGCCCAGGCTGCAAAAAAAATAATGCAGAACAAAAAAAGTTATGTTAAAAAGGTAGACTTCCCTTATGAAGAGATATTTACAACTATACTTGCGTGAGCGACCACTTTTTTTGTCGCTCATCAGAGCTTGTGAGGCTGAACTTTTTTCCAAACTTCCAAAATTTAAAAAACCAGTATTGGATTTGGGATGTGGAGATGGATTCTTTGCAAAAACTGCATTTGGCAAATTGGATGTTGGGGTAGACGTCCAGGAGAGTCGGATGGGAGAGGTAGAAGAAGGAGTATATGGAAAACTCGTGACTTACGACGGGAAAAAATTACCATTTAAAAAAGAGAGTTTTGGGACTGTCGTATCTAATTGTGTACTAGAACATATTCCCAACATTGACCAAGTGCTAAATGAGACTTGCCGAGTCCTTAGGCCCTCGGGAGAATTTGTGACGACGGTAATGGCGGCCCCTTGGGAAAAAAATTTGTTTGGGAGCTTACTGTTTGGAAATAGTTACCGGGCTTGGATGAAAAAAAAGCAAGTACATTTTAATCTTTTGACCTCGGATGAGTGGGAAAACAAGTTTAAAAAAGCGGGTTTTGAAGTCAAGCAAAAAATTGGTTATATGTCCCCTGCTGCTTGCCTTCTTATGGATATCTGTCACTACCTGTCGATCCCCAGTCTTTTGACTAGAGTGGTTTTTGGTAAGTGGGTGCTGTGGCCCGAGCTGACCAAACTCTACCCTGTCAACTGGCTGACTGCCGTCATGGGCCGAAAGACTAGTCCAGAAGAATCAGGGGCTATATTTTGGGTACTTGCGAAGAAATCCTCTGGAAGATAGTCACTTTCGGGTGATCGTAGACGGTAAAAGATTCGTCGGCGAAATCGTCGACCAACCACACACCCTCTGTATCGCATCCGGCTCCCGATACCCGACCATAATTGAGTCCAGGTGGGGTGAAACAATAGGAAATACCCGGGATAGAAAATCCGGGGCGAGAAGTAAATTCGGCTATCTTTTTGAACTCGGTGCGACCCCCGAATAAATCGCCGTAGAACTT
Source organism: uncultured Gammaproteobacteria bacterium (assembly GCA_964543035.1). GTDB lineage: Bacteria > Patescibacteriota > Microgenomatia > CAZETR01 > Amesbacteraceae > CAYHIN01. The sequence continues at coordinate 19,393 of CAZIVL010000001.1, read as the reverse complement.
GGCTGTCTCTGGGTAAAAATCGGGCTTGTGGGTGATACTACCATAGGTACGGTTGCTGGAAATGGCCAGATACTCGACATCTCTAAGAGAAGCTTCGTACTGAGACCAATTGGAGTCAAATGGTCGGGTCTCGATCAAGCGGTAACTACGATTTGAGAGAGGCAGACAGTCATCCCAGAGATCACAAGAGAGGCGGGAACCGGCCGGAATGTTTTTGTATATCCATTCAGACGCCGCCACTCGAGGGTGAGGACGAGTATAAATAGATAAGAATCCGACTCCCCAGACCGCCCCTAAAATAATAAGGATAATTGTAGTCTTTTTTGAAAACGTTGAGAGATAAATTCCGGCGGCAATAGCTAGGCTGGGAAATATCGGGAGGAGATAACGTAGGGGCTTTATGATCTGCGATCCTTGGAATACAAAGAGGAGCAAAACCCAGGCTGAAATAAGAAACAGTCTCCTGCGAAACAAAGCTACTATTGCCAAAATAGTCCAGATAGGCCCTGCGCCGAAGTAAAAAATATTTAGAAATGGAAAAACAAATTTTGGAGTGTCTGCCCATTGGACAGAGGGGGGGAAATGAGGACTAGGAACTTCTAGATGCTTGAGCTGAGTCCAATTTGCAATTAACTTTTGGTTTGGTGTAAATAATCCTGAAAATAAATATGGGTATGCGACTCTCACTGTAACAAAAAGAGTGAGGGAGAGTATGAGACCGGAGATAACAAGATGAGCTACTTTTTTGTGGCGCACTAGGTGAGCAATAAACGCAATGCCCACAATGGGAGCAAAAAGAATGGCAGTAATCTTTGAGGCAATGGCCAATCCCCAGACAACGCCTATGAGGGCTGACAGACGATATGGCCTGTGAGTGTCTATGAAAATCATTAGTAGATAGAGACTTGCTGCTAAAAATAAATTTAGATATGGGTCAGTGGCAAAGTAATGCGACAACTGAATAGGCAATACTAGTAACGAATAAATAAAAGCCGAAATCAGGGCAGGTAATTCTTTTTTTGTAATCCGAAACACTATCTTGTAGACAAAAAGAATTACCAAGGTGTCTACGACGGCTGACAATCCCCGACCCACCAAATTTAGACTGGCATAATCGTGTAAAGATAATACTTGAGAAAAGTATTTGACTATAAGAATAGGAAACAGACCGTAGACAAAGAAATCAAAGTTGCGATTGTGGGGATTGAGAGGTGAAGACTGGGTCGAGAAATACTCGGCCAGACTACTAGGCCACTCGATGGCCACTGCGACCATGGTCAAAAAGCGTTCGTCGGGGTGAAGATGATAGCCCTGATCCCAATTGAGACCTACGACTCTAACTGCAAAACCAAAAATAAGAATGAGAAGAATGGGAAGAGCGGATCTTAGTTTGGACATGATGCGTCTGTCGAGTAAACAGTGGTACCAGTTTGAGAGTTTGTATACACTTTTGCAAACTCATTGGTCCACAGACCATAATTGGGAGCAAGAAAACCTTCGTGATTGGGATTTAGCTCTACATAGGAAATATGGTTGGAGATTAATTTTTTGCAGGCTTCCTCTTTGGTTTCTGAGGCGTAGATATCTTTGGTAACTTCTTCACGAGCGCGCTGGTTGTACCCGTACGACCAGGTAAAGTATGAATAACCATTAAATATAGGAAGGCCCGAAAGACTGGCTGGGTGATAGAACCAAGTACTGTTGAGGACGACAGAACCTCTAGGTAAAGACGAATAAAACTGAACATCAGGATTGGTGCCGTCCGGCAACGTAAGTTTGTGATCATTTAGAATTGGAAACAAATCGAAGATGCCACCGAGGATCAGAATTGTGAATACTGGAAAAAGAATTATGGGACGGAGCTTGGTCAAAATATTCGCTGTGAATATGCCTCCGATGATGACGGCAAAATTGATAAGCTTATGATTGTTGAACATGTCCGGGGAAAACTGATAGAGATTGGCGAGTAGGAAAACTACGATTGTCCCCAAAACTAAAGATCTTTGTTTTTTTGTGGCAGATAAAAACCCTAAGGGGATTAAGAATATATTTAGACCCAGATTGAAAAACCAAAATCTGAGTGGGTGGGTGGCAATAAAACCCGGATTGAATGAGACCTGAGGATTGGCATGAGACATAAATAAATAGGGATAAAGAAATGGCAGACCAAGAAAGGCTGAGAGTAAGTATGTCTTCCAAAGCCAGCGATTTTGGATACCAATAAAAAATAAATATACTAGGGCTATCAATAGCCCAGCTTGATTGGTGGAAGCCAGAAGAGCCAGAAGTGGGCCGGTGAATAAAAGATAACGGGACCTAGAATAATTGAGATAGATAATCAGAAGGACAAGAGCGTAAGAGAAGGCCAGATGGCGCTGATTGGTGTAGATATTGAGATTCCAAAAAGCGGCCACCTCGGACTGCTTCCAGGGAAAAAAGGAGGCAAACTGAGTCTGCTTGGGTATTGAGAACAGGGATGCTTTTGAAAAACCCTGTTCTGAAAAATAATCTACAAACGAAAAAGAGCTGTTGAAAAGCAAAAACAGAACTGCTATGGAGGCGGCTTTTTTTCCAAACATGCTTTCGGACAGGCGATATAGAAAAACTAGCATGAGAAAAAATCCAAGAGAGCTCAAAAGATTGAAGGCTATGTCTAGCCTTACCCCGAGTTTCTCCAGACTGCCTGTGGCCAGATAAAAAAGGTAGTGATACTTGATGGGCGAGCCTGGGAACAATGGGTGCTCAGGTGGCCAATTGACCCCTTGGGAAAAAGATCTAATCAAAGGGATGGCAGCTCCGAAGTCACTCCAGAGCTTGGAGTCGATACGAAACTGGCCAGAGGCATAGGAGAACGTCGAAAACATGAGCCAGAAACTAAAAACTAAAAACAAAAAACTTAAAACCCAAAATTCATACTTTTTCATGAGCATTCATTATATAATTTAGGCGATGTTTGCACAGGATTTGACTCTAATTTTGCAATGGTGGGCGGCATGGTGGTTTATGGGAATTGTGGGCTTTGGATATTGTAAACGTTTTTTTTCGCAGTGGCCGGATCAGGGATATCTACTCTCCCGAGCCTTTGGGTTGGGAATTACTACTTTGGCTGTATGGCTACTCGGAACTATTAGACTAGTCCCCTTTAACTTGTACACGACGCTGGGAGTTGCGTCAGTGATTGGGATCCTGGGATATTTTCGAAACACCAAACTCAGTGTGACCTGGAGAAAGCTGATTTTGTGTGAGGTGTTTTTTGGACTAGCTTTGTTTTCCTGGGCTTGGGTGAAGGGGCATGAGCCGTCAATTAACGGTCTGGAAAAATTTATGGATTATGGGTTTACCAAATCGATTCTATCTAGCCAGTATTTTCCTCCGGCTGATATGTGGTATACAGGCAAACCTATAAATTATTATTACTTCGGCCATATGATGATGGCCATCACAACACGAGTCTCGGGAGTAGATTTGGCATATGGATTTAATTTGATGTTGGCCTCCACATTTGCCCTCACGGTCTCGATGGTGGCGAGTATTGCTCTGAGACTATTTAGAAATCTGCGAGCTGACAAAAAATGGGCGGGGGTAATACTTACAGTTTTTTTGGTTGCACTGTCTGGAAACCTGCAGACTATATATGCATTTACCTCGGGGTATAGTGGGGACACACCACCACCTTTTTGGGAAATATGGAAACCTAGCTCAATTGCCTGGAACTCCTACTGGTATCCAAATGCGACCCGCTTTATCCCTTACACCATACATGAGTTTCCTTCCTATTCATTTGTAGTCTCGGACATGCACGGACATGTCCTGGATATCCCGCTGGTTTTGTTTGTGATCGCACTTTTGATTCAGATGTTTGCCTTGGAAAAAACTTCTCGGGAATTATTTGGAATATTTGGAATGACTGCCGGAATGATGTTTATGACAAACGCCTTAGATGGACTGATATACCTAGGATTGTTTGGAATGTTGTATGCATACAAGAATTGGGGTCAGTGGTTTGAGTCTAAAAAAATTCCAGAGCATTTGACAAATATGGCACTTGTTTTGGGAGCATTTGGGCTAGCTGTTATGCCATTTGTCCTCAAGTTTGAGCCGTTTGTATCGGGGCTCGCTGTAAACTGCCCACCAGCGTTTTTGGCGAATCAAAAGATTGGACCAATCTTGTTTGAGACAGTAGACAAGTGCCAGAGATCCCCACTCTGGATGATGCTGCTTTTGTGGGGCTTTTTTGTATACAACGCAGTTACTCTGTGCATGCAAAAACCCAATCCTAAATCTCAAGTTCCAAATGTGTTTAAAATTATTTCTTTATTTTGTTTGGGATTAATTATATTTCCGGAATTTTTTTACTTTAAAGATATTTATCCTATGCATTTTAGGAGTAACACGATGTTTAAACTGGGGTATCAGGTATTCATACTGATGTCGCTGATATCTGGCTATGTAATCATGACGACCAAGAACCGCTGGTATAAATTTGGATTAATCCCTCTGATATTTTTGATATCTATTTATCCTTATTTTGCAGTGAGATCTTACTTTGGTGGGCTAAAAACCTATCAAGGGTTGTACGGGCTAGAATGGTTTGAGACCAGGCACCCTGAAGATTTTGAAATCGTAAAACTGATTGGGAAAAAGTATACACCTGGAAATATGCCCATAATCCTGGAAGCCTCTGGAGATAGCTATACAGAAGCAAACAGAATCTCGGCATTTTCTGGGACACCCACAGTTGCAGGATGGCTGGTACATGAATGGCTGTGGCGAGGATATGACGTAATCGCCCAGAGAACGGCTGAGGTCAGAGAGGTGTACGAAACTCAAGATGTGGAGGTAGCTCGCGCAACTCTTAAAAAATACCAAGTAGATTTGGTGGTTGTGGGAGAAGAAGAGAGACTGAGATATCCAAATCTTTCGGAAACTAAATTTGGCAAACTAGGACGAGTGATATTTGAACTGGGAGAGACACGAGTGTACGAGGTTATTTGAGAACTTCGGAAACGTAATCTTTGATAACCTGAGGATTGCCTTGCTTGGGGATTAGTACCCATTGGCCACCGTAGGGGCGCATATTGGTGGGATGATACAAATGATCGGGCTCGGTAAGAGCATACGAGCGAAGAGACTGTCTTTGATTTTTGAAAAGAAAGTTGCCTAAGGGGAGAATCTGAGTTTTGGGAATATCGGTTACGAGAGAGGAGGTGGCTAAGCTGTAAAGAGCGGTAAATGATTTTGGGGAAGACAATAATTTGTTTTGAAAAGCGGTGATGACTTGGGTCTGTCTTTTTGACCTAGCAAAGTCGGTGCCCTCGACTGGATCGGTCGAATGACGAGAGCGAACAAACTTGAGGGCAGTGGCGCCGTCCATATGAGTCAAACCTTTGGTAAATCGGATCTCCTCGTAGCGGCAGGCGTAAGTTAGGTCACCATCACAAAGATCGTTTTCTTTTCCGGCAATTGGATATTGGGAGTCAATAAATGAGTTTTCGACTTCGACATCGATGCCGCCTAGGAGATCGACCGCTTTTACAAACGTAGAAAAATCGAGGACTAGACCGTAATGGATTGATTGACCTAAGAATTCTGAGACTGTGGATTTGGCAAGAGCAAGTCCTCCCGTGTGATAAGCGGAGTTAATCTTTGCCGACAGCTCTGGAATCCAGACGTCCCTGGGGATGGATAGTGTGGTGATGGTATCGGCCTTGGTATTGAGGGAGGTGAAGATAATAGTGTCTGTGAGGTCTGGGGACTGGTGATTGCCTCCACCGATACCTAAAACTAAGATATTGACCGCTTCCTGGGAGATGGCGATGGGAGAAATGCCGATTGGCAAATCGGGAATGACTGGCTTTTTTTGAGTAAGGTAATAGATGCCCGCAAAAATCGCGAAAAGCGAAGCTAGAATTAGGACGGAAACTTTGTTAATCTTCATTTGAATCTTATGAACTTGAACGATCTGAACCCGGATCAGCAAAAAGCTGTATCTTACACCGATGGCCCGCTACTAGTACTGGCGGGAGCAGGATCGGGTAAGACAAGAGTACTTACTTACCGAGTAGCATACCTACTGGAAAACACTGATGCAAGACCGGAGGAGATACTTCTTCTCACTTTCACAAATAAAGCCGCCGGGGAAATGGTGAAGAGAGTCGAGACACTGGTAGGAAGAGCAGGTGTTGTTGGTGGCACGTTTCATTCGTTTTGTGCCAGAATCCTTAGAAAATATGCGGGGCCTGCGGGACTAGACCGGAACTTTGTAATCTTTGATGTCGCTGACCAGCTAGATACAGTAAAACAGGCGATGCAGACTACGGCGGTAGATATCAAGACTATAAAGCCGGGAGCAATACTCGGGGCGATATCTAATGCCAAAAATGAGCTGGTAGGTCCACATGATTATGCAAACTTTGCGAGATCCAACTGGAACCGCGACGTGGCCCGAGTATATCTGGTCTACAACCAACTCATGAATAAATACAAAGCGGTGGATTTTGATGACTTGCTCCTTATGAGTGTGAAACTTCTTAAAAATAATCCTGATGTGCTGGAAGAGCTACAGGATCAATTTAAATATATTTTGGTAGACGAGTATCAGGATACGAACAAAGCCCAATATGAAATCACCAAGACCTTGGCTCGAAAATATAGAAATCTGACGGTGGTGGGAGATGCAGCTCAGGCAATATATTCCTGGCGAGGAGCAGACTATAGAAATCTGCTGCTTTTGAAGCAAGATTTTTCGGACCTGAAAATAATAAATCTGGAACAAAACTATAGATCGTCAGAAAACATACTAGTGGCAGCCAATGAAGTGATTGGCAAAAATAAAAATCATCCAATACTGGCTCTGTGGACGGATAAAGGTGAAGGAGAAAAAATCACTGTGTATGAGGCTGATACTGAAGTAGAAGAAGCAGAGTTTGTATTAAGACAGGTGCAAAGCGACAGAGGGGCAAAGGGTCAAAGCTTTTCGGATTTTGCAGTGCTGTATAGAACCAATGCACAGTCGCGCATATTGGAGGAAGTATTTTTGCATATGAGTATCCCCTACACCCTAGTCGGAGGCGTGAGATTTTATGAGAGAAAAGAGGTCAAGGATATCCTGGCTTACTTGCAACTGGTAATTAATCCTGAAAATGAGGTGGCATATAAACGAGCTGAGAAGAACGGTAAGGGAAGACTCCAGAGGCTCATAGGCGCTGAGTTGCAAAGGGACAAAGAATCATTGGAAATTTTGGATGAAGTGTTGAGAGCGACTGGGTATCTGGAGCAGTTTAATGAAAATGATGAAGAAGATATGGCCAGGCTGGAAAACATAAAAGAGTTGCGATCGGTGGCGACGCAGTTTCCAGTACTTAATGAGCTTTTGGAAAATATAACTCTAACGGAAAAAGAGAGCAAGAAAGCCAGACGGGCGGATGGAAATGGCGAGGCTGTGACTCTCATGACCTTGCACTCGGCCAAAGGGCTCGAGTTTCCCACTGTGTTTCTAGTCGGAATGGAAGAGGGGATATTTCCGCATTCGAGGACTCTTATGAAAGCCGATGAGATGGAGGAAGAGAGGAGGCTTGCTTATGTGGGGATCACGAGAGCTATGGAAAAGCTGTATGTGACATATGCCAGAAGGCGCATGATCTATGGCCAGAGGTCAGGAGGAGTAGTCTCACGGTTTGTGGCTGATATTCCAGAACGATTGATAGACGGGGCAAAACCACAAGCGCCAAAGATAGTCAGTCAAAACTGGGGATTTGATGAGTCAGGCACCTGGCAGTGGAGCCCTGAGGATTGAATAGATTTGGATCCCATGATAAAAAGTGCTTGTGGCTTTGACTGATAATGAGATACAGACTCGCGAGAGATATGACCTACAAGCGTCGGATTGGATGAAGGCTAGTGGAGGGATAAATCGAAAATGTTTCTGGCCTAACGAAATGACCAAACTGGTATCGCTCGCCACTCCGGGGTCGCTAGGGATAGAAGTTGGTTGTGGGCCAGCTACAGATGGTAAATATCTGAGAGAAAAAGGTTTGGTGCCAGTGTCGGTCGATTACTCTCAAGCCATGCTAGATCTCGCTAGACAAGCAGATCCGGACGCGACACTAATGCTGATGAATGCTTATGCTCTTGAATTTAGAAATAATATGTTCAGTTGGTTTTGGGCGACTGCCCTATTGCTTCACTTGGAAAACCCAGAAGTGGCACTGGCTGAAATGAGCCGCGTGACAAAACCAGGTGGTTATGGGGTCGTGACGGTAAAGGAAGGC
>CAZIVL010000001.1:0-11023 GCA_964543035.1 uncultured Gammaproteobacteria bacterium | reverse complement strand
AATGAGCCGCGTGACAAAACCAGGTGGTTATGGGGTCGTGACGGTAAAGGAAGGCCAAGGAAGTATGGTCGATCCCGCGACTGGATATTACTTTCATTATTATAGTGATCCTGAGATGAGAGGTCTTCTTGATGGGGCAAATATGAAAGTCGTCGAATCGGGAAAAAAACTTGGCGTTGTCTCTGGAAAAGATTGGTTGACGTATGTAGTTCGTGTCGATAAATGAGGAATAGGTATAATTGAGGTATGAACAGACATCCAATGCAGAGTCCTGAGTGGGGGGAGTTTAGGGCCCGGATGGGAAATAAGGTGTCGAGGGTGGAAGGAGAAAATGAATACTTGATCATGTGGACGAGGATTAGACCTACGAATCTGTGGTTTGGATACTGCCCGATGAGTCAGATGCCGACAGAAAATGACATTAGAATTTTGAATCATGAATCAAGAATTATGGGCGGCATCGGGATAAGATTTGAGCCTAATGTTGTATCAAGTATTAAGTATCATGTATCAAGTATGTTGGTGCCGGGGAGGCACTTGTTTAAACCCAAGACATTTTGGATTGATCTGACAAAAAGCGAAGAGGAACTCCTGAAAAATATGCATCCAAAGGCCAGATACAACATGCGACTGGCACAAAAGCATGGGGTTCAAATCTCTGAAGACCCGGACTGCATAGAAGATTATCTGAGACTCATGTTTGGGAAAACGACCAAAAGACAGAAGATATATGCCCACTCAGAAAAATATCATAGAACGCTTGCAAAACTATCTTTTGTTCATTTATTTAAAGCGACTTATCAAGAAAAAGTAATTGCGGTCTGGATGGTATTTGCCTGGGACAAATTTATCTATTACGCATATGGTGCTTTCGATGACGACTTCAAAAATGTCATGGCTCCAGTCTTGGGACTGTGGGAAATAATTAAGTGGGGTAAGAAAAAAGGCTACGAAACTTTGGACCTGTGGGGAGCTGAAGAAGGACGAGGATTTGCGAGATTTAAGGAACAGTTTGGACCCAAGCTTGTGGAGATGGTGGGAACGTATGATCTGCCAGTGAATCCCCTCCTATATAAAGCTTTTCGAGTGGTTGAAGAAATTCGTTGGAAAATCTTGAGAATAATAAAATGAAAACTGGATCCTTCGCGTCAGCTCAGGATGACAATCATACCGATTTGAGACAGTCGAAAGAGTATGGGGATTACATGAAACGAATCGGGTGGAATGTGGAGCTGTATCATGTATCTGGTATCAAGTATCAAGTATTTGTAAGACGACTAGGTCCGATAGCAATCGCCAAAGTACAAAGAACTACAGCAGAGTTGCCTGGTCTGGATGAAATTCTTAAGAAGAATAGAGTAATGATGTGTAAAGTGGAGCCAATAGCGGGTGTCCCCGATGGATACAAGAAAGACAACTGGCCGCTTTTGGCTAGTAAAACTCTACGAGTAGACTTGAGGCCGAGTGAAGAAAAGATTATGGGGAGTTTTGATAAAGATACTCGTTATGTCCTGAGGAAGTTGTCAGTATCACAGTTATCCAATTTCTCAGTTGATGATTTTGATGCTTTTTATGAAATATGGAAGAAGTCGTCTAAGAGAAAAAACTTATGGATACCCAGCAAAAAAGATTATATGGCTCTTATTGAATGCTTTGGGAAAAATGTATTTGCGATATGTGTGGACAATAATGCCGGGGCCTTGATACTCGTGCATGACAAATGTGCTTACTATTATTATGCAGGGGCCACACATGAGGGCAATAAAAATAATTTGCCATATGCCGTGGTCTGGGCGGCTATGAGACAGGCCAAAAAAATGGGATGCAAAACATGGGACTTTGAGGGAATATATGACAAGAGGTATCCAAATAAAGGCTGGTTGGGATTTTCTAGATTTAAAAAAGGATTTGGGGGGGAAGAAATGGAATTTGCCGGCAGCTATGTAAAGTGGCGACTGCCATATTAGTTACACAGCTCGAAGAAATCACAATCCTGACAGTAAAAAGATCTGTTGCACTGGAAATCTGACTCACTGATCTGTCTGGCATAGTCATGGATTTGCAGCTTGGCTGCTTCTAATTGCTCGCTGGTTCTGGTAGTCGTAACCTTTTCACCTGTTTCGAAATAATAGAGACTGAGAACTACATCTTCTGGTTTTTTTGCAAAAGGAGCATTGGGAAGCATAGTGGCGGCTAGGGCGTAGAAAGAGAGCTGGAGATTGGCATCGGCTTCTTTTTGAGTAAGCGGCTTGGTTGTGGTTTTGTAATCTATCACTTCGATGCGACCACCTGGCAACGGGTCTACCCTATCAATTTTACCGCCGATCTTGAGGCCATCTAGGGGAACGATAAAAGGTTCTTCTAATTTGAGAGGAAGATGGTGGGGATCAAACTGATTAGTTACAAAGTCATTCATGAACCTTTCACCCTTGGCGCGGTACAGCGACTCGTGTTTTTTGTTTTCGTAACCTGTGGATAACCAATGTTTATCCAGAAGCTCAATAATATTTGGGTGTTCCCCTGCTTTGAACTGCTCGAAATACTGCTTGAGAGTCAGATGAATGACGTTGCCAAAAGTACTTGCGGCTGTGGGCGGGGTGGGGAGATGAAGAAGATACTTGGCTTTGTAATGGAGAGGACAGTCGAGAAAAGTCTGGATCTGGGAATAACTGAGATAGTTTAGGGGAGTAGGTTGTGTGTGGTGAGTAGTGGGATTGGGATGAGGATGTGTAGTGAGTGTGCGGTGGCTAGAGGGCTGGATAGTCAGATGGTCGTGCTCGCCGAGAGTTTCGGTGATAAAGGGAGATGGTTTGCGCTGGCGTTTGGCGTCGCCGTAATAATCGGCATGAGTCAAAAATAACTTGTCTTTGGCACGCGTCGTGCCGACGTAAAACAATCTGCGTTCTTCTTGGAGATGATGATCCCCTGTGGGAAGGATCTCTTTGACAAGATCCTCGGGGACGGGGAGGGCCTCACTTCTGGTAATAGAGGGAAATCGACCTGAGACCAAACTGACCAAAAATACGACTGGGAACTCAAGGCCTTTGGCAGAATGAATGGTCAGAATATTTACGGCATTTACCTCTGACCAGTCTACTTCGGCCGCTTGAGGCGAATCTCCAGTGCGAGAAAGTAGGTCCAGCCAATCGAGGGTGTCTCTGAGATCTCCCCCAGATGATTTTATTTTGTTGAAAAACTTTACGATATTTAAAGCTTGCTGTTCTTCTTCTTTGGATTCGTAATTAATTATTTTTTTGAGGAGGCCTGTGTCTTGCAAAAAAGTATAAATAATCTGACCGGCGCTGCCATCCACAACTAAGGGCAAATACTTGGAGATGAGGTCTGTGACTCGGGAAAACTTTATATCTGATTCGGCCCCTTCAAACAAAGATAGGTTCTCCTTTTTGGCTTTTGCAGACAGGTCTGCGATGCTTCTGGTATCGAGAGAAAAAATCGGCATAGATAAGACACGGAAGAAAGAAGTGTCGTCACCAATATTGTCCAAGACATGAAGTAGGGCAATCAAGTCTTTTATCTCTGGCCGACCCATGAGCTTACTGGGACCTAGGAACTGATGAGGAATGCCTGCGGCCTGAAGTGACTTGATAAAAGGCTCGGCATGAGAATTGGCGCGGACTAAGATAGCAATATCCCTAGGGGATAGGTTAGAGTTGCCGGCTTTGCCTAAGGTTATAGGGTTTAGAAGTTCTTGAATTTTTTTAACTACACCATCTGCTTCGGACTCGGAGTGAGAGAAGTGAAGATGCTCGATTTCTTCTCCCATCTCTTTTCGAGACGAGACTAATCTTTTGTCTATATTTTCTGTTACTTCCAGCCTATCTGGGTTGTTGAACTGAATCAGGGTGTGGGCATGATCAAGAATGATTTGGGTAGAGCGATAATTGTCTGTGAGTGTGACAAGGTGAGAATCTGGATATGTCTTTCTAAATTGAATCACATTTGAGATGGCCGCTCCACGCCATCTATAGATGGCTTGGTCGTCATCGGCTACCACGGTAATATTTTTTTGATCCTCGACTAACAGATTTACTAAAACGTTTTGTGAGAAGTTGGTATCTTGGTACTCGTCGACTAAGACATACTTGAATTGCTTTTGATATTTTTTGAGAACGCCTGGCCTACTACGAAAAAGGTGCAGTGTCCAAGAAATGAGATCGGAAAAATCTAGCTTGCCCTCTTTTATTTTCAGTGATTCATAATCTGAATACAGCTGGGCTAGCTCTTTATCTTTTTCCTCTTTGTCCTGAGCCCAAGCCAGATACTGACTATGGGTAATATCTTCATCTTTTAGACGACTAAAGTGATGCAATATTGCTTCGATAAATTTGTAGGGATTTCCCAACGGGCGAAAATAACTAATATCAAAATCAAAAAAATGCTTCTTGAAAAAAGCTAGAGAATTTACACCGGTTAACAACTCGTAATCGGTGGGAAGGCCTACATGGAGACCCTCGGCTCTCAGTATTCGATCGCAAAAAGAATGAAAGGTAAGGATCCACATCTGAGTGTAACCTAAGGGCAAAAGCTGGTCGACTCGGGTCTCCATCTCTGTCGCTGCTTTTTCGGTGAAAGTGAGAGCGAGGATCTCATCGGTGTCTGCAGCCTTGGACTCTACCAGATGCCGGATGCGCTCAGTGATAACCGTCGTCTTGCCGGTACCCGCGCCGGCTATTATGAGAAGTGGGCCGGTCCCATGGTGAATGGCTTCTAGTTGCTGAGAGTTGAGAGATTTGTTCATAGCTAAATAATAACACCCCTCTTATCCCCTCTTGCTCCAAGAGGGGAAGATTATTAATGTATTATGTTTTTATGATTGTTTGTGGACTGGATGAAGTGGGGAGAGGGGCGCTGGCAGGACCGCTGGTGGGGGCAGCGGTAATACTAAACTCTAAGTCCGAATTTCTAATTCCTAAACTGAGAGACTCGAAGAAATTGTCGGAGAGACAGAGAAATAAGTTATATAAAGAAATTATGGACAAAGCTGAAATGGTGAAAGTGGAAATGATTTCGGTGAGAATGATAAATAAAAAAGGAATTGGTTGGGCTAATAAAGAAGTGTTTAGATGTTTGATTAAACAGATTGTAGCCGATGAATATATAGTAGATGGGAATCTAAAAATAAAAGGGGCGGTGAGTGTCGTAAAAGCGGATGATAAATATCCAGAGGTGATGGCCGCCAGTATTGTCGCCAAAGTGGTGCGGGATGAGCACATGAGAAAATTACATGATAAGCACCCGATGTATGGGTGGATAACCAATGTGGGGTATGGAACCGAAGTGCATATAGATGCAATTAGACAATACGGGGTGATCAGGTACCACAGGAGTTTGTTTGTATCGACGGCACTAAAGACTAATCAACGGGAGGGAACAGACCTTCATCAATTGCTTGTTGGAGATTAGGATCAACAACTGGTTTTCTTTTATTTTTGTGAATACCGGCAACCCAAGGTTCGCCAACACCCACCCTTTCTTGCTCAAGTTCAAAGATTTGTTGTTGTTCTAATAAATCGCGAGCCCGTGCACCGCTGACTGGGACCCGGTCTCCTGATAATCTTTCGAGGATTTTTCTCACAATTTCTGCCATGTAGCTCTAAAATCTACACCTATGATATTCTGAGATCAAGTATGTGGGAAATAATTGAATATCTGCAAGTACTCATCGTGACTGGACTGATGATCTTTAAGTACATTCAATTTGGGCCAGTATTGTTCATAATAGTTGTTTCGGTGTTGGAAAGAGTTACTCCGAACTATGATTGGAGGAAGAATTACATATCAGAGCTTTCGCTGGGAAAGTATGGGTGGGTACAAAGATTGAATTTTTGGATAAGTGGAATTTCGGTGTTTGGACTGTGTCAGATGATGTCTGCTGCATCAAAGACAGAGCTTCTTTCTTTCGGCTGGCAGATGGGGTCTCTTTTGGGACTAGTAATGATAGCAGCAGGAGTCTGGAATACAGATCCCCGAGGGACGACTAAGCCGACCACTTCTGGACGATTGCACGACTGGACGTTTCATGTGGGAATGTTTGGAATTTTTGCAGCTTATATCCTAGTTGGGTGGGGATATCTGAGTCGAGCGCCACTGATCACTGTAGTTACTTGGGGAATTGCAGTCTTTGACCTGGTCTGGTGGAGAACTGGGCACAGATGGAAAATCCCGATTGGAATAAGTCAAAGAATAGTTATGTACTTGGCTCTATTGTGGCTGGATGTGATTGCTATTTGGACGATAGGATCTTTTCAATTTCTTGGATGATCTGGTCTGGGTTTTCGGCGAGGACTGTGTTCATTCCCAGACTTTTGGCCACTTCGAGATTTTCTTCTTTGTCATCGACAAACAATGATTCGTCCCCTGCTACTTTCATACGATCTAGCGCAAGCTTATAAATCTTGGGATCGGGCTTGGCAAAGCCTACTTCGCAAGAAATGACTACATCGTCAAAGCCTTCGTAACCACCCTTTCCTCTGATGATATCTGTCCAAGGAGGAATGTTGTTTGAAAGAATCCCGATTTTTAAGCCTCTGGTTTGCAAAGATTTGGCATAAGCCAGCATGGGTTCGTTGAGAGCAAAATGCTCGAGGAAACTTTTTCGCCAAAGATTTTCAGGATTTTGGGGAATGGGTTTGTTCAGAAGTGACGAAACTCTTTCCCAAAATTTGGGCTCATCTATTTTTTCGGTGTTGAATAGAGGGATAAGCTGTCGCATACACTCACCCATGGCAATATCATCTACTCCGAAAGCTTCAGCAATGTCTTTTCTGGCACTAGTCCCTTTTGCTCCACTCAGCACCTTGCCATAGTCAAAAATTACAGCCTTGATCATTATGGATTTTTGACCACGATCAATTTTATTTGTGCGAGCTCTTGCATGCCGGCATGGCCATACTCTCTGCCTAGTCCACTTTTTTTGTAACCTCCGATGGGACACATGGGCTTGTAATAATTGTCAGTATTTATAGCAACTGTGCCGGCGTCTAATAAATGAGTCAACTTCTCTGCTTTTGCCAAATCTTTTGTGTAGATCTCTGCTGATAGGCCGTATTCCGTCTGATTGGCTAGGCGAATCACTTCTTCGTCTGTCTCAAAAGGAATAATAGGAAGAACAGGACCAAATACCTCTTCCGTCATCAGTCTCATATCTTCTGTAACGTTGGTTAGAATTGTTGGCTGATAATAATTTCCACTTTGGAGAGCGAGGTCGGTGGATCTTGCTCCTCCGACTTCCACTTTTGCTCCTTTGGAAACTGCATCGGCCACTTGGGCCTCAAGCTTTTCTAACTGGATTACATTTACGAGTGGTCCAAGATCTGGACCTTCTAGAGGATTTCCGATTTTGACAGTCTGAACTTTTTTGACTAACGATGAAACAACCTGATCAAATATAGACTTATGAACGAACAATCTTTTGACGGCACTACAAACTTGGCCGGTGTTGAGAAACCTGGCCCAGTAGAGATTTTCCAGCGTGGACTCCAGAGGCGCATCTGGGAAGACGATGGCTGGGGAACTACCGCCCAATTCACAGATACATTTGATGAACTTTTCTCCACATTTTTTGTAGATATCGAGACCTGCGACGGTCGATCCTGTAAACCAAACTAGATCAATAGGAGCATCAATTAACTGGCGACCAGTATCTTTTGCGCCCAATAGAATGTTTGCTACCCCCTCAGGAATTCCAGTCTCTTGAAGTAGATCCATCATCAATTTTTGGGAAAGAGTCGAGGACTCGGTGGGCTTGAGGACGACTGTGTTTCCAGCAATGAGAGTAGGGATGACTCCAGAGTTGAACATCCCAAGTGGGAAATTCCAGGGAGTGATGACGGCACATACACCATACGGCTCAAAACGATAATAAAAATGTTCACTATCGGTCTTTTGGACTGTGACATCTGCCAGAGCTTTGACGCCCTCGGTGGCGTAGTAATCCAAGAAGTCTAGCTCCCCTGTCACCTCGTCTAAAGATTGATTGAGAGGCTTGCCCATTTCCTGGGATATGAGCTTGGCAATCTCATCTTTGTGTGTTGATACCAACTCACGATATTTTTTTATGAACTCGGCTCGTTTTTCTATTGGAGTCGCCTTCCAATCTGGAAAGGCTGCCTTGGCAGCGGATACTGTAGACAAAACCTCTTGGGGAGTTGCGATGTTTACTTCTCCTACTATTGAGTGATCGTGGGGGTTCACTGATTGGAGTTTCATGATGTGATTATACTATCGAATTGGCCTGAGAAAAATTTGTTGAAGTCATCTATAGAATATTGTTCTAATTTTTCACCTGCTTTAATCATATCTTGTAGGTCCTGACTGTTTATAAACTTGTAACTTTCGGTTTCGTGAGGATCGATAACAATTTTGGCTTTGTCTGGGATTTTTCCGATGTATCCATAACAGAACTGAGTCTCGTGCGGATATTTTAGGAACATTTTTTCATACAGTTTCAAATCGGTATCAAATCCCAGCTCTTCTACTAACTCTTTGTGTGCAGCCTCAATTGGCGACATGCCAGCCGGGACGTGACCTGCAACACTGATCATCCAATAAAGAGGATAGGCTTTCTTTTTTGCGCTTCTTTGTTGGATAAGAATCTTACCTTCTGTGTTGTAAATTAAAATTCCTACTTCGCGATGAATAACATTGGGATCTGAATTTACCTCACCCTTGGTGCTTTGGCCTACTACCTCATCGTTTTCGTTTACTACGTCTACTATCTCATCGGGAGTATTTGTCTGATCAGTCATTTTCTTCCACAGCATTTTTTAATTTAACTAAATCATTTTGAGTAAATGGGCTATCTAAGTCACCAGTTCCTACCCATTCAAAATACTCTAATTCTGTATTTTCACCATCAGAAGGAAGGTGTGTGTAACGAACATGATAGTTTCCATCTTTTGATGTCAATTCAAAGATTTCATTTTCCTTTAAATCTGAAACTGTGTACTCCGACCATTCCCCCATCCGATTTTGGTTTTTGTATATTGTTCCGATTTTTATCGGCCACTCATTGGTTTGCTCAAGAACTATCGACTCTACCCAGAGAGGTGTATTTTTTGGATCGATGTAAAAATCGTAAGCAGCTTGATTTGATTTATTTATTTGAACTGTAAGTTTGTTACTTTTCATCTATTTATTTCCCCATCTCCATCTGGGTTTTTCGCCGGTGAGGTAGCAGATGATAATAAGAATTCCTGTGTAGAGAAATGCGGATGGGGTGAAGCTCATGAAAGTTTCTGCGGAAGAAAGGGACTCAGTGTGGACGCGGTAGTAATCACAGATCATGATAAACATGTAGCCTGCAAGAATCATCCAGCCTTGCCAAGTGCTGGGGTACCAACCCCAACCATAGTTTTTGGCTTTGAACCAGATTACTTTTTTGCCTTTAGTGACTTTTGCAGCCATAACTTAATCTTATCAGAATCATCTAAAACTTCCTGTGGAACTTCCCAATAGGACATCTTGTAGGTCTTGCCTTTCATCCCATACTCAAATGGCTTGCTGCCGGCTGATTCATAATCGATCTTATTATTCTCTCCGACTTTGAAGTACAAAGTGTCATTTGCCACCATGCCAAAGGCTTGACCATCTTTGTAAATACAATGTCCACCAAACATGGCGCGGAAGGTGATGCCTGGAATGTCTCTAAATATTTCTTCCTTGAGATAATCTACAAATCCAGATGGCTTCATTTGAGACTGCGATCTGCAAAGTGACCGGAATTGTCATTGTAACTTGTGATCACCCCATCCTCACGAACAGCGACGCCTACATATAGATCGGAGTTTTCTTTGATTACTTTTTCCAGATAATAACCAATGTGGTCGACGCGATCGGATGAAGACAAGAAATCCTGGATATTCATCCATGAGATGGTGCCTTCGTCTGAGCTGGTGATTAGATCGCCAGTAAACTGGGTGCCTACGAAAATATATAAAATATTTACGAATCCATTGCCCATGAAGACTATGAAGTTTCCTTTTAGTTTTAGGTCAGAAATAGTTAGACCTGTTTCTTCTGTGAACTCGCGGCTGGCTGCGGCATATAGCTCCTCTCCTGGCTCAATCTTGCCACCAAAGCCTGAAAGTTTGTTTGGAAAAATCTGTTTGTTCGCTGCTCTTCTGAGAACCAGGATCTGATCGCCCTGAATCAGAAAGACCATACTAAGTGGGCTGATTTTGTATTGAGTTAGATCAAGATTGGTCATCCTTGGATTCTAGCATGTGGGTGTGGGTCAGTTTTTGGCCTAGAGTGTTTGCGCTGCTGCTGACGTTGCTCATTTGGTTGAAGGCGTTGGTGAGATGGCGATTGAGAACGCCGATGTTCTCCGTCAGGCGACCGTGATCTTGCTGGGCGGCCCTGAGAGTCTGCAATATCTGGCGAGACTTGGCTTCTAACTCTTTTCCTTGAAGTGACTGCAACAATACCTGGAGATGAGCATAAAGAGTGTTGGGGGAAACGGGATAAACCCTGAGATCTCTGGAAAACTTGGTGAGCTCACGACTACTAACCACCTCGTAATAAATACTTTCTGAAGGAATATACATGAGGGCAAAGTCCATAGTGCCTTCCTCTGGCAAAATATATTTTCTGGCGATATCGGAAATATGCTTTTTGATATCTGAGACTACGAACTCTTGGGTGGGAAACTTGGAATCAATACATAGAAGACCGGCATCGGTCTTCAGAACTGCATCGACCTTTACTCCTGATTTGAATGAATACTGCAGATGAAAAGCATTTTTGGGAAAGCTTTCGCCTATCATCTGAGACAGAATCTCTTCTCCCAAGCCTCCGCGCAGCTTGGGTGAAGCCAGAAAATCTTGAAGTGACTTGATACCACGACCCACCTCGGACATCTCACCCAGAGACCTTTGGACATCGGCCATCAAGCGAGTAGAACTATCGAGCGAGGACTGAACTGAGGAGAGCCAAGAGGTAACGGCTGGATCTGAAGATTTTGATTGGATAAGCCACCTGCGAATAAGGTACAGACTGACCA